>CAZWKE010000028.1:0-4377 GCA_964634205.1 uncultured Spirochaetaceae bacterium
TACTGTGATTCTTTCCTCTATTTCGCTGTTCAGCATTTTAAGCTCGTTTTCTTTTATTGTAACGGTCTTGACCTCACGCTTCAGTTTTATATTGGTTTGCGTAAGCTCCTGCTCAGTTTTTTTCAGCTTTCTGTGGTTTAATAACAAAAAATATAATTGAGGAGGGGCAAGTACCAGCGGAACAATTACAGAGAGAAAAAAACCGGTGGAATTTATTTCTGAAAAAACGGCAAAAAGAACAAGCGCCGTAACTCCCCCGGAGATTGCAACCGTCATAAAGGTCGAAATCAGCACCAGGAAGTGTATATTGATTTTGTGTAACAATTTATAAATCATAGTCTGACTGATGATATAGTTTTTTCTACTACGCGTCTCAGTATACCCGTTTATCCGGCCGGAGGCAATAATTAAATAGTGGATTACCAATTTGGATATATTTACGGCTTCAGACTGAGAACAGATAGCGGTAGATCAGGTCGGTCAGTTCCCGCAGCAGCATATTTTCATCAACCTCGGTATTCAGATCTACGATTTCATGAATCACACTGTCCACGGCCTTGTAGATGATAAAGGACGCCGCCTTAAGGTTACTCACTGCCAACTGGTTCTCCCAGGTTTTAAGCCCCTGGTAATACGAATCAATGGTACGCTGTTCCCGTTTTTCCGTGATCTCGCTGATTTCAGGATCAAGTATCTGCATGGCAGCGAGTTCTTTATGAAAACGCGGATGGTTTTTATGCGCCAAAAGGATCCTGTTAAGCAGGGTGCGGATAAACTCTTTTTTATCGGCACCCGGCCCGGTGTCGGGCGGCCGAATGCTGTCGTCCATACGTTTGTCCAGGTATGCCAGTACGTCGATCAGGATCTGCTTCTTATCCCTGAAATACGAGTAAAAGCTGCCCACTGAAACCCCGGCGGCAGCGGGGAAGCGGCAGGATATGCCCGCCGCAACAGGGAGGCAGCGTAAACCTCCGACACGGCTATGCCCGCACACCATATTTCCTTACCGTATACCTTGACAAATTAGGCGTATTTGTGTAGTTTCTCCTGATACGGGCGGTTAGCTCAGCTGGGAGAGCGTCTGGTTTACACCCAGAAGGTCGTGAGTTCGAGCCTCGCACCGCCCAAATCCCAATACTCTTATTATGGAACAAACTCATATGCGCCCGGCTCGACATTCTTGCCCTGCGGCCGCGGTGTGCCTTGTATATCGGTCTGCGCACCGCCGGCAGCGTAGTCTATCGCCGGGGACCCCTTTTGCAGGCGGAAATCAGCTATCGCCGGGTCCGCTGAGGTGTTGATAAACTGCGGATTTTTATTGAGAAGCGCGCGTTTTCCCGGGCCGGGGGAATCCACCCTCCCGTAGAACAGATTGTCCGCCATGTTCACCGCTCGGCTTCCGAAAGACATGAATGCCTTATCTCCGTTCTTATTGGTTGAAACGGCAATATTCGCCGTTACCGTTATCTTGCTGCTGTTTCCGATCCATATTTCGCCGCCCTTTATCTGCCCGGTGCGGGCGTTATGAAAACAGGTGTTGTTGCGTACCGTAACAAACTCACTCTCAAACACATTAATCCCCTGGCCGCCGTTATAAAAACAGATATTGTTCTGGACCAAAGTCTTTCCGAAATAACGGTCTTTGGTTGTATACGGTTCCCAACTCTGAGTGTGTTTGATGTCATCCACAATGATTCCATTGCCGTCGGTTATTTTCCCCACATGGATAAAGGGAATCCTGTTTTCATTACAGTAAGAAATATTACCGGAGATGATCACCTTAATGTCCCTGGAATTGTCTACGGCCTGGTTTTGGTACACGGAAATTCCGCTGCTGCCGTAAGGCGCCCACTTGCCGTTATAGCAGCTGATATTGTTAAAAAAACCAAGGTAATCGGCCAGTAAAGAGTTAATCCCCATCGCGGGACAGTTGTACACAATATTGTCGGCTACAGTAATATTGTGCGAGCGTACGGTATAGTTATCGTATAAAAACATGACAACTATACCGCTGGCACAGGTTACAGGGTTGGAACCGTTCTTCCGGTTCTTATAAGCGTATTTATAGCTGACGGTGTCGGCCTGCCCGCGAACTATAAAGCCGGAAACAATAATATAGCTTGAACCTTGTATCGAGATTCCCGACCATCCCCTGATCTGCAGCAGCGGATTATGACCGGGATAGTTCCGGAGCATTATCCAATGCTTTTTGGTGCCGTGCTTATTATAAAAGGTCACTACGTTATCATTTTTATTCCCGGTATAGGTGCCCTTCATTACATAGATAATGTCTCCCGGTGCCGAAACATCAACCGCCTTCTGGATGGTAAAAAAGGGGGCTTTCCCGGTACCAGGATTACTGTCGCTTCCCCTGAGGGCGCTTACATAGAGTTTTCTCCCATCAAGACCGTAGTCCTTCGCGTTAAACTTCACGGCGGGGGGACGCTCGTAGAAATGAGCGGCAATATACTCATCCGTTATCACCTGCGGAGGCTGCGCGGATAAAAAAGCGGGGGAGGTCGTCTGGGCGCTTCCTTGTACAGCGTTCATGAAGGTAAACGCGGCCAGGGCGAGAAGAAAGCAGAATGTCTTTTGTAATCGCATGCAGGTCTCCTTTTTATGTACTGTTTAGGTTCCACTATAACGGACCCGCGCGGGATTCTCAAGCTTTTTTATAGAACGGCGCGGTTTTTCCCGGATAATTCCAAAAAAGCATAAATTTCAAATCGCTTTTCTTGACAGGCGGCAGTTGAAGATTTAGATTAATTACAGAACCAATGAACACGTTCATTTTAGTAAGACCGGAACACCTTAATCATCACGGTTTTCTCTTCGGCGGGCAGTTGTTAAAATGGGTGGATGAGTTCGCCTGGCTGGTAGCGGCCCGTGATTTTCCCGAACAGATGCTGGTAACGCGCGCCATGGACAATATTGAGTTTAAAACAAAGGTGTTAAACGGGTCAATTTTGCGTTTTGAGGTGCTGCCGCAGCACCGGGGGAAAAGCTCCATCGCCTACGGTGTCAAGGTTTTCGCCGGCGGATTGGGGAGGAACGATGAGGAGTACGTCTTTCACAACAGCATCACCTTTGTCTGTATTGACGACCAGGGCCGAAAAAAGGACCTCCCGCCCAAGAAACGGCTGCGGTCCGAGTCTGAAACAAATAACGGCGGGTAAAGCCGATGGAAAGGTGCGCTGCAGGCGCTGATCGACATGATTGGTAATATTCTGATTCTTGACAATACGACGGGTATTCGCAGCCCCTGGAAAAAGATGCTCCAGGACAGGTATAACGTCTCCGAGGCGATGGGAGGGTTTGAGGCCGTAAGGAAATTAAAAACCGATTCCTTTCATCTGATTATTGTGAATATTTCATTGAAACAGATAAAGGGGGTGGAGGCCATCGGCAGAATTCGTGAAAATTTCCGGAAGGTCCCCATCATTGTGCTGCATAATCCCAAGGACATTTTGGATCTGAAACAGGCAAAGGTGTATGGAGTGGATTATACGCTTGCTTTTCCCCTGGAAATCAATAACCTGTTGGCCGCGGTTTCGCGTATTATTCCGGATAAAGATGCCAAGGAGCAGGTCACGGCCGAAGATTCCCCCAAACCGGGGCACAGTGGTAATGATGATGAAGAATACCTTGATGTGGAGAAAAAATTCTATGAGGGTTTAAGCGCGATTTCCGCCGGCAGGATAAAAGACGCTATTATGATTTTCCATACCCTGCTCCGGACCACCCGCATAAAAAAAGAGACATGGCGGCGGTACCTGGAAGATTCCCTGTTCCAGTTGGGGCAGTGCTACGCCACGCTGCGGGATTACGCCAAGTCCAATCAATGTTATCTGCAGTTTATTACCAAAGCCCCGCACAACTCCAGTCACAAGTCCGCCCTGCTGCATCTGGGGAAGAACTATGCGTCTATGAAAGATTATCGGCGGGCGATCGGCTATCTGACCAAGGTTGCCAACATGCGGCCCTACGACGCGTTTTCCACGCAGGCCCGTAAGCTGTTAAAAAAACTTGAATCTACCCGAAAGTGAGCGGTTTATTTTCTCATTCATCCGGCCGGTCAAAAAATCGGATTTTACCCCGTTAAAACAGTTCAGAATAACCGTGTACACCTCGTGCAGAGAGAACCCCAGGCTTTCAATCCGCTCTTTGTGCGCGGAAAACAGTTGTTCCTGACCGATAATGCTGTCGTAGTTATGGATCACATAATGAATAAGCTCTTTTAATTGCTTTACCTTGTTCTCGTTGGAAAGCGCCCGGTTGTTATGGAATCCCAGGTGTTCCGTAAGCTCGGCTCCCAGCCGGTCGCGGAACTCATACACAAGCATTCTGTGTATTTTTTTATTTTCGTGTAAGGTTTCC
>CAZWKE010000028.1:4477-21435 GCA_964634205.1 uncultured Spirochaetaceae bacterium
GGGTAAAGCGGTTGGAGACGGGGTCGCCCCGGATTCCTCTTTGTCAGGCCTGTTTTCCGGTATTTCCGCCCGCAGATTTTGAGCTTGTGCCGGTGGTTTTGCCGGTCTGCCGATGCTTTTTAGTTTTCTATCCATCTGCCGTTCGTTTGTAATATTGAACACATACCGACCCTGGCAGATTACTTTAAAAATATCATCAAACACCCTGTTCTTCTGGTAATTGTATAAAGCACCCTTGCGAATGGATTCAAAGATCTGATAGTGCGCGGTGTTATGCTTTTTGGAGTATACATAGATCTTGGTGGCAAACTCGGGATCATTTACGAACTTGATATACTTCTCGAAATAAGAAAAACTCAGCTCATACTCATTCAGTTTTTGATTGTTGATGAGGATCCGCCCGATATCTTCCTCGGTGATAAAAATCTTCAGTTTGATCTCCCCGCTGTCGTTCCCCGCGGGCAGTTTCTTTTGTTTTTTGTACTCCTCTTTAATGTCAAAATGGTATTGGGTGGCGAGTTCCGCCTCTTCAAATAATGAACCGTCAAAATAACGTTTTACAAGACTCTGGATTCTGCCCAGCTGTTTCTGCTTGTAGCCCAGGTTGCGGCCCAGATCGGTGAGAAAATTTATTCCGTCGAGTGCATCACTTTTATTTTGCGCACAAAGGCCGATAATGGTTTCAACCCTTCGCAGCATGTTATGATCCCGGCTTAAGACGGCCTTGGATATGCTTTCAACGCCGGCAAGCTCCTTGACAAGCAGGTCTATACGGCGTTTCAACATTTTTATTATTCGTTTATAGACATCAGTAATTATTCTGGAAAAAATGTACTGAAAATAATCCAGGTTTTTACGCATGCAGCGGATTAATAATTTTCGCTCATCCTCCGTATATTTCAGGGTAAGACTGTTGAAAAACCCGTGCCAATCCGCGGAACCGTGACCATTCTCCCGCAAGTTCACGTAGCGCTCCAGGTCCGTGTCTCTGCCGTAGCGGATGGTAGGAAAAATTTTTCCCAGTACGTACTCCTGTAGATCCGCTTCGTTCAAATTCGTTTTGTGGGAATTGAAGATATTTTCGAATTTATTCACCGATGCTGCCATTCGTTTTCCGTTCCCCCTGCCACATCCGGATGTTGTATACCAGTATAATTATGCAACGCCGCCTGTCAACCGTATCGATAGTATATTGATTCTTTCTTATTAATGCCCTATAACATGAAGACCGGTATGAGTCTTAACACTATTCTGCTTTGGCTGGTTTTTGCCTTCTCATCTTTTTCGCTTATCCAACTGACGCTTACACGGCGGCGTGAGGGCAGGATATGGATCATCAAAAACGCGTTTGTTCTGGGACTGTCACTGCTGCTGCTGAAACTTCTGCCCCAGTGGGCCGGTTTTATCGGCGCCGCATTCTGGTCCGTGCTGATTCTCATTCCCCTTTTGGGAACCAGGGCGGTAAATAATTTAAGCCTGCGCGAGTTGTATACTTTGGCACGCCTGGTCTGTGTTGTCTGCTACCGGCTTCACCCTGACCGTGGTTTTAAGGTGAACGTCATCCTGCTTCAGGCCAGGATCTGGGCAAAACAGGGGAAAACACAACAGGCAATCGATTACCTACGCGGACACAGGGACAAAACCGGGACATTGTATGGAATGGCAACGGTTTACCTGTACCTGTTCGGCCGGCAATGGGACGAGCTTTTACTGTGGTTAAAAGGTATTCAGATGAATATGGTTCTCCTGAGCTTTTACTGCCGGGCACTGGGTGAGGCGGGGGAGCTGCGCCTGCTTGCCGAGGTCCCCTTTCGCTACCAGTCCCTGTTTGAAAGACTCCATTATTACAGCAAGAATATGATCAGGCTGTATATCTTTGCTTTCCACGGAGAGACAGAACAGGTTGAAAAACTGTTCAAAGGCGCTCTGTCCGGAGTAAGCCGGGGACAAAAGCGGTACTGGCGTGCCGTTGCCCTGCAGGCCGCCGGAAAGTACGGGGAAGCGTCCCGGATTCTTGAGGAGCTGGCAAAGAGCAAAAACCATATCCTGCGGGAGATGGCCGCGGGCAGGATCGGGATTGCAGCCGGAGATTCGCCCGCTGAAAACGCGACGGAAACCGCGGTTCTGAAGGATAAGAACGCGGCAGCCCTGCGCGGCCGTGACGCGGCCGCGACCGCAACCATACCGGGCAATACCGACCCCACGGCCGCAGCGTATGCAAAAGAGAACACCGCGGAACTGATCCGCAGGACCGCGGATGATTTTACAAAAGAAGAACGCTACAGCCTGTTTAAGCGCGTACAACGCCGCGGGGCGGTGGTGACCCTGGCGCTTATTGTGATTAATACCGTGATATTTATATTCGAGGAGATTTTGGGCGGCTCCACCAACGAGGTTACCCTCTATTCCATGGGCGCGCTTTTTACCCTGGGGGTGGGACTCAGCGACAGCTGGCGGCTTGTAAGCGCGCAGTTTCTGCATTACGGGATACTGCATCTGACCATGAACATGCTGGGGCTGTATATCCTGGGGCCGCATGTGGAGAAGGTCATGGGGAGCCTGCGGTACGCGTTCATTTACCTGGTTTCCGGGACGGCCGCGCTTACCTGCTACCTGTTCATTGCGGTGTACACGAATGCCCATGATTTTTTGGTGGGGGCGTCCGCCGGTATTATGGGAATTGTGGGTGCGCTTTTAGCCGTGTTATTAAAGGGATACCTGGGGTACCATATAAAGATCATCAAAAACCAGATAGTTATTTTGAGTTTTTTCATTATGCTGCAAGTGATGTTCGATCTCAGTACACCGGAAGTCAGTTTTTGGGGGCATTTTTTCGGGCTGGTCTTCGGGTTTCTGATCACTTGGATTTTCCTGCTGAAAGAAAAGACCGCCTGAGCCCGCGCCGGAATCCCTTCGGACCTTCAAGAACCTAAAGCCCGAACTCCTTCAGTTCATTCAGGGCGGCCGTCATGGGTTCCTTCCCCTTCATTCCCAGCAATCTGAAGGCAATCTCCTTATAGCCCTGTACACCCGGCTGGTTTACCGGATTTATCCCCAGCATAAGGCCGAACAGCACGGCCGAGTAGTGCTCCACCCCCATCTGCATGGCCACGATAAACGGGGAAAGCCGCGGCAGCGTTACGGCGATTACCGGAAGACCGGATTTCCAGTGATCCATCAGCAGGGCCGACATAAAGCGGTTGTTGATGGTATGCAGGCTGAGGGCCCCCGGACTCCCCTGGGCCACTACTTCCAGTTTATCGTTGTTGTATGCGGAAGCCGGGACCTCAAAATCAACGCCGATGTCCGTGATAAAATGAAAGATCTCAACCATGTTTCTGATGCCGCTTTTTATCAGCTGGCCGTTTGAATGCGCGTCCGCCGTATAAAACTCTTCCATCAGGTTGAGCCCCTTGCCGTCCTTGCCGTCGCACTCCGGCCAGAGCTGCCGGAAGCCGAGGATCTTTTCACGAAAACAGGCAACATTATAGGAAAGCACCGCGTTTACCGCACCCTTTTGGTATACCGCGTATTTGGCGGCCGCGGCCCGGACCGCCGTGTCCTGTAGTGTTTCCATGGCGTACCGGTATCCGGACAGAAGCTCCCGCAGATCAATTCCCGCCACGGCAAAGGGCAGCAGCCCCACGGGGGTTATCACCGAAAACCTGCCGCCGATATCCTCACCGATATAAAAATATTTGTTAATTTCATCCGTAAAATAGGAGGAAGGATTAAAACCGCGCGCGGCTATGGTTTGGCGCAGGGCCCCCTTTTCAGGGTCGGTGGTGGCAAACACGGCCCCCAGTTTCTGCATGCGCGTAAGCTCGGAAAGCAGCAGGCGCAGGGCCAGGGCCGGTTCCGTGGTGGTCCCGGATTTGGAAATAACATTTACCGCGATCTTTTTTTTCACCGCGGCAAGTTCGGCCAGAACCTTGCGGTAGCGCTCCGCGGACAGTTGTTGGCCCAAATAGTAAAAGGGAATGCGCGTACCTTTCGGGTTTACGGCATTGATAATACCCTCAATATTGGTATAGGACCCGCCGATACCGATTACCACAAACGCCCCGAAATCCTCCGCGATCCTGTTGCCTGCTGTCTGCAGGTCCTGCAGGAATTTTTCATGCTCAAGTGTTTTGCCGGCATAGTCCAACCAGCCGGTCATCACCGGTTTTCCCGGTTCTCCCGCGGTGTCATTCCCCCCGTCGCGCAGGTCCGGAAACGAGTTGGGATCGGTCCGGTTTTCAGGCGCGGCCGATGACAACAGGTAGGCAAGTTTGGCTTTGGCCAGCTCCTCGGCCTGCCCGTATTCCTTTTCGGAAATAAAAAGCTTACTCTTCCCTGTATAGGAAGGCGGGGCAAAGACTCCCTTTGTGTTATACGTCACTTTGCCGTGTTTATCTAATAGTTCTTCGATAGAGGTTTGCCGCATTTTGTAATGTCCTTTCTAAAATGGGTGTTTAAAATATTTCTGCAGCGGAGTCAGGTCCTTCTCCGTATGCTTTTTTAATGTACTGAAAAAATCCTCTTTTGTGGCTAGTTTCCCCTGATTTTTTTTTCGATAATCCTGCAAAAAGGCGATAAAGACTTTTTCTCCCACCAGGTTGTACAGGTCGGCCATGAATTTGACACCCAGACCGTAGACGTTTTTTATATAGAGCTTTGTGGTGGGGTAGTCATAGATAGTGGCATCAAGGAATCCGTGGGGATCACGGTTGATCACCTTGACCTTCCACCACCAGTCCAGGTCAGCCCGATGGTATTTCTTATAGTAGAGGTACTCGCTGAACAGGGCCAGGGCCTCATCCAGCCACGGGCTTGCTACCTGGTTGTTCCCCACGGCGCCGTACCACCATTGATGGGCGATCTCGTGCGCGATTACATACACAAAAAAAGACCTGGGCTGACCGTTATAGTATTCGTAGGCAATATTGGATTCCATACACAAGGCACTGTATTCCATGGCGCCGAGGTAGGCGTTCTGCGCGATCACCAGTTCCTTATAAGGATACGGACCGTACAAGGCGGCATACAGGGTAAGCGCCCGCTTGGCCACGGTGCAGGCGTCCCGGCCCGCTTTCTCAAAACCTTTCAGGCAATATGAGGAAATGGGAATCCCCGCGGCATTGTCGGTAAACACAACATAATCCACGGCTGCAAGAAAGGCAAAGGACCGTACCGCTTTCAGTGAGTATTTCCAGATGCCGTCCTTCCGGCTCACCAGGCCCGCCGCCGCGATAATGATTTCCTCGGGGGCCTTGATCTCCACATCATAATCCGACGGCGTGTAGATCACCGGATCGCCCACGGGAACATACTTCCAGTGCATAAAACCGCTTTTCTCCTGATAAGGAGTGAGTGTGGCATAAAAGTCACCCGCCTGGAAAAGTCGCTTCCCTTTACCGAAATTCCCTACCGGCGGGAGGCCCATGGGATCGATCACGGGCAATGTGAGAGTAAAGCGGAGCAGGATGGAAACCTTCTCTCCCGGGGCGATCAGCTTTGCCGGGGTAATAAAGAGCATGGAACCTTCTCTGCGCGGTTTTATCTCAAAAGTATTTTCCGAAATTAAAAGCGCGCACTTCTTTAACAGAAAGGTCTTGGTGTAATACGCGGGCGGGCAGGAAAGGATGAGCTCATGCCAGTTGTCCTTGGTAGTATTGACGGCGTTTATCTGTTCCTCAATATCCAGTGTACCGGCCTGGGCGTCAAGTTCGATAGTAAGCACGTAGTGGGGAAGCGGTTCCGTTGTCCGGATATGGTTCTGTCCTCCGGCAAAGCAGTTAAAAAGCAGCGAGTTCAGGGCAATAATCAAGAGCAGATTTGCTTTTACTCCCATATGTCCTCCTGTTGTTTCTATGGTTTCTTTTTAATTACGGCGCCGGCCGGAACCCCCTTTACCATTTCGGATACAAAATAGCGGTGAATACGCTCATCGTTGGTCAGCTCGGGATGGAAGCTTGAAGCCAGAATGTTTCCCTGGCGGATGAATACCGGATGTCCCTCAAAAGCAGCCAACACCTCCACCGATGAGGATACCTCTTCGACAATCGGCGCGCGAATAAAAACCGCCCGGAAGGGCGCTTCTCCCAAAACGGGAACGGGCAGGTCCGTCTCAAAACTCTCGATCTGGGGTCCGTAGGCGTTCCGGGCCACGGTGATGTCCAGCAGGTGAAACCCTGTCTGGTTAAACCCGGAAATCCGCTGCGCCAGCAGGATCATGCCGGCACAGGTGCCGTAAACGGGCATGCCCGCCGTAATCCGTGAATGAATGGGCTTGAAGAGATGAAAACGTATCAGCAGTTTTCCGATGGTTGTGCTTTCGCCGCCCGGCATAATCAGGGCGTCTACCTGCGCCAGTTGTTCCGGGTATTTTACTGCGATACCCGGGATACCGATTGTGGACAGCATGTTGAGATGTTTTTCTACAGCGCCCTGCAGGGCCAGTACGCCGATACAGGGTGTGGGTAGTGATTTTCGGGAAGTCAGTCTACCAACCCCTTAACGCCAGCAGTTGTTTTTCATCCAGTTGACGGATGTCTATCCCGGGCATGGGCTGCCCCAGACCTGTGGAAATATCGGCCAGAATTTTCGGATTATTGTAATGCGTGGTTGCGTCGACAATCGCCTTGGCCCGTACCTCGGGATCACTGGATTTGAAAATACCCGAACCCACAAACACAGACTCCGCGCCCAACTGCATCATCAGGGCGGCATCAGCCGGTGTGGCGATCCCCCCGGCCGAGAAATTGGGTACCGGAAGCTTTCCGGTCTGGGCGACCTCGCGTACCAGTTCGTACGGCGCACCGAGGTTTTTTGCCTCGGTCATAAGTTCTTCCGCCGGAAGGTTTTTCAGTTTCCGGATACCGTCCATTACGGTGCGCATATGCCGTACGGCCTCAACCACGTTGCCGGACCCGGCCTCACCCTTGGTTCGGATCATGGCCGCGCCTTCGCCGATCCTGCGCAGGGCCTCTCCCAAATCGCGGCAGCCGCATACAAACGGCACCTTAAAATCATGTTTGTTTACATGGAAACTCTCGTCCGCCGGGGTAAGCACCTCGCTTTCATCGATGAAATCAACTCCCAGCGCCTCCAGAATCTGGGCTTCGGCAAAATGTCCGATCCTGCATTTGGCCATCACCGGAATGGAGACCGCGTCCTGAATTTCTTTGATTTTCTGCGGGTCGGCCATGCGGGCAACGCCGCCCTGTACCCGTATATCAGCGGGAACGCGTTCCAATGCCATCACGGCAACGGCCCCTGCCTGTTCCGCTATTTTGGCCTGTTCGGCGGTGGTCACATCCATAATCACCCCGCCCTTTAACATTTCGGCCAGACCTATCTTGTTTCTCCATGTGGATTTCTGCCTTTCGGACCAAAGAAGCTCACTCATTTTTTGCCCCCCACCTTTCCTAAAGATTTTTTTGAATAAAAAACATAAAGCAGAAAGATATCTTTAGTCAATACGTTAATGATACTATTATTTGATGGGAGAATCAATATTCCGGGTATACAGCAATTTTAAATTTGTACTCTGTCAAAGCGAATCAAAGGAGAATTGCTGCGGTATACTTGACTTCACAATAAGCGAAGTTGTACAATACTTTCAATGGCCAATCTTTCAAAAGAAGTGATACAGCGAAACTATTCGATTATAAATGAGCAGATTGCAGCGGCCGCCCAAAAAAGCGGGAGAACCGGAGAAAACGTACGGATTATGGCCGTGACCAAAGCCTTCCCTTTAAGTTTTGTCGACCTTTCCATTCAGGCGGGCATCAGGTTGTTCGGGGAGAACCGGGTGCTGGAGGCGGATCAGAAATACAGTCATTTATTGAAAAAAGTAGAGCTTCATCTTATCGGACACCTGCAGCGCAACAAGGCACGACGGGCCGCGGCGCTGTTTCATTGTGTAGAATCCATTGACAAGCTGGAAACCGCGGAGGCCCTGAATAAGTATGCCGAAAGTGAGGAGAGGAAAATCGACATCCTTATCCAGATAAACACTTCTATGGAAGAGAACAAGTGCGGGTATACGGATCCGGATACCATTTACCGGGACATGGAACAGATTATGGGCCTGGAACAATTACGCGTAACAGGGTTGATGACCATCGCGGTATTTACCAAAGATGAAAGCAAAGTCCGTTCCTGTTTTTCCTCCTTAAGGAAACTGTTTACCAAACTGGAAAAACGCTTTGCCCCGCCGGATTTCAGTATTCTGTCCATGGGCATGTCCAATGATTATACCGTCGCGGTGGAGGAAGGCGCAAACCTGGTACGCATCGGCACCGCTTTATATGGTATCGGGCGAGGGTATAATGCATAAAGTAAGAACATCGCTTTTTATCTTTGTTTTATTGTTTGCCTCACTGCAACTGACCTTCGGCGAGGAAATCAAGAAACCGGTGCCGTACAAGGAAGATGAGTTTCCACAGTGGCTTAAGGACCTGCGGCGGGCGGAGATCGTTTTTTTCGGCACACTGCCGTTTACCCTGCTGGTTTCCATGCAGGGATACGAGATCGCCCGTTTTTATATTCATGACCAAGACCCCCTGTATACCCCCTGGCCCTTTCGCAGTGCCCAGGCCCCGCCGTACACCTTTGAGGAACAAATGACGGTGGTAGGAACGGCGCTGGTGATTTCGGGACTGCTGGCGTTGGCGGATTACATCCTGGGAAAGATTAATCATCGGGAAGAGGAAGCAATACGTCGTCCTATGTGAAAAAACAGGTCCTGGAAGCGGCGGCGGCGGGTTGGCGTATTGACCGCTACCTTGCGGAAGCGTTGAAGATTTTAACGCGCAGTCAGTTGAAACAACGGGTGACAAAGATCATCCTTAATGGAATACCGGTAAAACTCTCCAAAAAAATAAAAAACGGCGACTGGCTTGAGATTTATTACAATGATCCTCCCGAGTTGGATGTGACCCCGGAAGATATCCCCTTACACATTATTTATGAGGATGCGAACGTATGTGTCATCGACAAGCCCCAGGGGATGGTGGTGCACCCGGCAGGAGGGAACTATGCGCATACCCTGGTAAACGCCCTCTTGTATCATTACCAGGAGCTGCGGGAGCAGTTCCCGGAGCAGAACTTTCGGCCCGGTATTGTGCATCGCCTGGACAAGGATACCTCCGGGGTAATCATTACCGCCAAGAACATCCCCGCCCTGGAGTTTCTCAGCGCCCAGTTTAAGGAGCGCAAAGCCAAAAAAACCTACCTTGCCCTGGTCAATGGCCGGATGAATACCGACGGCGGACGGATCGAGACCTATATCTTTCGGGACCCGGGACACCGCAAGCGATTTCTGTGCTCCGAGGAACCGCCGGCGGGGGGTATCAGGGCGCGTAGGGCGCTCACTTTGTTCAAGGTGTTGAAAGCAGGGAAAGATACCAGTCTGCTGGTTTTGAAACCCTACACCGGCAGAACGCACCAACTCAGGGCCCAAATGAAATTCCTGGGCGCGCCGATTATCGGTGACGAGCTTTACGGCTCACGAAAAGCGCGCCGTACGCCGTACGGACTGATGCTGCACGCGTATAAACTGCGTATCCGCCTGCCGGACGGGGGAGGAGAGCGCCAGTTCAAGGCCCCCCTGCCCGTACGATTCAAGAAGATGCTTGGTGGTACGAAACGTGGACTTATCGGGTAACAGCCCATACCCTTGATTTGGGTTTCCTGCAAGATTTGCCGCAGTACTCAAGATTTTACAAAAAAACCGCAAATTTCCGGCCTCATCTTCGTTAGTAGAAGTATAACACGAACCGAGGAGTTGCTATGTACACAAGGAATCTGCTTTATTTTACCATTATTTTATCGATCCTGTTCTTATGCGGCTGCACGCTTGCCGGTCAGTCGGACGGGGGCGGACAAAAAGGGGAACAGCAGGTAAATCTGCTGCAAAATGGTGATTTTTCCCAAGGGACCTCCGGTTGGACCCTTTGGTACCATGACGGGGGCGCGGCTACTATGGATGAAGAAAACGGGGCGCTGCGCATAAATATCTCGGCGCCGGGAACCCATCAGTGGAGTATGGGACTGGGCCAGACCGGTTTCACAATTGAACAGGGCGAGGTCTATACCCTCTCGTTCAGGGCCCGTACGGATTCCGACCGTATCATAACGTCGGTGGTTCAACTGGCGCAAGACCCGTGGATCGCCTATAAAAGCACGGATGAAACCCACCTTACCGATTCATGGCAGAATTTCAGTTATACCTTTTTTATGACA
The DNA here is from genome assembly GCA_964634205.1 of uncultured Spirochaetaceae bacterium. Taxonomy (GTDB): domain Bacteria; phylum Spirochaetota; class Spirochaetia; order SZUA-6; family RPPD01; genus JAFGGG01. Next base: position 14,711 of record CAZWKE010000028.1, read on the forward strand.
CGTCCCACTGATGAAAACACCGATCTGGAGTTTTTTATCGGCGGCCAGGGCACCGGTGATCTCTATTTTGATGATATTGTCCTGAGTAACACCACGACGAAAGAGGATGAAATCAATTACCCGGTTGTCATCCCGAATGTGGACTGCTCCAATCTCATTCTCTATGAAATCCATCCATATACCTACAACGGCAGTAATATTGACCGGGGACAAGCCTTGAAAGGGATCATCGATCACCTCGATGAGATCAAACAGCTCGGCGTCAATTGTATCTGGATAAATCCCGTGCTTGAAGGCCGGGGCGGTGGGTATTGGACATATGATTACTATAAAATCAGCTATAACCTGGGGACACTGAATGACATGAAAAAACTGGTGTATGAGGCGCACAAACGTGACATGCGGGTCATTATGGACCTGGTGATAAACCATGTCTGGATCGAGCACCCGTTTTTCCAGGATGTGGTTGCCAAGGGAAGCGCGTCGCCGTACGCGGATTGGTTTTTATGGGACGGGGAACCGGGTGCGTCGGATTTCGACAGACCGAACAATGAAACGGAGCTGGCCAATATAAACTTTGATAATCCTGCCGCGAAGGAATACATGTTTTCCGTGGCCGAGTACTGGCTGCAAAAGCTGGATATCGACGGCTATCGTGTGGACGTGGCCATGTTGCTGCAGGCCAGGCATCCCGGGGTTACGTCCGAACTGATCAGCAGGCTGGAGCAGACAAAACCGAATATATTCATGCTGGCCGAAGGGTATGTAAACGACCAAAGCTTTTTTGACAGCGGGTATGACAGCGCGTATGACTGGGATGTCCGCGGCTGGGACTGGTCGACCACAACCGAAAACGCGTTAAATAAGGTGTTCGCGGGGACCATGAGCCTGGAGGACATGCATAACGTGCTCACAAGGACCATACCGGGCGGCGGGCTGCCGCTGCGCTTTGCCGAGAACCATGACCTTACCCGAGCCGTCACCGAGTGGGGCATCGGCGGTTCCAAGGCAGCGCATACCGTGGTGATGATGAGCCGCGGGTATCCGATGTTCTTCGGCGGCGGTGAGGTCGGGTTTACCCCGAGTGATCCGAGCATCGCCTGGTCCCAGCTTGATCCGGTGGTATGGGATTATTCGTGCCCGCTTTTCCAGTATTTTCAAAAAATCGGTAATATCCGGAAACAGTATCTGAAGAGTGATCTGCAGCAGTACTGGATTCCCAACGATAATACCGCCGTCTACTCTTCGCTTTCCGTCAACGGTACGAACAAACTGCTTACCGTGGCGAACTTCAGCGATACAAGCACCACGGTGACGCTTACACTCACAGCCCCGGAACTGGGGACCGTCACCGGTCTTTCGAACCTTTTGACCGGCACTGCTGTGCCGTATGCCGGCGGCGGAACATTGACCCTGAACTTGGATGAGGGTTACAAGACCATGATATTGCTGGTGCAGTAGAAAATTCCCGGTGGAAAGGGGACGACCGGATAAAATGCGGATCAAATATCCGGTGGTACGAAGCCTGCGCCCGTCGATGTCAGGCGGGCACCCCGGAAGCAGGCCGCGGGCAGGACTATAACGCCTGTTTCAAGGCGTTGTTATACAATCGTTCGATGCCGATGGTGGTGGGTGGTCCGTGTCCCGGAAAGATGTAGACGCTGTCTTCAAGATTAAACAATTTCTGTTTTATTGAAGAAATTAAAAGGCCGCGGGCGTAGGCATGTACCACCGTACCGATGAGCCCGGCTGTAAGGGTGTCGCCGGTGAAAAGGTAGTTTCCTATTTTAAAGGCCAGGGAGTCGCGTGAATGTCCGGGGAGCTCTATTACCTCAAACAGCAACTCACCGCATTTTATTTTGTCGCCCTGGCGGATAACCCGTGTTTTGAAGTCCAACACGGTTTCCCGAAAGGCGTAGATCCCGGCCTCGTATATCTTGGCCAGGGTTTTTATACCTTCGATATGAGAATCATGCGTATGGGTGATGAGGACGGTGCTGATATAGAGCTTATTCTTTTCAATCAGCTTTAAGAGCTCTCCGTCAAAGATGCCGGGATCAACCAGCGTGGCCGGGCCCGGGCCGTCCGGGGCAACAAGATAACAGTTGGAAAAACCGGTAAAGACAAAATGCGGAAACACCCTCATGCCGGACCAACCTCCTTGTCAAAATAAGCCTCGGCCATGTTGGAATACTTGAAACTCACCTCGTCAAGCAGAGTCTGCTCAAAATGGGTACGCAGGATGTTGCAGTCCATGAATTCGGTATGATGAAGTTTGGCGCTGACAAAACGGGAGGAATACAGATCCGAATTGTTGAATTTACAGTTTTTGGTCTCCGCTCCCACAAAGGCGGAGCGGACAAGGTCGGATTCCAGAAAATTACAATCCTCCATCAGGGAACCGGAGAGTACCGTCCACTTCATACTGCTGTGAGAAAAATCACACGACTTAAAAACGGAAAAATCGGCGAACACCATATACAGGCTGCTTTTTACAAAGTTGCACTGCGTAAACTCCGAATGAGAGAAATTACAGAAACGAATGCTTTTTTGGGAAAAATTCAGTTTCGAGACCGTTATTCCGGAGAGATTCAACCCGTAAAACTCGGTGTTTTCATTGATAAACGCGCTGATTTTTTCGATATAAGACTGCTTGTCCGCCAGATGTTGGCTGCAGTATTCACTGAGGTGCAGGGCGGTATTGTTGCAGGACGGATGTTCGCAAGTTTGGTGTCCGAACATGGGTCTATCCTATAAGAAAAAACCACAAGGTACAAGTAAGAGTGAGAATAAAATAAATTGCCGATCATGACCCCGGTCCCCGCTGCCGGCCGCGTTAAAAAAAATAATAAACTTGACCCTGTTAAGCAGACAGCCATATTTTAAAGTAAGAGGTACGAGGAATAAGCGGAGGTTTGGAAGGATGACAATAGGCATTCCCAAAGAGTCGGACGGTCATGAACACCGGGTACCGCTTATTCCTGACACTGTAAAAAAATTGGCGGAGGCAGGCGCGCATGTCATCATTCAGAAAACAATGGGGATTACGGCCGGCTATGATGATGATCAATATATCGGGGCGGGTGCGCAAATAGGTACGCGTGCCGCTGTGCTCGCAAACGCGGATATTATTCTCCGTATAGAAAAACCCCCGCCAGACGAAGTGGCCCGGCTTAAAAGAGGGGCCGTTCATATAAGCTACCTTGATCCTTTCAACGCAAAAACTTTGGTCCGTTCCCTTGCCTCACATCACTTGAGTGCGATCTCCATGGAATTGATCCCGCGTATTACCAGGACACAAAAAATGGACAGCCTGAGCTCTCAGGCCAGTCTGGCCGGATATGTAGCGGTAATTCTTGCGGCCGAGCGTATAGGCAGGATCTTCCCGATGATGGTAACTTCGGCAGGTACCTTATCACCGGCCCGGGTATTTATTATCGGTGCGGGCGTAGCCGGCCTGCAGGCAATTGCCACGGCACATCGGCTGGGAGCACGGGTTGAGGCGTTTGATACCCGGCCCGCGGTTGAAGAACAGGTAAAATCACTCGGAGCAAAATTCATTAAAATCGACCTGGGCCGGACAGGACAGACCAAAAATGGTTACGCCAAGGAACTCACGAAAGCACAGCTTGCAAAGCAGCAGGCGGTTATGGCAAATCACTGTGAAGTTTCCGATGTGGTCATTACTACCGCACAGGTTTTCGGCAGGAAAGCTCCCCGTATTGTCACCAGGTCCATGATCGATCGGATGAAGCCCGGAAGTGTGGTAATTGATATGGCGGTGGCCGGTGGGGGTAATGTGGAAGGTTCCCGATTAGACCGGGAGATTGAGATAAACGGGGTAAGACTTATCGGATATGCGAATTTAGCCGGAATGGTGCCCATAGACGCAAGCCGGATGTATTCCAACAATATCGGTAACCTTGTTTTGGAGTTTTGGGATAAAGAAAATGAGAGGTTTGTCCTGGACCTGGAAGACGATATCATCAAAAGCTGCCTGGTGACCCATGAAGGCCGGGTATGGAACAGCCGGTTCAAGGAGTTGTATACATCATGATCATTTTTTTACTCTTTATTTTGCTTTTGGCGATTTTTTTGGGTTTTGAATTGATCTCCAAGGTACCCTCCACCCTGCATACACCCCTGATGTCGGGATCAAACGCCATTTCCGGAATAACGCTGGTAGGAGCGCTGACTACGGCCGGAACGGATGTGAACGGATGGGTCACCATTGTATTGGGTGTATTGGCCGTGGTCTTTGCCACCATCAATGTAGTGGGAGGATATTTGGTAACGGACCGCATGCTGCGTATGTTCACGAAAAAGGAACCGACAAAGAAATGAGTATAGCGATCGATATCGTGTATATAGTTTCGGCGGTTTTGTTCATTTTCGGATTAAAGATGCTTTCCGCGCCGCACAGCGCGCGCCTGGGCAACCTGCTATCGGCTTTGGGCATGCTGCTGGCCGTCGTGGTGACGCTTTTTCATAAAGGGATTCTTACCTATCAATGGATTATCACGGGACTGGCTGTGGGGGGTATCATCGGTGTCTTTTCAGCGCGCCTTGTGGCCATGACCTCCATGCCCCAGATGGTTGCGCTTTTTAACGGTTTCGGGGGTATCGCAAGTCTCCTGGTGGGCTGGGCTGTTTATAGCATAAACCCGCTGCTGCCGCTGCTGCAGATCATTACGATTATCCTTTCGGTTTTTATCGGCGGCATAACCTTTACGGGGAGTATGCTGGCCTTTATGAAGCTGAACAGGCTTGTATCCGGGAAACCCATCATGTTCCGGGGACAGCGGCTTGTAAACGGAGTTATCATCCTGGGCATTATTATGTTTGCGGTGTTCTTCGGGCTTGCTCCGGCCTTTTCCTCTGTTTACTTTCTTATTTTTCTAGGGCTCTCTCTGCTGTTCGGGATTATGTTTGTACTTCCCATCGGCGGCGCCGACATGCCGGTGGTTATCTCCCTGCTTAACAGTTTTTCAGGTTTGGCGGCGGCGGCCACGGGCTTTGTCATCAATAATAATATCCTGATAGTGGCCGGATCACTGGTGGGGGCAAGCGGGGTGATCCTGACCAATATAATGTGTAAAGCCATGAACCGGTCACTGTTTAACGTGCTGTTCAGCGGTTTCGGTGCGGTAACCGGGACAGCAGGCCAAAGTGAGATAAGTGGTGAGGCAAAGTCGATTTCCGCGGCCGATGCCTTTTTTATCCTGGAAGCCGCCCAATCGATTGTGATTGTTCCGGGTTACGGATTGGCCGTGGCGCAGGCGCAGCACGCGGTAAAGGAACTGGCGGACCTGCTGGAAGCAAACGGCGCCCGGGTGCGCTATGCCATTCACCCGGTGGCGGGCAGGATGCCCGGGCACATGAACGTGCTGTTGGCGGAAGCGAACGTATCTTATGATCAGTTGGCGACCATGGACAGCATTAATCCAAGCATGCCGACGGTCGATGTCGCCATGGTAATCGGCGCAAATGACGTGGTAAATCCGGCGGCGCGGGAACAGAAAAACAGCCCCATATACGGTATGCCTATTATTAATGCTGATGAGGCAAAAACCGTTATTATTCTCAAACGCTCCCTGGCCCCCGGATTTTCGGGGGTTCCCAATCCCTTGTTTTATAAGGAAAATACCCGCATGCTTTTTGGGGACGCCAAGTCCGGCGTTGAGCAGCTTATTGCTCAGTTTAAAGACATGCCCGCGTAATACACACTCCATACCGACTGCTTGCATGAATATTTTTTTATCAGTATTATAATTCTCATGAGAGTATGTCATGCGTGCGGACAAACAATAGACGAGAAGATGCCGATTGTCAGGAGTGCCGTGTGCCCCGCCTGTGACCGGGACCTGAAGGTTTGCCTGAACTGCGAGTTCTACAGCCCGGGCTCGCATTGGGACTGCCGTGAGTCGATTACCGATCCCGTGGCGGAAAAAGACAAGGCCAACTTTTGCGACTGGTTTCGCTTTAAAAACAGTACGGCCCCGGGTACGGGCACGAAGCAGGCAAAGGGCCGGGAAGCAAAAAATGATTTTTTAAACCTGTTCGGCGATGAGTAATAATAAACCGATAGTTTTCTTCGATTCGGGTGTGGGGGGGCTGCCCTATCTGAAACTGGCGCTTGAGAAACTGCCGCGGGAGAGTTTTATCTACGTGGCGGACCGCAGGAACTATCCCTACGGGCATAAAAGCGCGGAGCACATCAGGCAGGAGGTGGTGCGGGCGATCGCGGATATTACAAAGCGCTTTGATCCGAAGCTTATTACCATTGCCTGTAACACGGCCTCCGTGGTGGCCCTGGATGCGCTGCGGAAACGGTTCGATCTGCCGTTTGTCGGCGTTGTCCCGGCCATAAAGCCGGCGGCGGCCCTTACCAGAAACCGCCGGGTGGGGGTGCTGGCCACGCAGCAGACCCTGGCGAATGAATATATCGCGGATTTGATTCGCAAGTTCGCCGGGGGTTGTGAGGTTGTGTTGATTCCGGCTTCCAAGCTCCGTGATCTGATTGAGGAACGCTTCTTTTCGGTTACCGAGGCGGAAAAACGCGCGGTGGTCTTGGAAGCCGCCCGCAAGGTGCAGTCCTCGCGTGTGGATGCCGTGGTTCTGGCCTGCACTCATTTTCTGCATGTGGAAGGTTTGTTCCGTGAAATTCTTGACAGCACTACTCTGCTGGTGGATTCCCGGCAGGGGGTGGTGAGCCAGCTTGCCCG
>CAZWKE010000028.1:21535-44348 GCA_964634205.1 uncultured Spirochaetaceae bacterium
CCGTGTGCTTAAAAACCGGAACCTGGAGGCGCGAAATAATGGGGCGGAGAATAATAGGATGAAAAATAATGGGGCGGAGAAAAAGCGGCCGGATGCCCGTTTTTTTCTGACGGCTTCCAGTCCGCTTGAAGAACATTACCGGAAATACTGTACGCATTTCGGGCTTGAGTTTTGCGGTGTGTTGTGATGCGGGGGCAGGTGCTTTACGGAATCAATAATATTTACACGGTTGCCGCGGACGGCAGGGAGCTGGAATGCCGCATAAAGGGCAAGGTCCTGAAGCAGGACACCCATTATTACAATCCCCTGGCGGTGGGTGACATCGTTCATGTTGAACAGGATGAGTTTTCCGCGAACATGGGCTGGATTACCGGCAGGGAGGAGAGAACAAGCTATTTTGAGCGCTGGAACAGGAAAAAAAAATCACCCCAGATAATCGCCGCCAATGTCGACCTGTTCGTGATCGTGGGTTCAGCCGCCTCACCGCCCTTTCGCCCGCGCTTTATCGACCGTATGCTGGTATGCGCGGAGGTGGGCGGCATAAAACCGCTGATCTTGATCAACAAGATTGACCTCGGCCTCTCGCGGGAGATACCGGAGCGTACCGGTTTTTTTAAGCGTGCGGGGTATGACGTTCTCTATTGTTCGGCCGTAAACGGAGAGGGGATAGAGGAGCTGAAAAAGCACATGAGTTCACGGACCGTGCTCTTGGCCGGTCAGTCCGGTGTGGGCAAATCGTCACTGCTCAATTGTATCGAACCCGAACTCAACCTGAAGGTGGGGGAGATCTCGGCAAAATACGATAAGGGCGTGCACACCACCAACTATGCGATCATGGTGACGGTGCAGAAACGCTTTCGGATTATTGATACACCCGGCATCAGGGAGTTGTTTACCCCGGGAATCCAACCGGCCCAGCTGCGTTTTTATTTCCGGGAGTTCGTTCCGCTGCAGGAGCACTGCGCGTACCCGTCATGCGTGCATATCAATGAACCGGACTGCGCGGTAAAGAAAGCCCTGGAAGAGAATAAAATCAATCAGGACCGCTACCTCAGTTATGTAAAGATCTTTGAGGACCTTAACCGGCGGCAAAAGATGAGTTATGAATAAACACACCCTGCACCTGTTGTCATTTGCCTCCGTTATCGAAGAACTGAAATCATACTGTTGCAGTCAGGCCGCCCGCGATCTGTTGGACAGGCAGGAGATCGGGACCGAGCGGGAGAGGGTAACATATTCGCTGAATCTGGCCGTAGAGCTGCGCAAGGTACTGGATGCGGGAAAAGATCCGCCGGCACTGACCCTGCCGGATATCGGCGCGTTTGTTTTCCGGTTGAAAAAACAGGGGACCCTGTTGGAACCGGAGGAGCTGGGCGAACTGGCTGCCTTCATTCATTCAAGCGGCGGATTACGGCGTTTTTTCGACAAGGAGACATCAGGGCCCCTGCGGGAGGTCGGCCGGCGAATCCCGGATTTGACGGGAATCGGACGTGAAATATCACGGATCATCGATCCGCAGGGAAACATCCTGGATAAAAAGGTGCCCGAGCTTCGGGCCGTAAAAACCCGGATAAAACGCATCCGTGACGAGATCGAACGTCTCTGCCGGACCTACCTGCATGATGAAGCCAATACCCGGATCTGGCAGAGTGATCTGCCGACACTCAAGGACGGCCGCACCGTTCTGCCCCTGAAAGCACAGTTTAAGGGAAGAATCAAGGGAATTGTGCATGAGGTGTCCGGCAGCGGGGCCACCATTTTTATCGAGCCCCAGGATGTCGTAGAACGGAACAACCTGTTGGTTATGGAAGAGAACAACTACCGTCAGGAACTGCTGAAAATCATCCGTGCCCTTTCCGATAAGGTCCGGCAGGTACTTGGGGAAATCCGCGGTATGCTGGATGCAACTGCCTATATCGATGCTCTGTTGGCCAAGGTGCGGTACGCCCGTGTGTATCACTGCACTCCCGCCGAGTTTTCAGACTCACGGCTTGCGCTCTACGAGGCCCGGCATCCGCTTCTGGGACCTAAGGCGGTTCCCATTTCCGTGGATATGGATGAGTCCTGCCGCGTGCTGCTTATTACCGGTCCCAATACCGGGGGCAAGACGGTCTCCTTAAAGACCGTGGGACTGCTGGCGCTGATGAGCCAGTTCGGTATGGAGATCCCCGTGCGTGAAGGGAGCATGCTGCCGGTATTCGACAACATACTGGCGGACATCGGGGATGAACAGTCCATAGAACAGTCACTCTCCACCTTTTCCGCGCACATGACAAACATCGCCTCCATTACCGCGCAGGCCACACAGCGGTCACTGGTGCTGTTGGACGAGCTGGGTGCGGGTACCGATCCGGAAGAAGGCACGGCCATGGCCATGGCCATCCTCGATTTTTTAATGGAAAGAGACGCCCGGGTTATCGCCACCACCCACCACGGTATTCTGAAAAATTACGGGTACATCAAGCCGCGCGTCACCAATGCCAGCGTTGATTTTGATCCGCAGAGCCTTACCCCCAATTACAGAATAATTATCGGGGTTCCCGGGGAAAGCCATGCCCTGGTGATCGCCGCCCGAAACGGTATCGGCCCCGACATTATCACCGCGGCAGAGGGTTATCTGAACGATGAGCGTACCGATATTTCACATTTGATCGGTGAGTTGTCCCGGCGGCAGAAAGACCTGCTGCGCCGGCAGGAGCAGCAGGAACAGAAGCAGCGCATAATTGAGGAAAAACTCAAAGAAACCGAGCAAAGGGAACAAAACCTGCGCGAGCAGGAGCATGAGCTGCGGGAACAGGGCCTGCAGGAACTGAACCGGCTGTTGGCGGAAAGCCGGAAGGAGCTTGAACACGTCATAAAAGAGATACGCGAAAGCACCAATGTGGAGGAGAACATTGAGAAGGGCAGGCAGGTCATCAGCCGGCTCGAGGCCGGGGTGGCCCATGAATCGCGGCGGCTCGAGGCCGGGCGTACACGCGCGGCGGACGGAACCGCAAGCGGAGTGAGGGGCGGGGACGCGGGCGGAGGTGGCGCCGCGGAGAAGCTTGGCCCCGGTACGGCGGTGACATTTAAGGACTCGGGGAAAAGCGGAAGGATTGTCCGCGGCGCCCGGGGTGGAAGATGGGTGGTTGAAACCGACAATGCCCGGGTTACCGTACCCGCACACGAACTGATACCTACACCCGAACGGCGGATTGATGAGGTGTCGGTTTCAATCCATGACACCAGCGCGGGGACGCAGCCCGTGTTTGAGTTGAATGTGCGCGGATTTCGCCTGGCCCCGGCCATGCGCAGCGTGGAGAAGCAGATGGACGCGGTGGTGGTTCAGGGCATCCGTTCCTTTACCATCCTGCACGGCAAAGGCCAAGGCATTCTGCAGCAGGCCATCCACGATTATTTAAAACACCATCCCCATGTGCAGGAATATCATTTTGCCCGGCCCGAAGAGGGCGGTTCGGGCAAGACCGTCGTGATTATGAAACCCTGATTCGTTTTTTTGTTGTTGTCCCTGTCGATTTCCTATATTATAGTTATATAAAAGTATATCTTTTATCATGAAAAAAAGAACGAGTTTTACAAGGATTATTCAGTTATGGGGTATCTTTCTAATTATCGGGATAGGTGGGGGGGTTATTGTTGAGGATGTTGTTGTATCCTATCGGGATTTCAACTTTCGCGTGGATCAGATGCGTGCGGATTATATCGCGGAACAGAAACAGGTAATCAAAAATGAAGTGGAACGTGTTGTTGCCACGATTCATTATGAACAAAAACAAAGCGAAGCATTAACAAAAAGAAAAATCAAATCCAGGGTTTATGAAGCACATGCCGTCGCCCAAAATATCTATCAAAAGTATAAAACCACAAAAGGCTTGTATGAAATTCAGTCAATAATCGTAGATATCCTGAAATCCATTCGGTTTGAAGAGGGAAGCGGTTATTATTTTATCACCCGCCTCGACGGGGTGGCGGTATTGTTCCCCGGCAAATCGGTATTGGAGGGGCACAATATATCAGCGCTTCAGGATACTCGCGGACAGTATATTACCAAAGATATGATCGAAATTATTCGGCGGTCCGGTGAAGGATTTTATGAATATTACTGGACAAAACCGCATGAAGATGATGAGAAATTTAAAAGAATATCTTTTATCAAACGGTTCATACCCTTTAACTGGTTGATCGGGGCCGGCTTGTATATTGATGATATTGAAAAGCAAATAAAGGCAAACCTTCTCTCCGACATCAGCAGGATTCGGTTTGGAAAAGAAGGATATATTTTCGTTAACAGATTCAATGGGGATGCCCTGGTATCAAACGGGAAACTTTTTGCAGGAACAAAGAAGCTGTGGGAGGTCTTTGATGAAAACCCTGAAAAAATGAAAGCTATCTTTAAGAAGGAATACAATGCCGCTTTAAAGCCTGAAGGTGATTTCATTTATTACTCGTTTATTAAACTAAGCGATTCAAGCAAGGAATCGCCGAAAGCTTCTTTTATCCTTGGAATCCCGGAATGGCGCTGGGTTGTCGGCGCCGGCGTCTATCTTGATGATGTAGAAACCGCCATTAATCTGCTGGAAACCAAATTAAACACCCAGATCAAAGCGAAGGTCCTCTATTTTACCCTGGTGACCGCAGGCATAATCGCACTCTCGCTTTTTTTGTTCAACAGGTTGAACCGTAGGCTGAAAAACGATTTAAATCTGTTTATCTCCTTTTTCAACCGGGCCGCCTTTTCCAATGAACCGTTTGACCGGTCATCGGTACAGTTTGACGAGCTGGTCCGGATGGCGGAAGACGCCAATCAGATGCTGGCGGGGAGAATACAGGTGGAGCAGGCCCTGCGCAAGAGTGAGGCCAATTTTCGCGGGCTTGTAGAATCTTCCGCCGACCTGATATGGGAGATAGACAAAGAAGGCGTCTACACCTATGTCAGCCCGCAGGTGGAGCCGATGTTGGGCTACAAGCCGGACGAGGTTATCGGCAAGACCGCGTTTGACCTGATGCCGCCGGATGAGGCACAGAGAATCAGGAAGATCTTCAAACGTCTGATAAAAAAAGGAGTGTCGGTAACCGCGTTGGAGAACGTCAATCTGCACAAAGACGGAAGACGCATCATCCTTGAGACAAGCGGCGTCCCGGTTTTTGACGATTCTCGGCAGGTCGAGGGTTATCGGGGAGTGAACCGGGACATTACTGAACGCAAGAGGGCGGAAGAGGAACTGCAGCAGATGCTGAAACTGAAAAGCGTCGGTACCCTGGCCGGAGGGATTGCCCATGATTTTAATAATATCCTTATGGGAGTCTTCGGCAATATTTCTCTTGCCGAAGAAACGCTTCCCGCAGGGCATCCGGCTTTTGAGCGCCTTAAGAAAGCGGGAAGTTCCATGAATCGGGCGATCTTTCTGACCAAGCAGTTGCTTACCTTTTCCAAGGGTGGGGCACCGTTGATAGAAAACATCAGCCTGGACAGCCTGATTACTGAAATCGTTTGTTTTGATCTTTCCGGGAGTAATGTTAAACCGATTTTGGAGAAGACGGACGACCTGTGGCTGGCGCAAGTGGACAAGGGCCAGATACAACAGGTTTTTTCCAATCTGACAATAAACGCCAGGCAGGCCATGCCCAACGACGGCAAACTCTTCATTTCATTGGAGAATGTTACGGTCGCAAAGAACACGGTACCGCACCTGGGTCCCGGAAACTATATCCGGATTACGGTGACCGACGAGGGGACCGGCATAGACCGGAAGCACCTAAATCGGATATTTGATCCCTATTTTACTACCAAAGAAACCGGGAGCGGCTTGGGGTTGGCGTCGGTCTATTCAATCATCAACAAACACGGCGGCACGATCCAGGTTGATTCAGAACCGGGCAAAGGTACCACCTTTACGCTCTATCTTCCTGCTTCGGCAGCAAAAAAACCGCCGGACAAAAAGCGACCGGAAAACAGGCGTCCCATGGGAAAAGAAACCGCCAGAATCCTCATCATGGATGATGAGGAAATGATCCTCTCCGTTCTGACGCAAATGTTGGAAAGAAACGGATATTTCGTAAAAACAGTAGAGGAAGGCAGACGGGCGATACAAGTATACAAACAGGCGCTTGAAGACGGTAATCCTTTTGACGTCATCATTATGGACATTACGGTTCCCGGTGGTGTGGGGGGTAAGGAAGCGATAAGGGATATTCTAAAAATTAATCCCGGAGCGCGGGTGATTGCCACCAGCGGATACGCAAATGATCCTATTATGGCCGACTATACCGAATACGGTTTCAGCGGCATCATCTCAAAGCCCTACACAAAAAATAAACTCATCGAAGTCTTGGACCGGATTTTAAAAGAATGATTATGTTCCCCATTATGTCCATATTTGATCCGTCCCCCAGGTCCACGGTTTGGACCACTAATTAATATTCTTTAGTTCTCACTGTTTCAATTTTTTAATCTCTTCCTGCACCCGCTTGTCGCAGGCATTGTTGTATTCATTATCCGCGTGACCCTTTACCCAGTGCCAGCTTACGGGCAGATCCTTGATTAATCCCAGCAGCTCCTGCCACAGGTCCCGGTTTTTCACCGGCTTACCGGCGGCATTATGCCAGCCTTTTTTCAGCCAGGAGTGTATCCACTGGGAGATACCTTTTTGCACGTACTGTGAATCCGTATAAATATCGATGTGTGAGTAGGGTTTTTTTACCCCGGCCCTCAATTTTTGCAGGGCATTAATTACCGCGGAAAGTTCCATTCTGTTGTTGGTTGTATGTTTACAGCTTCCCCAGAGTTCGGTTTTGGTATTGTCGGCAAGCAGTAGGGCGGCCCAGGCCCCGGGCCCGGGGTTCCCCGAACAACCGCCGTCGGTGTAAATTTGTAATCTTGGCAATGAACACTCCTTTTGCTGCTTTTATACCATAATTGCCGCCCTTGGTTAAGCGGCCCACCCATCAAAATTATTTTTATTGCTGCTTCCGGGCGCAGGTTTCGGGGTACTAAGAAAATAATTTAATGCCTTGACTGAAAAACCCGATATGCTATTATTTTAGGGACAAACATCGGCCGCCGTGTTTGCGGTTTTGGTAAGGAGTATTTGAATGAAAAAAATAGTATTGTGCATTGTTGTTTTTTCCGCGCTTTGCCTTGTTTTTGCGGATGTCTCGCAGGTCAAAGAGAAGGCGGACCAAATGGATGAAAACGGTTCGTTTGCCGCGGAGAAAGACCTGCTGCTTGAACAGGTTGCCAAAACCGGCGACCGCAAACAGCGGGCCGAACTGTATTGGCGGCTTTCGCGGGCGTACCTGAACATCGGTGAGGATTATAAAAGCAAGGGCATGAGTAAAGATCACCTGCTTCCATATTATAAGCAGGGAGAACAGTACGCGGACATGGCGATCGAGAATGACTCGCAAAATCCGGACGGCTATTTCTGGAAGGCGGTAAATATCGGTACCTGGGGAAATACCAAAGGGATGATAGAAGCATTGGGGAATGCCGGTCCCATGAAAGACCATCTTGAACAGGCCCTGCTGCGTGATCCGAACCACGCGGACAGTTATTTTGTTTTGTGTCAACTTTTTACCCAGGCACCGGGCTGGCCTGTTTCCTTCGGCAATGTGGACTACGCGGTTTCTTTCGGCAGAAAAGCGGTGAGTCTCTTGGAGAAAGACCTGGCCTCGGGCGCGCAGTCCGTACCGCAGTACGGGTATTATACGGCCCTGGCCTCCGCGCTGTGGAACCGTAACTGGGACATAAACAAGAGGTTGAACGAGCGGACAAAAAAGCAGCGGGAGTACACCGCCAAGTCCAATCCGCTGGAGAAAAACTCCTTTTTTGAATGCCAGGTGACGCTGAAGCCCATGTCCGACCGGATGGAAGCCAGGGAGATCCTGCAGTGGGTCATCGATGAAATCGGGAAAATCCCCGATAAAAATTACTTTCAGAAAAAAGATCTGGCCGAGGCCTTAAAGAAAAAGGCCGAGTGGAAATAGGGCTGCGGCTTTGCCGAACCGACGCAGCAGCGGCGGCGGGGTTACGGTAAAAAGCGGTTGTAGATGATGCCGTAGCGCAGGCGGATCACCGGATTACCCCAGAGGTTTTTCACGTTATAATACAGCGGATTTACGATAATGGCCGCCAGGCGGCAGATATGATCGTAGTCCAGTTTATAAAAGGATTTGTGAAAATGGTAGCGGGCGGCCGCGCCCAGGCCGTACACTCCTTTACCCCATTCAATATTGTTCAGGTAGAGTTCCAGAATTCGTTTTTTGCTTAACACCAGTTCCATACTGACGGAAATAAGTATTTCGGCGTATTTGCGTACATAGGTCCTGTCCGGCACCAGGAACAGGGTGCGCGCCAGCTGTTGGGTGATGGTGCTTCCCCCCAGGATTATATGCCCGTATTTTTTGTTCACCTCGTAGGCATGTTTCATCGCCCCCAGATCGATCCCATGGTGTTTGTAAAAGTGCGCGTCCTCCAGGCGGATGAACATGCTTTGCACGTAGTCCGGGATATTGGCAAGGGGAATGAACTCAGCGGGTTGGGGCAGGTACAGGTCATTGACCGTTCGATACAATGATATGGAGGTAAGGGGCGGGTTGATGAAGGAGAACATCAGGCCGGCGGACAAGGCAAGGGTAAGGATGGCCGCATGAAACAGCAGCAGCAGCCCGGCCGAGATCTGCAGGAATTTGACCAGGCAAAAGACAACCAGCCGGCCGCGGCCGTGCCGTTCCAGGCGAATCAGGGCCATGCGGTCCTTGATCTTCGGTTTTCTGGGTTTTCTTTGGGTCTTCAGCATATTTACTGGATGCTACTATACCATTGTGCCGGAATGATTTCCAGTCGCCCACTCTCAATTTTTTTTGTTGACGGATACCGAAATTTGCTCTATAATTCCAAAAAAGCCCTGGGAGGGGACCATGCCTGAACAACTCATTCTTAAAAATTTACCTTTTATCAAGATTTTACCGTACTGGGCGCAGGAGCTTTCCTACAAGTACTGCTCTCAAACCGCCAACCTCTATATTATTCATGGAAATATCAGGGACTTTCTGCCCCACAAAATGAAGGAAGACGAGTTTAATTTTGTAAAAATTCAGGATTATATCGCGGACGTGCTGTTCGGCAACCGCGACATAATCGCGTTTTATGACCGCTCTTCCGGCGTGAGTTTCTGCACGCATGATATGCAGGCCGATTTTATGCGTGTTATGCATGAACAGGAGTCGGAGCTTTCCGACCAGGAGATCCTGACCACCGATCCCTATAAGGCCTTTCGCAGCCTGGAACGATACTTTCTGCAGTCCATCCCCTACAACAAACGTATTGTCCTGATCATCGATTATGCCGAAACAATTATTCCGAACACCGATATGGCCCGTTATACGGATGAGGACCGCTACTGCCTGGTTACCCTGAACCGCTGGGCCAATGATCCGATCTTTACCCAGGGAGATGTATCCATCATCCTGCTGACCGAGAACCTGGCCGACATAACCCCGCGCCTGGTACGTTCACCGTCGTCGATCAAGGTGAACATTCCCATCCCGAACGAAAAGGTGCGGGAAAGTTTCCTGGGATTTTTGAACCGGCAGGAAAAAATACTCCTGGACGACGAGCTTTCCGTGGCGGAGGTGGCCAAGATAACCAGCGGCCTGAACCTGATAAACCTGAACCAGTTGGTGGCCGAATCCTACCAGGAGGGACGTACCCTCAGCATGGATTATCTGCGCAAGAAGAAAAAAGAGATAATCGAGGCGGAGGCCATCGGTCTGCTGGAGTTTATCGAATGCGAGCATGACCTTACCATGGTATCCGGGCATGACTTTGTGAAGAAGCGCTTTAAAAACGCGGCCAGGGCCATCAGGCAGGGCAGGATGGACGTGATGCCCATGGGGTACCTGATCTCCGGCCCCGTAGGGACGGGCAAGTCTTTTATGGTGACCGCCTTTGCCGGGGAGATCGGCATACCGATTGTAAAATTCAAAAATTTTCGCTCCAAGTGGCAGGGGGTCACCGAGGCCAACCTGGAAAAGGTATTGAATATCTGTAAGGCCATGGCGCCGGTGGGTGTGATGATCGATGAGGCGGACGCCTTTCTGGGGAACAGGAACCAGGAAGGGGATTCCGGCACCAGCAACCGTATCTTTGCCCAGATTGCCTCGTTTATGGGGAACACCGAATACCGCGGCAAGATCATCTGGTTTCTGATTACCTGTCGCCCGGACCTGCTGCCCATCGACCTGAAGCGCCAGGGCAGGGCGGAGGAGCACCTGGCCCTGTTTTATCCCGAAACAATCGAGGAAAAAAAGCACCTGTTCCAGACACTGATCCGCAAGCTGGGCCTGCGCATCCAGAAGGTGAATATCATCGAAATGTTCAGGAAATATCACTTTGACTTTTCCGGGGCGGACCTTGAGTCCATCCTCATCAGGGCGAAGTTTCTCTCCGCCATGCACGACCATGTGTTTATCACCAAGGATGAGCTGGAGCAGACCATCCGCGACTTTGTCCCCCCCTCGTATCCGTATGAGATCGAGCTGCAAAACCTGGTGGCGGTGCTTGAATGCACCAGCCGGGAGATGCTTCCCAAACGCTTTCAGAACCTGAACCGCGACAAGCTGGTCGAGGACATCAAGCAGCTTAAGATGCTGGTGGGCGAACGGGAGATCATGGGATGAGGCGAGCCTGTGCCGCATTTCGAGGTACCTATGCAAAATAAACGCGTTACGCGCGGCCTTTTTATGCTGAGTGTGGTAATCTGCCTGGCACTGGCAGGCACGACCTGTACCAGTACGGGCGGGGCGGGCAAACTAAGTATCCACGGCAACAGCAGTACGCTCACCTATCGCCTGCAGGTGCATCTCATAGGAAAGGGGACTGTAACGCTTGAGCCGCCGGGCAGGGATTTCCCCGTGGGCACGGTGGTTACCCTCAGCGCCGTCCCCGCACCCGGTTATCGCTTTAACTATTTCTCCTTTCACAACAAGAAGGTCACCACCCCCTCGTTCAGCCTGAAAATGATGACCGATATTATTGTGGTGGCGAATTTCGGCAAAGAACAATAATCCGCTTTCCTGCCTTGTCCGGACCCCGTACTCATCATTATATTGTTATTATAGTAAGGAATTACCGCGGACAGGCACGGCGGTGGAAAATATGAGTGGATTTGACGTATCACGGATAAAAGTGAGTTGGACGGAGGGAATCAAGGGTATTCCGCGCGAACAGTGGAATGAACTGGCGCACCCCCTGAACACCCCCTTTATGGAATGGGAATGGTTTTACCTGATGGAAGAATCGGGCAGTATCTGCCCGGACACGGGGTGGACCCCCCGCCATCTTACCCTGTGGCAGGATGACACGCTGATCGCCGCCGCTCCGCTCTATATAAAAACACACAGCCAGGGTGAGTTTGTGTATGATTATGTCTGGGCCCAGGTGGCCGGACAGCTTTCCATTCGCTACTATCCCAAGCTTGTGGGAATGAGTCCCGTCACGCCCGTGCCGGGATACCGTTTTCTGGTTGCCACGGAAAAAGATGAAGAAGCGGTAACCCGTTTTATGCTGGAGCGAATCGACGGGTTGTGCCGTGAGCTCTCGCTTTCCGGGGTGCATTTTCTCTACACCGATCCCAAGTGGCAGGAAAAGGTGAGAGGCTACGGCTTTATTCCCTGGCTGCACCAGGTGTTTGAGTGGTCCAACCCGGGGTTCGGGAGTTTTGACGATTACCTTGCCGGTTTTAAAAAATCCCAGCGGCGGAACATCAGGCGGGAAAGAAACAAGCTGTCCGGCCAGGGGATTACCGTCAAGGGACTCACCGGCGGTGAGATACCGCCTCACCTGTTCGAACGGATGTATGATTTCTACCTTTCCACCAATTATAAGTTCGGGCCCTGGGCCTGCGATTACTTAAACCGTGATTTTTTCATCCGCCTGCCGGAGCTGTTCGGAGAGCGCGTGTTGTTTATGGCCGCGTATTCGCATGATGATTTACGCGAGCCCCTGGGTATGGCCATGTTCTTCCATAAAAACAACGCATTGTTCGGTCGTTATTGGGGCAGTTCGGTAAACCTGGATTCCCTGCATTTCAACACCTGTTATTACGCACCCATTGAATGGTCCATCAACCGCGGCATTCGCCGCTTTGATCCGGGGATAGGCTCGGAGCATAAGGTGCGGCGGGGGTTTCACGCCCTGGGAAATTACAGCCTGCACCGTTTTTTCAATCGTACCCTGACCGCGCTGATGCAGAACAATATGGCGCAGATTAATTTCCTGGAGCAGGAGAATATCGACGGACTGAACGCCGTACTGCCGATACACAGAAAATAAGTGGCAAGCCTTCCCTGCATAAACTATACTAGAGAGAAAACCTCGCAAAGGAGGAGGGAACATGTGTACCTTTCAATCAAAAATCTTTAAAACCGGTCTGGTGTTTGTGGTGATGTTATTTTTAGGCGCCATGGGAGGTCTGCTTTTTGCCCAGGATATAGAGTTGTTAAGCCAGGGCAAAGTGATCGATTCCGGAGGCAGCTGGTCCATTCCCATGAACTCCGGATCGAGCAAAGTGGCCCTGTTCAGCGAACAGCGGGAGCCGTTCAGCATTGTCAACAAGGGCAGTGCGGCGGTTACAATAACGTCCGTCAGTCTGAAGCGGGAGGCGGGGGTAATGCCGGAGGAGTTTACCCTGCAGAATACCGAGTTGAAACCCGGCCGGCTTGATTTTAAAAAGACCACGCTTGATCCAAAGCAGAGTTTCGATTTTTATATCCGCTACTACCCTGTACAGTCAAAAGAGGTAGGGGCCACGGTAACGGTGGAATACGGCGCGGGAAAGAAGTATATATTCACGGTCAAGGGCAAGGGACGGGACAGCGCCCTGTTTTCCGACCATATCAGTGTCTCGCTGCACAAACTGTTCGGCGGCCGGGACACGGATGAAATGGTGACGGGTATGGCGGCGGATAAAAACGGCAACGTCTATTTTCTGGGCCAGGTGACGGGCGTAAAAGACAAGTTTGCCTATGACATCTTTTACGGCAAGATCACCCCGCAGGGGGATTTGGCCTGGGCCAAGCTGTGGGCCGGGCCGTACCGCGATTATTCACGGGACCCGGGGCAGAACGCTGAGACCGGTGGCAGCGCCAATGCCGTTGCCGTCGATGAGCAGGGTTTTGTCTATTTTACAGGGGCGGTAAGCCCGGGAAGCTCCAACAACAATTTTGCGGCCCTGGTGGTCAAGATTGATCCGGCTGACGGCAGCCCTGTTTGGGAAAAACTCTGGCGTCCGGACTGGCCTTCCTCACTGCTGGCCAAGCACAGCGCCGAGGCCTACGCGCTCGATGTAAAAGACGGGCACGTCTATGTTACGGGGACAACGGGTGCGGCCCTGGAAAACTCCGACGCCCTGGTGTTTCTGCTGGGACTCAAAGCCGAGGACGGCAGCATCGAATTTCAGAAGTATGTTGATCCCACGCCAAAAACCAATGACCGGGGTTACTGTATCAAGGCCGATACAAAGGGGAATGTGTACGTGGGCGGACTGGCCGCCAAGATCAGCCTGTTGATCAAGTTCGCAAACGCGGCCGCGGGCAAACCCACGGTTGCCTGGGTAAAAACCTATGAAACCGGCTGGGGCAGCAGCATCAACTGCCTGGACGTTGACGCCGCGGGCAGCGTGTACGCCTCGCTTGACCGCCGGGGCGCCCAGACCTATTTCAGTTTTATGAAGCTGGACCCCCAGGGGAACGTGGTGTGGGGCAAGACCTATAACGGCGGCAGCAACAAGAACAACAACTGCGCGGTGGTCAAGGTGGCCGGTGACGTGCTTTTTGTGGGCGGGCGCACCGGCCAGTCCTGGTATGACGCGCAGATGGGCGACGCCAACCTGCTTAAGGTTAGCACCGCGGACGGCAAAGAGTTGTGGAGTGCCTTTTATTACAGCGGTAAGGGCCCGGACGAACTGGCCGAGCACCGGGTCAAGGGATTTGCCCTGTTGGGTAATACCCTTTACGTGGTGGGCCAGGTCTATACCGGGAACCACAACGGGGTACGCTACTGGGGCTACTGGTATAACGGGGTCGGCTCCCTCAGCGATTATACCCCCCAGGTCAAGGACCTGGGCATGGGCAGGGGGAGCGCGCAGCCCATCCCGTCCGGTGCGGTGAAAGACGCCTCGGGCGCGCGCAGCCTGGTAGACCTGAAAGGTACGGTGCCCTACCAGGACGCCGCACTGAAAATGGACGGACAGCCGCCGGACGGCGAGCTTATCTACTGGAAGCTGGAGCTGAAATAGAAAAATTTATGAGGCCGGCTTGAATTCGCGCAATTGCGGCGTATACTTAACTATGTAAGGCAAGAGAAAAAGGAGGAGATACTATGAAAACTATAACCAAGAGCGTTGTTGTATTGACGGTCCTGCTGCTGCTCCCGGCCGCGGTCTTCGGCCTGGATATCAAGGTCGGCATAAAGGGCGGGGCGGGCTTTCCTTTTTACGTGGGGGATGATTATGACAGTTATATCAGTGGTTATGATACGCAATTACTTATCGCCTATGAAGTGGGCGGATTCATATCGATCGGCATGGAGATGATGGCCCTGGAGGTGGACCTTTTGTTTACTTCGGCGGGAGGCGCCTTTGGTGACAGTACGATAGTTCAAGATAACATCGACAATTTTTTAGAGATACCGATTTTGTTGAAACTGCGGTTCAAGGTGGACGAGATTACGGCCAGTGTCTACGGCGGGGCTGATATCCTTATCAAGTGGGGGTATTTTACGTACCAGCAAGTTGATCCGGATACAGGTGATACGACTATCCTTTATCGTTGGGAAGACGACCAAATGAGCAAGACCCAGTATGGGTTGGTTTTCGGTGTGGGCATGGAAGTACCCTTCGAAGGGTTTTTTGTGACTGCTGATGCCCGCTACTGCCTGGGCCTGACCAGCAGACATAATGATACTTCGCCCGAAGGTGAATACTGGTTCCAGGACAACATCCAGATCCTGGTGGGCATCGGCATGGAGCTGAATTATTGATTTTTACAGGGAAGGCTGCCGCAAAGTAATGTTTCGATAATATGAAAAATTACAGCAAAAATAAAAGCCCCCGGTTGTGTGCCGGGGGCTTTTATATAGTATTTTACCGTATTTTAATATGCTTTCCAACAATCCCCGCTCATGTTTGTCAATAAATCTATAATATACTGAAAATAACCCCGTCCGGTTTCCCTATGTGCTTGTCGATATTAATTATTCCCAGAGAATCCGGGAATATCTCTGTATCGATTCTTTCTGTTTCTTTGATTCCCACGCTAATCTCCAAATACTTGATCGGGGTGATATATATCCGGCGGCCTTTTTCATTTTGACGGTAGATAATTTTCATAGGGTAAGGCCCGGTTTATTACAGGTCGATGAAAAATCCCGCGCCGTTTAAACCTAAAATAAAAAACCCCGACGCGCGGCCGGGGTTGTAAGCGTTCACAATATGCTTTTAATCGATGGGCTCGAAGGTGAAATGGAGACGGCTTATAGTATCTGGCATATTATAAGAAAGGCCACAATAATCAGAAATAGCTTTCTCAATTGTATCGCCATCATGATATAATGATAAATAATATTGTCCTGTTGCATCGTCTCCGGCAATTCCATTTTGTTCGATTTTCTGTAATACATCCGCTATCATTATTTTTCTATGTGTAGTGAATAGATATTTAACCTTTAAAAAATCATATATAAATCCAGGGAGATCATCAGGAAGCGCGATCCCCTGCTGCTCGATTATTATATAAGCGTTTTCAAGATTGTTCTCATCAAAATTATATTCTATAGACTTTTGAAGAGTATATGTATGTCGAGATGATAAATTTGGAGTGTTATAACTTATTGCAAGACCGTTTGTATCATCATTCTGTCCTTCGTATCCTGTGTATATAAGAATATTGCCATTAAATTGAGTCCTTTCACCCCCCATATTCTCCAACTCAATAAACGTCACCCGGAACTTGTGGTGTATCCTTGCCGTATCGCGCACGTAGTATCGGGAAGCCAGCACCACATTGGTAATGGAGTTGTCGCCCAGGTAGCGCAGCTTGTAGGACAGGGGCGCGCCCACCGGGTACGCACCCAAGCCGCCGTCGGTCTTGACCCAGGCCTGCAGGCCGGCAAAGCCGTTGATGGCTACGCTGGTCGCGGTGGCTGCGTTGCCGCCGAAGATACGGGCCTCGATGGTGCTGTTGTCCAGGACCTCATGGCAGTGGGTCTCCCATTCCGCCCCGCCGTTGGCGATGCCGTCATAGGCAAAGCGGGCCGCTTCCGTGACGTCGCTGGCACTGTAGGAGCTTTTGATGGAAATCACAGCCATTCTGCCGTAGGTCACCTGTGACACATACACCGGACAGGTGTTGCTGCCGGCCTTATCCCGGAACTCCTTCCAGCTTACCGAGTCGGCCAGAAAATCACCGGGTTTGGCGGGATGATTGACGTCGATGGTGTAATACTGCTGCCGATACGTTACCAGTACCCGTGTTCTGATTGTATCGTTGGAAAACTCGAACATGCTTTTGAAATCATTGTTAAGCCCGCAGGCATACGTGCCCAGGGAAAGCCGCAGTTGGTCCTCGGAGTAGACCTGCGCCGCGGAGAAGAAAACGCTTGCCGGGTCAGTCCCGGTGGCCTCCCGGCCTGCCAGGGTGCTGATGCTTTGACAGACCGCGTCACGGCCGGCCTCAGGAATGGTGAGCGCTGACAGGCTGACGCCGGCGACGGTGATCGAGAGGGTGAGCGGGCCCCTGGCCACGGGGATGGGCCGGTAATCACCCGCCCTGACGGTGTTGGCGTCAATCAGCGCACCGGGCCATAATACGTCGGAACCCGGGTCCAGGCAGATGCCCTCGTTATAACCCCGGGCCACATCATACCGGTATACGGTGTTGTTGTACCCGGCCAGGTTGGGCGGCCGATCGGGATATTCAGGATCGCCCGCGGCAATGGGCCCATCGATGATGGCGTCGTGGGGATCGGGCTGGGTAAGGTAGCTTAAAGAACGCACCCCGTCGTTGATATTGGTAAAGCGGTCCGGTTCCACGATGTTCCCGCACCCCGCTGTGAATAACAGCAGCCCCAAGAGGCAGCATAGTACACTTATCCAATAGATTTTTTTCATGGTGATGATTTCCTCCTTTACCCCGCGTAAAAACGTCTCCGTAAGTACCGCGTACGCGTCTTCTTTGATCCGTCAGGAGTTAATGGTATTTTGAAGACTTATATTATAGCATAATATAAGTTATTTTAACAGGGTTTTCAGGATTGGCCGTGAGATTTTATGAATTAAAGTACCGCCGGCAGAAAATGCCCGGGCCGCTTTTTACGAAAACCGCTATTTTCAGGCGCAATCTTCGCACCACTAAGAAAAAAGTACGTGATTTTTCTGTAAAAATCGTATTAATATATGGTGAATGAATTTCACCGGCGCTTTTATAAAACGGCTTCGCCAGCGGGACACAGACGCATTTCAGACTCTTTATACGGAAACAAAGACCATGCTGTATAATTATATCCTGTACAAGGTAAACGGCGCCCGTGAAATTGCGGAAGATATCCTTTCCGAAGTGTTCGTAAACGCAATCAACTACGCGGGATCGCTTTCCCTTACTCATGATGTCCGGGCCTGGCTTTACCGCATTGCCAAAACCAAGGTGGTGGATTACATACGCAGGCTGGGAAAACAGCAGAAGATCGTGGACGCCTGCACCTCTCAGACACTGACCGCGCCGCGTATCGAGTCTCCGGAAGACGTTCTCTTAAAAAGCGAATATCGCGGGCTGCTGCGGGCCGCCTTCTGTACCATATCCCCGGACTACCAGGAGGTATTGCAGAAAAAATATATAGAGGAACTCTCCGTAAGAGGCATAGCCCGGAATATCCAAAAAAGTGAGAAGGCCGTGGAAGCCATGCTTTATCGCGGCCGCAAGGAGCTTTTGAAAAGCATCACGGGCTTGGCCAAAGAACGGTGCTATGACATTCAGGGAGATAAGAAACAGCATGATTAATATAAACGATCAGGACAAAGTGAAAAAACTCATACAAATCGCATCCGGGACCAAGCAGGTGGCCCCGAATGTGGATAAAAGGATCCTCGCCCTGATCGAACAAAAGACCGTCAGAACCGAGCCGAAACGCCGGATTTTCCCTTTTCTAAAATATAATCCGCGCCTGGTGTTCTCCCTCTGCGCACTGCTGGCTGTCTGCCTGGGCGTAAGCGGCTTTTTCCTGTTCAGGGCCGAAACCGTGTACCAGCCGGCGTTTACGGTCATCTCACAGCACCAGGGACGGCTGCTGAATACAGATATGCCGCTGGAAGCAGGCTATGCCCTACGTGAGCACGATCTCATTGCCACGGCCGAAAACGAGCAGGTCACCTTTCAGCGTCCGGATGTCATGGCCATGCAGCTGTTCGGCGGTTCGCGGCTGGAAATCTCGCATTATACGCCTACGGACCCGGTCATGAAAATCGCCCTGCATGCGGGCGCACTTTATATTAATAAAGAAACACATTTCCCGAAACAAGCCTCCTTCCGCATCGATGTCAGGAACTATGAGTTTGTACTGACCGGCACACGGCTTTATGTACAGGTGGATGCGGACAATACCATCACCGCGGCCTGTTACCAGGGTGACATCGAGGTGCTGGTGCAGGCAAAGGAAGCATGGCGGCGTATCTGTATGCTGCACGCAAATCAGAAAATCATCATCAGGGAAGGCGGTGAATGGCAGATCATACCGGAAAATAAATGGACGGACAGGGAGAAGTTTTTTGATCGTGAGATTCGCAAGGTTATTCCATTTGGGCGGCATTTTAATGAACCGCTGGAGCGCGCGCTGCCTCAGGGCACGCTCGGGGAAAAGGAGGAAAACACCGAAACCCCGGAGGAACAGAGCCGCGCGGCCGCCGCGTTGACAAAGGCGGATTACACAATATCAAGCCTGGGCAGGCTTTCCGCCGCTCCGCTGGGCGGCGCTAAGGTGAATTTCTTTGCCTCTACTCAGGTGGGGTCAACCGCCTATATCGTAAACGGGCATGAGGCCTACCTGTTAGCTGCGGATACAATCAGCAGGATCAAACTGCCCGGTGGGGATTATTTCATAAAAATACAGCCGGTTGCCACTGGCAAGTCAGTCTGTATTTTTTCCACAAAGGCCCTTTACCTGGTTGCGCGCGGCAGCCTTCAGGTAACGCACAACATTCCCATTGGTGAGATCGGCTTTCTTGGTGATAATTACGGCGCAGTGCTTTCCGGCGAAACCCTGTACATTCCCTTTCAGAACAGCGGGTATTACAGCCTGCAGCCGGATACGGAAAATCCCGTGCCGAAGAAAATATTTGATGAGCCTTTTCCCGTCAGCCCGGTTGTCACCGCGGGCGGCCTTTTGGTCGGCTCTTATTACAGCAACTACCTGGCTGCAATCGATTTTAACGGTAATGTTCGGTGGAAGTATTCGCTTCCGGGAAAATCCTACTCCAATATCCGGCAGACCGCTCATGCGGTCTATGCATACGTACGGCAGCCAAAGGGCCCGACCCTGATCAAACTCAATGAAAACGGGGCAAAGCTCCACGAATGGAGACTTCCCGCGGAATTAACGTCGGATTTTATTATCGACGGTACTCGGCTTTTCGCGGTTGATAAACAGGGTGAGTTGTTTGTGTTTAATACGGCAACCTCCGGGCACAGAAATATAGCGCAGGTATATTCCCGACGGTTGAGTACGGGCGAGCAGCGCATGACGGGGTTTTTGATTCATAACGGCCGCCTGTATATCGGCGATGATAAGGGGAAGATCATTGTCTATAATATCAAACAGGAAGCGGTTGAGGATAGTATCACCGTAGCCGCGGGTCGGGCATTTTACGCAAAGCCCTTTATCATATCGGGGAACCTTTACTGTATCTCCAACCGGGGGATATTATATAAAATAGTTAAAAGCGATAGATAATACCGATTCCGCCGATATCGCCCGAGAAGGGCTGCCGCGTCATTTTGTTCGGCGGTTCGGTCAGCGGAACGGCGTAACTCAGGGTGACCGCGTCAACATAGACCGAGATCTGTTCGCTTATATTGAAGGCCATACCGAGGTTCAGCCCCAGTCTGAAGAAAAACAGAGTGGTCTCATCAGTATACGTATGCGATTCATCCGGGAAGTAGGTGATTTTATACGCATTATGCATGTGCAGAGAGGTCGTTACGTTTAATATCAGTGAGAAGGCGCCGCCGGTTCTGAACTGAAAGGGGATGGCCCGCAGTTCAAAATGGGAAACCAGGGGGTGATCGGCCAGTTTTGGATCGATGAGTGCCGGATAGCTGTAGGCATACCCGCAGCCCAGGCCTATCCCGAACAGCTTGTTATAGTGCCAGATGAAATCCGCTTCAAGGTCGATAAGATTGAACAGCGGGTGATATTCCACCAACAGGGCCGACTTGATAAATTTTTGATAAAATATCAGAGAAAAATGGTGGGAAAGGATTTTTTCATTAAACAGAAGCGGTTCGATCTTCTCGTCGATAGTCAGGGCGTCATCAAGCTCATTAATAATGATCGACTGCGGCAGCAAATCAAGCGTTTGAGCAAGTTGCCCTACCAGGGAGTTCTTCGCGTTGTTGATTCCGTTCTTTGTATCAATCCGGTATTGGACCTGAAGTTTCAAATCCGCCGTAAAGAGGGAAAGATATTCCCGGTTGTTTTCCCCGGTTATAACGGCAAACGCGTGACAGTCCCTTTCCCTGACAATCTGCTGGAGCACGGCCATATCCGGATGGGAAATATCATAGGTCAGGGAGGTGATGAACACCGACACATTCTTGTGAGTCAGCAGGCCCGAGGCAACCAGGTTGATGATCTGTTTTACCTCCATCTGGATGGGGGTTGAACATTGTAGGGGTGACACAAAGAGGATTCTTTCCTTAATACGTATGGGTAACAGGGTGGTAATCAGTTTGGAGGCGGCGGCAGAAAGGGAAGCCCCCTTTGAAAATCCTTTGAGAAGTTCCCGTGCCGTCTCCCGCCCGGCGAGCAGGAGCTCCCGCCAGGATTTGTATGTGTGTGAAAACGTATTCTTAAGCGCTCCGTTCCTTACGGCTACCACGGTCAGATTCAGGTTGTACTGTTCCTTATCTTTGGCAATACTTCCGCGGACAATAAAATCAGCCTGTAAAAGCTCACCGATTTCCCGGTAGTAACTGTCGGCGGCATTTTGATAGAGGGTAAACCCCAGTCCTTTTAGAAGTTTGTCGCGTTCTCTTCTGTCGATGACCAGCACACGCTCCGTTTCAAATATATTATAGGACAATAAGTCTATAAACAGGTTTTTTTCCCTTTGTGGAATTCCGGCGGTCTGCAAGTCCAGCACCGCCAATACGGCAGGCTCCTGGCCGGAAACCGGGAAGAGTGGAACGAGGTAATAGAAAATAATCATCAGAAAAACCAATCTTCTCATCATAGTGGTTAAAAACGAAAGCCGATCTGGGTCGAAATTGAAAGACATAATAAATTCCAGGGTGAAAACCCGTTTGTATATAAGTAGCTGGAATTTCCTTCATCATAGTCGCCGGGTGCTTTGGGTTCGAACGTATAGGTAAGCCCGTGATATTTAAAACGCAGATTGATAAAAAACAGGTCGTTGAGAAAAATTGAGCAGCCGATCTCAAGGGGAATGGAGACGGACAACCGTTCGGCTTTGGGGTAGACAACATCCGACCCGCCGGTATAGGCCAGCGCGGCACTGCGTTGGTTATAATCATATATCAGGGCCAGACCCGCATCTACGGTGAAGGAAAAAAGCGACTGGGTGTGAAAACCGATCAAGGCCTGTAAGGAAATTTCATAACGCTGCGAATTTTGAGTCAACAGGTCCATGGGGAGATATTCAAATCCGAACCGTGCGTGCAGGTCTTTCGTTAAATATCGGGTGTATTCCAGGTACAGCAGCGGGGTGATAAACGGCCCCAGGTCGGACCAGGAGATTATTGTCCGGCCTAAACTTAACCCGGTCATGGGGGTTACCTGTATTTCGTTGTGTTTTGCGGAGATGTCCTCGATAAGCTTTTCCTCATAATTGATCTGTCGGCGCAGCCCCGAGAGTACCTGTTTTTGAAACAGGATATCACGCTCCAGCGGCGGCAGGTCTTTGGCTACAGCCCCGGCGATATCTATGCACATTCTGTCGATGTTTTCCAGCATATCAAGATCCGCGGGCATGGTTTTTACAAAGAGATTTTTTACGCGTAGACTGGCCGCGTCCCAGACATTGACAAATACATGCAATCCCCGGCCATCCACAAAATACTCCCCAAAAATAAATGACTCCGCGGAGGTATAGTGTTCACTTAAGGTTCTTACATACGATTCAAAATCTCCGGTATAAAGATCAACGGAAACCTTTTGCTCAGGTATTATTACCTGCAGGTTTCTATATTTTTGCAGGTTTATTTTTAAGATATTGAAGATATACTTTCTCAAGTGTTTGTATTTTTCATTATTTGTTGCGTCCTGTGTGGGCAGGAGCAACACTGTACGTTTCTCGGCTGATTGTAATCCCTCCGCTTGCAGCAAAAGAATACAATTGATAAACAGGAATAAAAATATTACAATTTTTTTCATGTTTGTGCGCATTATATATAACAGTTGGATTAGTTATATAATTTTTGAAAATGTAAAGTCAAGGAAAATAAAAATATTGTAACGGGCTATAAACGGTATCCCGCTATCCCTCTTCGTGCCACTCAAGTTCTTTGAGCATGATATAATCCAGAA
>CAZWKE010000029.1:0-44323 GCA_964634205.1 uncultured Spirochaetaceae bacterium
GGTGACCGTCCCGCGCATGCCCGGCCGGCGCTCCGGCGTGACGAGCGGTGACCGTCCCGCGCATGCCCGGCCGGCTGTGGAAACCATGCTGCATACCTCCGGCCTGCCGCCGTGATTCTTGTATCCGCTTACAGTCCCTCAAAAATCAGCGCCCGGTTGTTGTTGGCGTCGATCATGATGATCCGTGTATCGTCGATTACGCAGATACCGCACGGCCAGTTGAGAGAACTCTGTGTGCAGCCGGCCGTTTTTGTCGTAAAGCCGTCCTGTCCCAGTACCGCGTCGGCGGAAGCGCCGTTGGATGTGGGGATTGTGTTGAAGATCAGCACACGGTGATTGTCAAGGTCCGTAACGAACAACTGGTTTGTCGCAGCGCTGGCGGTGAAGTTCCACTGCCGCCTGAATTTGTCGGCTGCCGTACCGGCCCCTCCGCCCGTAAAATTCGTCTGGCCCACCACCACATCGGCCGCCTGTCCGTTTGCGGTGGGAAAGGTGTTCCAGATGAGAATGCGGTTGTTTCCCGCGTCGGACACGATCAGCCGTGTGCCGTCACTCCATACGTCAGTCGGGTTTTTCAGTGTTGTGGCGGAGGTACCGCTTGTGTTCGAGGTAAAATCCGTCTGCCCCAGTACAATATTGGCCGTCTGTCCGTTTGCAGTCGGGATTGAATTAAAGATCAGCACGCGGTTGTTCAGGGAATCGGCAATCAGCAGTTTGTCCGCGGTGAGAAAGGCCGATTCGGGGCCGTTGATCTGTGAGGCGGACAGGCCGGAACCGCTTGCGGCAAAGTCGGTCTGCCCGACAACAACGTCCGCGGACGCACCCGAGGTGGTCGGAATCGTATTGTATATGAGGATCCTGTTGTTGTTATAGTCGACAATCATCAGATTTGTCCCGTTTGTGCTCACGCTTTCCGGACCGTTGATCGCCGAGCTTGAGGTGCCCGCGGTATTGCTTGTCAGGTCCGGTTGACCGATGACGTAATCAGCACTCGCATTGTTCGAGGTGGGGATCGAGTTGAAAACCAGCACGCGGTTGTTGCCGTAATCCGGGAGAAAAAGTTTGCCCGCACCATATGCCGGATCGCCGTAAGACTGCGTGTATGTATTGGCCGCGACGGACCCGCCCTGGTTGGGCGAGTTGCCGGTGAAGTCGGGCTGCCCTATTACCACACTCGCGTCCTGTTTATTGGTAAAACCGATCGTCGCGGTATCATAGACAATGGAGAACTGCGCGGCCGCGTCGTTGTTGTTTCCCGCCGGGTCGGTACATACGCCTCCGGGAATATCAACGGTAACCGTACCTTCAGCGTTCGGTGTGATATTCAGCGTAAAATCGATATTGTCTGTGGTATCAAGTGTGCCGGCGGAGCCGTTCCCGATGATGATATCTCCCAGTTCGAATCCCGCTACCGCTTCACTGAAACTCACGGTAACAGGAATGGGTGATATACTGGTGGGGTTATTTGCTGCCGAAGAGATAATGACCGTGGGGGCCGCAGTGTCGTAATGGATCGTCAGAATATTGGACGAGCAGTTGATCGATGAATCATCGGCGGCATTACAGACACCCTCAGGAACCTGAATGGTGATTGTACCGGCGGTCGGTGTTACATCAAGGGTGAATGTTATATTATCCCCGGTGGACAAATTCGAGCCCGTGCCGTCGGTAATCTGTATGTCCGCCACGTCATCAAATCCGGTTACCTGCTCCGAAAAAGTTACGGTTACGGGAATGGGACTGGTGTTGGTATATTGTGCCGCACTGCTTACCGTAACACCCGGGGCATCCGGATTGTAGGTAATTGCGTATTGGTCCGCCGCCGTGTTCGGGTTATCCGCGGCATCGGTTGCCGCACCCGCCGCGACGTCAATGGTTACCTGGCCGGCCGCCACCGGGGTGATTACCGCGGTGAAGACGGTATTGTCGGTGGTTTGAAACGCGCCCGCACTGCCGTTGCCCACGGTTATATCGGCAACCGTAAAACCGGTAACCTCTTCGCTGAACGTAAATGTGGCGGTGAAAGTGCCCGCGGTAAAGGTCAGTTTATCGGAGGCGATCACAATATCCGGTGAGGTAGTATCACCGGCACCACCGCCGCCGCCATGAGCCAGGGAACAACCAAGCGGGAGCGCAAAAACCAGGATGGATAGAAAAATAAATAAGTGTGCCGGTTTGAACGTGAATCTTTGCAAGTATGGTGATTGACTCTTCATGGTTACGCCTCCTCTGTACCATTATCGCTTACTCCTATTAATATAGTACAAGTT
Source organism: uncultured Spirochaetaceae bacterium (assembly GCA_964634205.1). Taxonomy (GTDB): domain Bacteria; phylum Spirochaetota; class Spirochaetia; order SZUA-6; family RPPD01; genus JAFGGG01. The sequence continues at coordinate 2,271 of CAZWKE010000029.1, forward strand.
TGAATAAAAAACAACTAAAATACGATTTTTTTTATTGATAAATCGATTATAAATAATCAGCAACAAATATACCCATAATTTTACGGTTACGCTTGCAGGCGAAAGTCAAAACACACTGGACTATGTAAATGGAATTCTAAGAAGCGGGTCGTGGTTTTTTTATTTTTTGCATTTTCGAGCTTGAAAACCCGGATACTCTGTGCTATGGTAAATATACAATCATGAAAGGAATATGTTTTTTAAACCTGCAACTAACTCTCCTTTTGGGTCTACTACTCGCGCTAGTACGCCCGGGGTCTGTAGTGAGGTGAGGAACCATTCCTTTTAAAACAGGAAAATAACAAACTACATGCCATGGGCTTGCCGGTCCATGGCTTTTTTTTTGCCGTGGGCCTTCTTGATGCCGGTCCATGGCTTTTTTTTTATAAGGAGGAAAACCATATGGGGCTTTGTGGACAAGCGGATTTATATGAGTAAAGAGGCGTGATTTCTGCACATGTATGCGGCACTGCCGTCGGCAGCGCGTCGCGGCAGCTCACGGATTTTACACATAACTATCAGACAAGGAGATTATCATGAACAGACAGATTGCAATATTTGATACCACTTTACGGGACGGAGAGCAGGTGCCCGGCGCAAAACTCTCCCCAACCGAGAAACTCACCGTGGCCCGGCAACTGGTACGCCTGGGCGTGGACGTGATCGAGGCCGGTTTTCCCGCCTCGTCACCGGGAGACCTGGAGGCGGTTAGCAAAATCGCCAAGGAAGTTAAGGGGCCGGTTATAACCGGACTGGCACGCGCGGTGAAGACGGACATCGACGCGTTGTGGCAGGCGGTCCGGCATGCCGAGCGGCCGCGGATTCATATCGTACTGGGAAGCTCGGATATTCATGTACAAAAGAAACTGCACACCAATCGCGAGCAGTGCCTGGCCATGGGGGTGGAGGCGGTCCGCTATGCCAAAGGGCTTACCCCGGACGTGGAGTACTCCACCGAAGACGCCTCACGCAGTGATTTCGCCTATCTTTGTCGGGTCATTGAGGCGGTAATAGGCGCGGGTGCCACGGTAGTAAACATTCCGGACACCGTGGGTTATGCTGTACCGGAGGAGTTCGGCGCGTTGATTGCGCGTATCCGGGAGTGCGTACCGGCCACGGAAACGGTGACCTTGAGCGTGCACTGTCATAATGACCTGGGATTGGCCACCGTCAACACCCTGGCCGCCGTAAAGCAGGGGGTGGGGCAGGTCGAGGTAACGGTGAACGGCATCGGTGAGCGGGCGGGAAACGCGGCGCTGGAAGAGGTGGTGATGATCCTGAAAACGCGGCAGGACTTTTATGCCGCACAGACAGGGATCGATACCACCCGGATCGTCCCCACAAGCCGCCTGGTTTCGGAATTAATGAACATCCCCGTGCAGCCCAACAAGGCCGTTACCGGGGGGAATGCCTTCAGCCATTCATCCGGCATTCACCAGGACGGGATCCTGAAGGACCGTAAAAACTACGAGATTATCTCACCGCAGGATGTGGGCGCCGGTAACCATTCGTTTGTACTGACGGCCAGATCAGGGAAACACGCCCTGCGCTTTCGCCTGCGGGAACTGGGATATGAGTTTGCCGAACAGGATTTTGCCGATGTGCACCGGAGGTTCCTGAAGCTTGCGGACAGCAGGAAACAGGTTTCAAACGAGGATTTGCTGGAGTTGGTGCGTTTTTAAGTGGTGGCCGGGGCCGCGCCTGTATGCCGGAAGGCGGGCGCGGCGGTCCGGTTTTTTAAGATACGAATTTTCTACTGCCGTTGAGGCGCCAATCCGCTGTGTGTATACTGTTCCTCCACTCGAATAATCATTACGGGCTTGGTGTCACAGCTGTAATCCAGGCGTACGATAACAAGCGGCCATACCGCTCTCTCAGGATCGGGGTCCCACCTGTAATGCTTTTCCCCGCACACCAAACCGCTGTCCTTGGCAGAGGGCTCCGCCGGGGTCCGGTCTTCCTCGCCGGCCGGTTTGCCGAACTGCGCGCGGTAGCGCGCGGCAAGTGCCGTAAACCCGCGATAAAAATCGGTTCTCAGTTTGTCGTCGCTAAACTCATTGGTTGCGCTTTCAATGCTGATGCGATACAGGCGCGAATTATAAAAATAATATGTAACGGTCTCGTCGACGATAGGGACGGCCACCACATTGCCGTACGATGCCTTTTGCGTGCTTTTCAGCACCACCCGTGAGTTCCCGACATTGGCGTACGTCAGGTAATCTTCGGGGAGGGAAGCAAGCAGCTGATCTTTGGTTATTCCCCACAACTCATCCATATGGTCATGAACGTACTCCGACTGCGGGATGGAGGCGCAGCCCCATAGGGCCGCGCATATTCCGCAGATCACGCTAAAGAAACGCAGTTGTATTTTCATGAAAGCTATGGTAATTAAAGCCCGAAAGGATGTCAATGCGTCTTTTTGGACCCAGACGGTCGAAATTTTATATTTCCGGGGATAAAATAATCCGGAATTATGAAGGTAGACGCCATATCCGGAATTATTTTCATTTCCCTGCATATCCTTTCAACAGGCTGCCGGATTGACGGCGGCGGAGGAGCGGAGGGCCCTCCGCCCATTACTGTGCCGGTTTTCTATAGCGATCCGCCGGTGCCCGACGGCTACAACATAAAAACCGAAAAGGTCTATTATATTCCGGGATTTTGATTACGCGGCCGACACGGCTGTGTATAGCACCACATAATTTTTATCGAGGGAGGGCCATGTATGGCACCATACATACACTCCACGGCCCTCTCTTTTTTTGCATTGTATTCTTCACGAAATCTTAAGGTTATTTTAACGAAACGTTAGGGCCTCCGGGGGTAGACTATCAGTATCATGCAGGGAAAGAAGAGGAACAAGGCATGAACGCAAACAAGACATTGAGAGCATTTGTTCTAATGCTGACACTGGTAGGCACGGTTGTCTTTGCACAGGGGAATGGCGGAGCGAACTCCGCAACCGGGGCGGACGGAGGGACCGCCCCCGCACAGGGGCCGGCCGCGGCAGCACCGGACCAAAATCCGGAAGCGACGAAACTTGACCTGGAAAATGCGGTGGCACTGGCGCTGCAGAACAACCTGACTGTAAAAAACAACAGGCTTGATCTGAAGAACAGTGAGGTTTCCCTGGCCAATATCTGGAACCAGTTCATTCCGGGGATAAACGTATCCGGGTCCGTGGGGCAGCGCCAGGGAGGCACAAGCCGGGATTCCACCGGCTCCAACAACCTGGGATTCGGAGTGTCCGCTTCGCTGACGTTGAAGGCGGCCATGATTTATAACGCGCGCCAGTATGTGCTTGATTACCGGAGCGGCAGGATAACGCTGGAAAAGGCCAAAACCGAGCTGACCTACACGGTAAAAAAAACCTATTACAACCTGGTCCTGCTGCAGGAACAGCTTGTGCTGATGGGTAAGCAGATCGGGAAGGCCAAATCCGATTACGAGCTGACCCTTTCCAAATACAACAAGGGAATGGTGTCGGAAATCGACAAGTTAAAGAGCCAGTACGCCTACATGTCGCTGGTACCCGATTACAAAAGCCTGCAGGACCAGTACACATCACTCATGATGGGATTCAGGCAGATGCTGGGCCTGAAAGAGGAAATCGCGATACAGCTTACCGACCCTATTCCGGAAATTTCCGACATCGATTACGATAAACTGGCAAGCCTTTCGGTGAACAATAATCCGGATATCCTTTTGTTGCGGCAGGAGCTGGCAAGCGACGAGAACACGATCGCCCTGCGCCGGGCCTCCCTGATCCCATCGGTAAGCCTGTCCTACTCACTGAATACCTCGTTTGCGGAGGATTTTACCAAGGCGGATCTGTTTGACGGCAATAACTGGATCGGTTCGGGCAGCCTTAATCTGAGTGTCAGCGTGCCGCTTGACCCGTTCCTCCCGTATTCCTTCACACAGGTGCAGATTGAAACAGGGCGCAACAATGTAGAGATCCGTAAAAATGAAATTCAGGACCAGATAGAACAGAAACAACTGGGGGTACTGACCGACATCCTGAAGCTGAAGCAGATAGAGGGATATATCGACACCCTGAAACTCAATGCCCAAATCGCGGAACAGACCCTGCACCTGGTGGATCTCTCTTACAACGCCGGCTTGAAAAGCTTTCTTGAGCTGCAGGACGCGGAGAACAATGTTTTTGACGCCCGGTTGAAGCTGCTGGACGCACGCTATCAGTATATAACCACGTATCTTGATCTGAAATATATTCTTAATGTCGAAGACCAATGAATGTAGTAAGGAGATTTTTATGAAACATAAACTGCTGTTTATTTCCATTTCCGTTGTGATCGTTTTGATTGTGCTTGGTGTCATCATTTTTTTACCGGGTAACCACGATTATAAAAAGGATCTTCAGTTTACCAAAATCGAAAAGGGGAACCTGAAGATAACCGTCTCCTGCACGGGAACCATCAACCCTCGCGGCGTGGTGGCGGTAGGGACCCAGGTTTCGGGCACCATCTCCAAGGTATACGTGGATTTCAACGATAAGGTAAAGAAGAACCAGGTGCTGGCGGTATTGGATACAACCCTGCTGGAAATTGCCGTGGCCCAGGCCCGGGCCGAGCTCGCCAAGGCCAATGCCCAGTACAAGCTTGATCTTACCAACTATGAAAACAACAAAACCTTCCATGACCAGAAACTTATCTCCGACTATGATTTTGAGTCCATCCGGGTGGCCAAGGAATCCTCCTACGTGGCCAAACTGTCCGCCGAAGCCAACCTGAAAAAAGCCAGGGCCAATCTTTCATACGCCATTATCAGGTCGCCGATAGACGGTACGGTGATCAACCGCAACGTGGAGCAGGGGCAGACCGTGGCCGCGAGTTTTTCCACGCCCACACTTTTCACCATCGCAAACGACCTCTCGAATATGCAGATAAACGCGCTTGTGGATGAGAACGATATCGGGAAGATAAAGATGGACCAGAAGGCCGAGTTCAGCGTGGAAGCGTATCCCGACCTGACCTTTACGGGTGTTGTGACCCAGATACGGCTGGAACCGGTGACGGTTTCCAATGTGGTCAATTATTACGTGATTATCAGGGCCAAGAACGAGAAGCACCTGCTGCTGCCGGGGATGACGGCCACGATCGATATCATTATTGACGCTAAGAATGATGTCCTGTTGGTGGCCAACTCAGCCCTCCGCTTCAAACCCTCCGCGGAGATGCTGGCCGATATGAAACTGAGCCATGTCCGCGCCGGTTCCACCGGTGCACCCGGGACGGCAAGCCCCAAGGAAGCCGGGGGGACGAACAACACGACCGGCACCACGGTTATGGATGGCGCGGCCAATCCGGCGGAGGCCGGCGGCATCAACGGCACAAACAGCACAAACCACAGGCGTCCATCAGGCGGTCCTGGAGACCAAACCCGTGTGCGGCTCTGGTTTCTGGACCAAAACAACAACCTGAAGGGTATCCCGGTGCAGACCGGACTGACGGACGGGCAGAAAACCGAGCTTTTTCCCGGTCCCGGACTTGAACCCGGGTTGAAGGTCATCACCGGCAGCCTTATCGGGGTACCGGCGGATACGGACAACAACCGCGGCGGTTCCGGCGGCGGCAGGATGAGACCGCCCCGCCTGTTCTGAAAGCCTGAAGGGGGAAGCTATGAATACCGTCATCGGCCTGAAAGCCATTACCAAGATTTACATGACCGGCAACGTTTCGGTGAGGGCGTTGGACGGCGTGGACCTTACCATCCGCCGGGGAGAGTTCGTGTCCGTGATGGGGGCCTCGGGCTCGGGGAAATCAACCTTGATGAATATCCTGGGCTGCCTGGATCAGGCTACGGAGGGTGAGTATCTGTTTGAGGGGATACGTGTAGACTCCTTATCCAGAAACGAACGGGCGCAAATCAGGAACCGCAAGATCGGCTTTGTGTTTCAGGTGTTCAACCTTTTACCCAGAACCAGCGCGGTCGAAAACGTGGAACTGCCCCTGCTGTACAATCATGAACAGTCGCCGGAGAGTTCACGGCTGCTGGCCGTCCGGGCCCTGGAACGTGTCGGTCTGAAAGACCGGCTGCTGCATGAGCCTAATGAGCTTTCCGGCGGTCAGCAGCAGCGGGTGGCCATAGCGCGCGCCCTGATCAATCATCCGCGTGTGATTCTGGCCGATGAGCCCACGGGAAACCTGGACTCCAGAACCTCCGTGGAGATTATGTCCATTTTCCGTGAGTTAAACGACGCGGGCATTACCATCGTCCTGGTAACTCATGAGCCGGATATTGCCCTGTACGGCAAGCGGATCATCACTATGCGTGACGGGGTGATCAAAGAGGACAAACCCGTACAAAGGCGGCAGCCGGTAAAGGAAAGCAGGGGCCCGGTGGGGAAAAGCTCGGAAAGCGCGGGGAAACCGGCGCGTTCGGTACGAGCGGAAAAACCCGCGCGCACCGTACGAACGGCGGGCCTGAAGTCGCGGGAGGAAAAGTTATGAGGGTAACCAATACAATTTCCATTGCATTGAAAAATCTCATTAAGAATAAAATGAGGAGCATCCTCACTTCGCTGGGAATCATCATCGGGGTGTGTTCGGTTATCGTTATGGTGGCCATTGGCACCGGTTCGCAGCAGAAGATCCGGAACCAGATCGCCTCACTCGGCTCCAACCTGCTGATTGTAACCCCGAACTTTTCCCGGGTGGGGGGAGTGGCCACCCGCAGCGACAGCAACAGGCTGACCCTCGCTGACGTAACCAACCTGAAGAAGAACCCGGTCTATGTGCGCTGGGTCTCCCCGCTGATCGAGTCTTCTGCCCAGGTAATTGCCGGAGGGCAGAATTGGAACACCGCCATTTACGGCGTGTCGCCGGATTTTATCCTTATCCGGAACTGGGATGTGGCGCAGGGGGAGTTTTTCACGGAGCAGGACAGCAGGGTTAAAAAGAAGGTCGCGGTATTGGGCAGGACCGTGGCCGATGAGCTTTTCCCCGGCGGGGATCCGCTGGGACAGACCATACGCATCCGCAATGTGCCGTTCAAGGTTATCGGGGTGCTGGCAGCCAAGGGCAAAAACTCCTTCGGTTTGGACCAGGACGACCTGGTCATGGCCCCGGATTCCACGGTCATGACACGTCTGGCGGGTTCACGATACGTGCGCATGATCTATGTCAGTGCCGTTACTGCCGAGAGCATGGGCGCGGCCGAGAATGAGATCAGGCAGGTTATGCGTACGTCGCACAACCTGCGGGGCACACGGGAGGACGATTTTAACATCGGTACCCAGGAGGAGATCACCCAGATGGCCACCTCCACCGCCGTCACCCTGACCCTGCTGTTGGGCGCCATTGCCGGGGTATCGCTTTTGGTGGGCGGTATCGGTATTATGAACATTATGCTGGTTTCGGTAACCGAGCGGACCAGGGAGATCGGCATCAGGATGGCCGTGGGCGCCAAACGCAATGATATCCTGCTGCAGTTTCTGATCGAAGCACTGGTCTTAAGTATCGCCGGGGGTGCCGTGGGAATCATTTTGGCCGTGGCGGTCTGCCTGTTCCTGAACACGTTCACCTCGCTTTCCGCGGTGATCAACGTCAGTATCATCTTTCTGGCCTTTGTGTTCGCCGGCTCGGTGGGGGTGTTTTTCGGATATTACCCCGCGCGCAAGGCCGCTAATATGAATCCGATAGATGCATTAAGATACGAGTGATGATATAATGGAATACAGGGACCATAGTGTGAACATACTGGTGATTGAAGACAATATCCGAATCTCGGACAATATCTCATACATTCTGCAGAACGAGCATTATCATGTGGAGGTTGCCGCCCATGGTGACCAGGGGTATCACCAGGCCCTGGACGGGGAGTATGACCTGATTATCCTTGACCTGATGCTGCCCGGTATGGACGGGTTTGAGATTCTTGAGGCCCTGCGCGCCAACCGCGTGAACACACCGGTGCTGGTGCTCTCGGCCAAGGGCCAGGTGGAGGACAAGGTGCGGGCGCTGAACCTGGGCAGCGACGATTACCTGACCAAGCCCTTTGCCTCATCAGAGCTGTTGGCGCGGATCAAAAGCATCATCCGCCGCAAGCACGATCTGGCCTCAAACAGAATTGTCGTCGGCAGCCTACGCATCGATACCGATAAAAAAGAGGCGTATGCGGACGGGGAGAAGCTGGAGCTTACCCAGAAGGAATATGAGCTGTTGGAGTTGTTGGCTTACAATAAAAACAAGGTGGTCTCCAAGGTGGCCATCGCCCAGTACATTTGGGGCGAGACGCTCGATCTTTTTACCATGTCCAATTTTATCGAAGTGCACATCAGCAACCTGCGTAAAAAGATAGAGGATAAATGCAAGAAGCAGTATATTATCACCAAACGGGGGCTGGGTTTCATTCTGACCGCAGAGGAAGATTCGTGAAGATCCGCACAAGGCTGACCATTTTTTTTGCCGTGGTTCTGTTTGTGATGGTACTGGCCCTGTCCGTCTGGTACCAGTACCGGCTATATTACGTGCTGCGCCGGGAGAGCGAGAAAAACCTGGACAGGTTTACCAAGGGGCTGATGAGACCGGGCAGGCCGGGGGAAAACAAGGATTTTTCCGGGCTTGAAGCAAGACTTACCAGGCTGCAGAACAGGGACGATTTCAGCAGGCGCTTAAGCAGGCGTACCTGGTTTACCCTGTATGACGAACGGCTGCGGGTGTTGGTGCAAACGCCGTTAGCCGCGGCCTTTCCCCTGGGTAAGGTGAAGGACTATATCGGCAAAGGGTATTTTACCGTAGACCTGCGGGTAAACGGATCATATTTTACAGAGAATGGAACAGAGTCTCCTCCCGTATATAATCTGAGGCTGGAGCATGAGTTCTATACAGAGGAGGCGCATTACACCTTTTTCTGCCTGGGAAAGGTCACTTCAGTGAGTACCGACCAAGGGACTCAGTACCTGGTGGTCCTGTTTCCCGAAAATAAAAATGTCGATTATCTGAACCAGACCCTGGCCAATGTTGTTTTTTCCCTGCTTATCTCCGTCTGTCTGATTATCGTGCTGGGGCTGCTCTATGCCAAATACGCCCTCAGCCCGTTAAACAGGATCATCCATGAGCTGAATGACATTTCGGAGCGGAACATGTCGAGGAGGGTGACGCTTCCCCGTAATAGTAAAGATGAGATTGCCGTGATCTCCCGTTCCATCAACAACCTGCTGGACAGGATCCAGAAGGCCTTTGCCGTGGAAAAGCAGTTTATCTCCGACGTGTCGCACGAGTTTAAGACACCGATCTCCATTCTGCAGTTGAACACCGAGTATATCAGCAACAATCCCCGGCTTACCGACGATGAGATCGACCGAATTTCGTCCTCCCTGGAAATCCTTTATTCACTGAACCTGTTGATCCAGAAGCTCCTGTATCTCTCCCGCCTGGAGTCGGATCTCGGCAGCTTCAGGCCCAAGACCGTAAAGGTACGCGAGCTTTTTCGTTCCATCATCACCGGTCTGCAGCCCATTGCCGACAAAAAGGGCCTGGAGCTTTCGCTTCACATGCATGACCAGGGCCTGACGCTTCAGGGTGACTCCCAACTCCTGTCCATTGCCCTGTACAATATCATCGAGAACGCGCTGAAGTATACGGAAAAAGGCTATGTTCGTATCGGCACGGAAATGCATAATAAAACCGTGAGGATTATAATTGAGGACAGCGGTATGGGCATACCGCCGGAAAAAATCAGCAAAATCTTCGATAAGTTCTATCGGGCCCATCAGTCCGGTAAAGATACCCAAAGCTTCGGCATCGGCCTGACCATCGCCAAGCGCATCATGGACATCCACGGCGCGCGGATACAATTAGAAAGCCGGGAACACCAAAACACCATAGTTACGATATCTTTTGCCCGGGAATAGGACAGACCGATACCGACGCGGCAAGTCCGCGTCCCGACTCGATCCGGACCGGGGTTCCCCGCCGATGGGTCAGATGATAACATTGTATATCGTAAACAAACCGAAGGTCAGCAGCATGGCAATCAGTGGCGTCCCGATCCAGCCGAACAGCACCAGGAACAGGATTTTCAGGTTGATGGTCTGCACGCCTTTCAAAAGCCCGATACCCAGCACCGCCCCGATGACCGCCTGCGAGGTAGAGACGGGCACTCCCACAAAAGCGAAGAAATGCACGGTCAGCCCCACCGCCAGGATGGTGATGAAGGCCGAGTACGAGTCCAGGGCCACCAGCCGCCTGCCCACCGTCAGCATGACCTTTTTACTGAAGCTCCACACTCCCAGGGCAATGCATACCCCGCCCAGAAGCGCGGCCAGCCGGGGCTCCAGCAGGGAGCTGGCCACGTATACCCCGGTGACATTGGCTACATTGTTGGCCCCCAGGGCATACGCGCTGTAGGCCCCCGCGCAGATCAGACCGATGCGCACCAGCCTGTCCTGTGTGAAAATGTTTATGGGCAGGGCATTGATTAACAAACCGATGAGTTTGTAGCCCGCGTAGGCCAGGCACGCGGCGGCAAGGGGGGTGGCCACCCAGCAGAGCAGAACCTTGTCCAGGTTGAGCATGTCGAGCTTTTGCTGCAAGAGGCCGGCGCACAGGAGAGAGCCCACCATGGCCTGCGAGGTGGACGCCGGCAGTTTCAGCAGATTCATGGCGGTAACGGTAAAAGCCGATGAAAGTGAGGTGATAAAGGCCATGGAGACCGAGAGGCTGGTCAGGGAGCCCAGGGTGGCAAACCCGCCGGCACCCTGCACCATGCTGCCGATTACCACAAAGGAGGCGCACAGGATCACGGCGTGGGAAAGTTTCATGGCCTTGGCCGCGATGGCTGGTCCGAAAATATTGGACGAGTCGTTCCTGCCCAGGGCCCAGCCCAGGTAGGTGCCGCTTAACAGTTGATAGGGGAGCATGGGGTTATATCCTTCGTTTTACAATGGCGATGGTCAGTTTGTCTCCCACGGCCTGGGCCAGGTCCGAGATCCGGGCCAGGTTCTTCACTACCTGGCGCAGTTGAATTTTATCGGATTTGGGCAGCTCGGAGGAAAAGATCGCGCCGATAAGCTCCCGCTCAATGCCGTCCACCGCGCTTTCATACTGGTCCACGCGGTCGATATCCTCCATCACATCGATTTTTTTATAAAACAGCCCGCGCAGAGCCACACGGATAAGAGAAAAGGCGTGCAGGCTTTTGTCCACCAGCTCCAGGAATCCCTGTTTAAACGGCTGCGGAATTTCGATTTTTTCCAGGCACATTTCGAAACAGATCTCCTCGAAGGTGTTGGGGATGGCATCGAGGGTCTCCAGGATGTTGAGAATGTCCTCCCGTAATTCAGGGATCAGGGCCTTGTTGTAGAGCTCGTACTCGATCTCGCGGCGCAGGTCGTCTGCCTTTGATTCGGATTCATGCACCAGGGAAATAAGGTTATCCACCGCTGTCGGCGGGGTTTTGCTGATCATGCTGCGCATACAGGCCAGAAAGCGTTCCGCACCCGAGTCACACTCCTGCAGGTACCCTTCGATCTTGGCCAGGATGGATTTTTCTTTTTTCCATAAAAAACTCACACACCGCTTCCTTTCCGCATAATGCCCGGCAGGCGCTCCCGCATATGCTTCCAGTGGGTGCCCTTCCAGTAAATTTTATCACAAGCTCCGCATTTTTTGAACTGCTCATAATGGGCAAAGACAAACGCCGGCACCCTTCCGCCTGCCTCCGGCTTGGAGATGGGTGTGAGCAGGGTATTACATTTCAGACAGCGCGTAAAGGGGTTCACCGACGCAGAAAGATCAAAGCGGGCGATAATTTCCGTAAGCTGTTCCTTCATGATCCGCGAACGGATAAAATAGCCGTGGGTAACGGCCTTCCGTTTTAACAACCCCCGGTCCCTGGTAAGGAGGATGCGGTGCTCGTTTTGTGAAATCAGTGCCAGCACGTCGTCATCCAGGTCGTTTTGGTATAGGGTGTCGAAACCCAGCATGCGCAGCTGGACCGCGAGGGTGCCCAGGTGGACATCAAGAATAAATCTGGACTGCCGCAGCGGGGTAGGGCGCACCTTGCTCAGCGCGGAGATGTCGAACGATTCGAAGACCGGGTAGACACTGATATCATCCCCGTCACGCAGCAGGTAATCAAAACCCACGGAACTGCCGTTTACCAGGATCAGGTCCACTTCCGTATGCGGGACCCCAAGGTTCTCGATAAAATGTTTCACGCTGGCGCCCGGGGCGAACTCTCCGGTTATCCGCCGTTTCCGCAAAGGGGGTGAAAGAAAATAATTTAGCTCTTCATAGAAGCGGATCTGTACGGATGCCATGTTACCGGTGTCTTATACGCGTCCACAGCCGCGTTGCCAAAACACTGAATGAAAATCCGAAGGCGTTACCTACCAGTAGATAAACCATCGTCAGGGCCAGAACATAGGCAAACCAGTCACCGTAAATCGTGTAGGGCGCGTAATCGGCCTGACGATAGACCGGGACCCGGGCAAGCAGGTAGTCCGGCCTGAAGGTGGGGACGGCCGCCAGGACCCTGCCCCAGGGATCGATCACACTGGTCACCCCGGCGTTGGTTGCGCGGACCAATATCCTGCGGTTTTCGATGGCCCTGAACTTGGCGGCAGCAATGTGCTGGGTCAGTGCCGAATGGGTCTTTGACCATGAATCATTCGACATATTGATCAGTACCTCGGCCCCTTTCAGAATGAACCGCCGGCACAGGCCGGGGAACACATCCTCAAAACAGATGGGCGTGCTGAATCTCAGGGATCCGCCGTCGGGCAGAGGAAGGTGAAACACCCGGTATTCATCTCCCAAGACCCAGAAGCTGCCGATGCCTACAATTTTTTCAAAGAACGCCTGCACCACCGGAATGTCCCAGAAGGGGATGCTTTCCACGAAGGGGACGGGGTGCTGCTTGGCGTAATACTCCAGCGGACGACCCTGCGGAGAGATCAGAATGGCAGCGTTGTAGGCGCGATAGGGATTACGGCTTACGGGCACGGGCGCCCCGATAAGGTTATACGTGCCGGTGCCGGCAAAAAAGTCCAGATCGGCCTGGCTTACATGACGCAGCGCGGTCTCGTTCCAGGCGATCAGATCGGGCGGTTTGTTGTATTGACGGATGCTTTGGTTTATACCCTTGCGGGTGAGTTCCCGCGCGGTGCCGATGCTTTTCACACTCATCCCTCTTTCCCAGGGGTCCTTGTTCTGCTGAATAAGCAGCATGGTGACGGTTTTTTCCACGGGGATGGGGAGCAGCATCCGCGTGACCCCATAGCCGAAGGCAAGCGCCGTCAGGGCAAGCGCGAACAGACCGTAATCCTGCCAGGGAAGGGGATTTTTTTTGGGTGACCGCAGAAAAGGTCGCAGAAGTTGATCCGGGCCCGCGGTCAGCCCAGAATCCACGGCAGTTCCCGCGACCGGGCCTGAATCCGGGCCCGCGCCTAAGGCGGGCTTTAAGCCCGCGGCCAAGCCCCACTCCGGGCCCGCGGCCAAAAAGCCGGGGAAACGCTGCAGGATAATCTCGGCGACAAGGGCGTTAAGAAACGCCATCAGGAAGGAAAGCCCCCAAAGGCCGGTAATATCGGTAAACTGTACAAACGGCAGGACGGTATGGACCGGGTAGGCAATCAGCCCCCAGGGATATCCCAGAAAACCGCTTGATTTCAGGTATTCGTACAGGGCCCAGACGGCGGCGATGACAAACACGCGGAAGCGCGGTTTCATTTTTATACAGCCGTAGATAAAGGGTGCCAGCAGGGCGTTATACCCCACATATCCCAGGGTGACGCCCCCCAGGGTCCAGACCGAGTAGTCTCCGAAATTGGCCAGCCAGTAATTGGCCAGCACGGTGGAGACGGCACCGAATATCATCCCCAGCACCGCGGCAAAGCCGAAGGAGGGTGCGCGGGAGAGGGCCAGAAAAAAGAAGCTTAAGGCAAACACTCCCAGCAGGGGATTGCCGTCGGTGAACAGTTCGTTGGGCAGTGCCAGCGGCAGGAGTACGGCGGACAGCAGGGTACAGATAATCAGTATGAGCTTTTGGTTCGTATTCATATGCATATTGTACGGTTACTCTACCCAAAATGCAATATCCGGTCTATTGATTCCGGCAATTTTAAACCGGTTTAAAATGAGAATTGCCGTATTGATTTATTTTGTGTTTGTGGGTAAAGTACGCATATACACACTCTAGAGGAACACAGTATGCGTATCCTCCTGACCAATGATGACGGTGTCCAAAGTCAGGGATTAACTTTATTACACAAACGATTACAAGATGAGCATGAGGTCTGGTTGATCGCTCCCGAACATGAAATGAGCGGCAGTTCCCACTCGGTCTCTTTAAAAAATCCCATCAGGGTAAGGCAGAGAGCCGAGCGTGAGTTTAGCGTAAACGGCACTCCCGTGGACTGCGTGCTGCTGGCTTTCCTTTCGCTGGTGCCCGACCGGATCGATATGGTTGTTTCCGGCATCAACCACGGCCCCAACCTCGGAACGGACATTCTGTATTCCGGGACCGTCGCCGCCGCGAGGCAGGGTGCGCTCTTCGGCAGGCCGGCCTGTGCGGTCTCACTGACGGGACACGGCGACGGATTTTCGTTTAATGAGGCGGTGGAGTTTATGGCCCGAAACCTGCAGCTGTTTCTGGATGAATGGTCGGAAGACCATTTTGTAAATATCAACTTTCCGCCCCACGCGGGGCTGCCGCTGCGTACCGCCATCACCTTTCCCTCGCGCAGAATTTACCGCGATAATTTTGCCCGCTTCAACGCGCCGGACGGCAACATGTATTGTTTTCTGCAGGGCGAGGATCCGTACTCGCATAAGGAGGCGGGTTCGGATTTCGATGCCATTTCCGGGGGAAGTATTTCCATCTCCCCGGTGCTTATCCATCCGACCAATCATGAGATCGAGGTGAAATACCAGAATCTTGATTTTTGGACCGGAGGGGGGGCGATCGCATGAAAGCGTCACTGGAACGGGGTATCCGCTTTTATAACCAGAAGCGCTACGAGCAGGCCAAAAAAGAGCTCTTGGCCCTGGAAGAAAAACCGGAGGACAACCCGGAGATTGCCTACTACCTGGGGCTGGTGTACAGCCAGACAGAGGCATACGATGAGGCCATTATCTGCCTGGAACAGGTACTGCTCAGCCACCAGAACCTGTTCCAGATCTTTCAGTGCAGGATGATTCTGGGGTTCATCTATTCCAAAACCGGGCGCTTTCGCCTGGCGGAAATGGAGTTCAAACACCTGATCGATCTGGGGGTTGAGTCACCCCAGGTGTACGCCTCCATGGGATACGCGCTTTACGCGCAGAAAAAAACCGGTGAGTGCATCAAATATCTGAAAAAGGCATTGGATCTCAAACCCGATTATGCCGGTGCACTGAATAACCTGGGGTATGTGTACGCCGAGGAAAATGTGGACCATGACCAGGCCGTGGAACTGTGCAAAAAAGCCAACAAGCTCCTTCCCGGAAACCCGGTATACCTTGATTCGCTGGGATGGGCCTATTTTAAAGCGGGCAGGCCGGTTGACGCCAAAGCCTATCTGCGCAAGGCCCTGGAGCTTTCCAAAGGCAACCGTGAGATTGCCGAGCACCTTCGCCGAATCATTTCCGGCGCCAAAACCGCCAAAAAAATAAATAAAAAAAATTAATTTTAGCTAAACTCCATCGTTGATCAGGTCGAACATCACAATGGAGTATTAAAATGGAAATGAATCTAGTAAATAATCTAGTTCAAGCAATTCAGAACACCCAGGCAGTGGACCAGCATAATGTGATCGCTGAAAAGGACATCAAGTCTATTCTCTATTTGGGTATCAAAGGGCAGTTGTTTATCCCCGTAGATGATAAACATACAGTAGATACATATGCCTAAATAGTGTATAATAGCCTGGTGAGAAACAATCCGACAAAAGCGGCATCCGGCAATAAAATAATCGGTATACTTATAATTTTTATCCTCATAGGATTTCTGCCTACGGCAAGCTTTCCGCAGGAGCTTGACATGAACAAGGTCAAGGCGGACGAGGAGTTTCATTACGGTGTTGACGCCTATCACCTGGGTTTTTTCGGTAAGGCACTGCAATCTTTCGAAAAAGCGCTCGGGTACCAGCCGGAGAACGCTTTGATTAAAACCTGGCTGGGATGGACCTATTACCGCATGGGTTTTGAAGAAACTGCCTTGAGTATCTGGGACGAGTTGTTGTCCGCGGGCAAGGGGAGTTCGCTTCTGGCAAGCCAGAAGAAGATTATCGAACTCAGGCGGGGGCTTGGGCGTGAGTTAAAACCGCAGGAACGGTTTGTGGTGCAGACACAACTGGACGCCGGCAAGAAAGAGTATTATTCCTTCAAACGCCCCAGCTCAATCGTCATGCGGCCGGACGGTACCTTTTACGTGGTTGCCTACGGCAGCGGTGAGATTATCAATTTTAATGCCAATTCCCTGGCCTTAAACGTCAAGCGGGGCGGGCTGGAAAGCTATGATCACCCGTTCGACCTTTTGGAGGCGGGCAAGTATATTTTTATCTCCGAGTTTGAGGGCAACCGCATTACAAAATGCACCGCCGATTTTCAAAAAATCAAAAGTTTTGGGGAAAAAGGCATCGGCCCGGGCCAGTTTCTGGGTCCGCAGTTTCTGGCGGCCGACTCGTCCGGCTACCTGTATGTCACCGATTGGGGCAACGGACGGGTAAGCAAATTCGACATGGACGGCAATTTTATTCTCTCCTTCGGCAGTCACACCAAACTATTCCCCGACGTTATGAAACCCACCGGTATCGCGGTCATGGGCGACAAGGTTTACGTGGCGGAGCGGAAGAAAAAGCGGATTCTGGTATTCGATACCAGCGGGAATTTTCTTACCCAGTACGGAGAGGGAAAGCTTTCGGCGCCTGAGGGGCTGCTGTTCTACGATCCGCATACCCTGCTGGTTGCCGATACCTCCCGCATTATGAAGTTCGATCTGACCAATGAGGTGTGGAGTGAATGGAGCGACGTCAGTAATGTGGCCAAACGGATCATCAACCTGGCCATGACCGCAAACGGTGACGTGCTGGCCGTTGATTTTGATCTGAACAAGGTGTTTGTGATCTCCAGGATGTCCACACTGTATACGGGCTATTTTACGCATATCGACCGGGTAGACTCCACGCACTTTCCCGAGGTTACGATAGACCTCAGCGTGGAAGACTGGGCCGGTAAACCGATTGTGGGGCTTACCGGTTATAACTTTTTTATCACTGAATTCCAGAACGCGGTTTCCGAGGTCAAAATGGTCTCATCCGCCGCGGAGCGGCTGCCGTTGGACCTCGTCGTAGTGATAGAGAACTCCCCCGAGCTTGTCCCTTATCGGGAGTATATTGTCTCCGCGCTGAAGACCCTTTCCGGGCTGCTCTCACCCAATGATCGCATGGAGATCATTACCGCGTCAAAACAGCCGTTTATCAATGCGGAGTTCGGCCAGCTGCCGGCCGGTATCTGGGAAGCGATTATGAACCGGAAAAGTGAAGAGTTCTGGCGCCTGGATCTCGGCGTACGCAAGGCCGCTTCGGATCTGCTTTCCTTTAACGGGAAAAAGGCGGTCATCTATTTTACCGGTGCCGATCTGCCCGTCACCGCTTTCAAAGATTTTTCATTGGATGAGAATACCAACTACATGAAGAACAATGGGATCCGTTTTTATCCGGTGTACTTCAGCGACAAAGAGCAGCAGAAAGAATTGGATTTTATGGCCCGTGAGACCAGGGGCGGCTCCTTTCATTATTTCAACCCCCAGGGTATCAAGAGTGTAGTGGACGAGCTTAACGCCGGGAAGAACGCGACATACATTATCACGTATACCTCACCGACGGACGCGCAGTTCGGGGAGCGTTATATCGACCTTTCCGTGCAGGTAATGCTGTATAATAAAACGGGAAAGGACGAAAGCGGCTATTTTGCCCCCCGCCGGTACTAGCGCTTTTTTTCATTATGATTTGAAAATTAATCCGGAAATATAGTATGCTTAAGATAGTATATGGAAGAAGATAACACCCTGGAGGTACTGCAGAAGCTTATAAACCGGGCACGATCCCAGGAAGATCAAACCAAGGTATTTGAGGTTTCGCAGAGTGAGATGTCCGCGGCACAGAAGGTCGCGGAGATCCGTAAGATCGATAAAACCACCCATGAGCATGCGATCAGCAGGCGTTTTCAGGATTTTCTTAAAGAGAGCAGGGACCCCCGCATTCGTTCCAACCTGACCCATATCCAGAATGAGGTGACCTACTGCCTGCCGGGTTTCCAGAAAGACCTGACCAGAACCTATATCCTATTAATAGACGACCTGACCTACATTACCAAGACCGTTTCCTACATGCTGGAAAAGGCCGGTTTCCATGTTTTTACGGCAAAGAACGGCATGGAAGCGATAATTCTCTATCAAAAAATCATCCCCGATATCGTCATAACGGATATTCGCCTGCCTGATTTCAACGGATTTGAGATAGGGACACTTATCAGACAGATCGATGAATCCATCCCCCTGATTTTTATTACCGCCGTCGATGTGGACATTAATTCCTTCAGCAGCATCGAAGGAAAGAAAGCGTTTCTGCAGAAACCGATAAAGAGTGAGGTCCTGTTGGACACCATTAAAGAGCTGCAGACCGGTGAGGTGGTTCTGCATAATAATACCTCCGGGTAACAACAGTTGCATATGAACCCTTATCAATCCCTGTCGCCCGCGAATTATACCCAAGATATTTCCTGCGTGGTGATCAAGCCGATTCTGACACAGTTGAGCCGGCATTACACGCGGGGTGCCATCCGTGAAATTGTTGAGGATATGGGATTGGCACTGGAAGAGGTTGAGAAGGAAGACAACTGGATATCCTACCGTCATTACCTGCTTTTGCTGGAAAAACTTGCCAAGGGCGACTCTCATCAGGATGTCTATAAAAGCGGCATAAACCTGGTAACAAAGGATTCGTTCAGTTTTCTTTATTACCTGTTCAGCGTGCTGAAGGTGTTTAGTACTCCGGCGCCCGCGTATTATAAAATGGCTGAATACCGTTCGATCTTTTCCCACATCGATCAGCTTGAGGTGCTATCGGCAACCGGAAACAAGATAAGGATGAAATACGTGCTTTCACCGCAGTACCCGCCGAATGCGTTGAACTGCGCTATGGTCCGGGGGCAGCTGGCGGCCGTGCCAATTTTCTGGAACCTGCCCACTGCCGACGTAAAGGAGCTGCAGTGCCGGGTGCGCGGCGCGCCGTACTGTCTCTATGAGGTTACTTGGAAAAGGGGGAAGCTGAAAAAACTGTTGTTGGCAGCCGCGCTCTCCGTTGTTTTTGGGGTAGAGCTGCTTTATTATTTTTTGCAAAATACACCGTTCTTTTCACTGAAGGACATCATCATTTCCGGTTTTGTTTTTCTGTCCGCGTTTTTCTGGTTGGTGCAGCGCAGCAATAAAAAAAAGAAGGTGTTCAATAAGGCCGAATATGAAAAGCGGGTGACGGTGATCGAACGGGCCATATATCAAAGTAAGCGGGAATATCTGGACCTGCAGCGTGCCAACCAGCAGATTATCGAAAAGGCGGGCAAACTCTCCATGATCAACCGTATTTCGGCCGAGTTGATCAAGATTAATGATGAAGACCAGCTTCTCCAGGCGGTACTCAAACTGTTGGTAAGGAACTTCAATTTTGATGTGGGATTCTGTCTGTTTCTGGACAGCGGTATCAACTATATCAAGAAACCATTGATTTATACCCCCGAAACCGCGGCAAAGAATATGGACCTGAATCCGGATGAACTTTTCCTGGATACCGGTATCCGGAAAATTCTGGCGGCAAAAAATCCGGGGGTGGTATCGAGTGAAAGTGTGTTCCGTAATGTCAGAACCCGGGAGGTCCTGGCCATTCCCCTTACTGTGCAGGACGCGTTTTATTATTTGATGCTTTTTTATAATTATAACGAGGGAGTGGGGATCGCGGAGCGCAGCCTGGATTTTTTCAATACGATTTCATATCAGCTGGAAATATCCCTGGACAATATCTATGCCACCAAAGCGCCGAAGACCATCATCGCCAGCCTGCCCTCATCCCTGGTGGTATTCAACGGGTATACCAATAAGATTTCATATATCAATCCTTCCTGCATGCAGACCATGGGGGTAACACAGAAGAACGTGCTCGGCAAAGGGATCCTCTCGTTCTTAAAAATGACCGATCCTCTGGTAAAAAAGAATTTCAAGGGCCTGATCAAGCAGGCGGTAAACTCACAGCTTGTGGATGATCAGGAGCTGCGCATCGGAAACGAGATTATCGGTTTTACCCTGTTCAAGATGCCCGCGGTTTTCGGGGGAGGAGACGAAGTCGGCATGATCATGAAGAACATCACCGAGCAGAAAGAAATGAAGGAGCAGCTTTTTCGGGCGGAGAAACTGGCGGCCCTGGGAACGCTTGTTTCCGGGATTGCGCATGAGATTAACAATCCCCTCTACGGGGTATTGGGTTCGGCCGAGATCATCCAGGACGAGGCGGCGGACACGCGCATGAAAGAGTATGCCGGCGAGATTATCGAGTTCATCATGCAGGCCTCGGATATCGTCAAAGATCTTTCCTCGTATTCACGGGACCTGCGGGAGGACAAACCCGGGCTGGTAAATATCAATGACGTTATGGACGACGCGCTGCGAATTGTGAAGTACAGCAAAAACTTTGTTGACATCAGCATCAGAAAACAATACGATACGGTGGAACCGCTTTTTGGCCGCGTGGGTGAGCTGCGGCAGGTGTATATCAACCTGCTGAACAACGCGCTCCAGGCCATGAACGGGAAGGGGGCCATCACCCTGGTTTCCAAAAACGGGAAGGACGCTATAGAAACCCGGGTGTCGGATACCGGCATGGGAATTCCCGAAAGCATTCTTCCCAAGATTTTTGATCCCTTTTTTACCACCAAGGAAACGGGTAAGGGCACAGGGCTGGGGTTGAATATCGTCTATCGCCTGGTAAGCCAAAACAACGGGGTCATCTCCGTACGCAGCGCGGCAGGTAAGGGGACCACCTTTACCATCAAATATTTTATGAATAAGGGGAATAATGAACCACGGCAAAAAAATATACTCGATACTGATCATCGATGATGATAAACCCATCCGCCGCATCATTAAAACGCAGTTGGGCCAAGCGGTGTACCGAGTGTTTGAGGCCGAGAGCCGCGCGGAGGTATTCAATATTCTGGATGCGCGGAAGATAGATGCGGTAATCTGTGATATCAAAATGAAGGACACGGACGGATTTGAGGTGACCCGGCAGATACGCTCACGATTTCCCGGGCTGCCGGTGATCATATTAACCGGACTGATTGAACGGGAGAATATGGAAACCGCCCGGAGCCTGGGCTGCTATGATTTTTTGATCAAGCCGGTAAAACGCGAAAAGCTGCGCCGGGTGCTGGCCGGGGCGGTGGGCCTGCCCGCGGCCGGAAAAAAGCAGGCGGAAGGTGAGGCCGCCGGCGGGAAATAGGGCCCCGCTTGCGTTATGGCGCGTCGACACGGGACGGGATTTCCGTTTGATTCGGCCCGAATCAGCGCAATCCACAGTTTCTTTATCTTAATTCAGGAGAAGTAGAAATAATGATTATGAAAAACTCTCTGTTACTGCTGTGCTGTTTTTTGTGCCTGCTGATTTCATGTAAAAGCGATGGCGCGGGATGTCGGGAATTCCCATCTCCGACCGACAATCCGGCCGTTATGAAATCGGGTGACTGGGACCGCCTGGAGGGAGACGGATTTTATATAATAAACGGGATCTGGGGCAAAGGCGGTATCACCGATTATAAGCAGTATATCTATAAAGCAAACAACGGTTCGGTCTTCCCGATGGGATGGAAGTGGCACTGGCCGAGGAAGAACAGTAACCAGGTAAAATCCTATCCGCATATTGCCTGCGGACAGAACCCGTGGGAGAACAGCTCCACCAACCGCAGGCTTCCCATCCGCGTGGACAAAATACATAAGATGGTCGTCAGCTATGATATTACCCATTGTATCAATGGGAAATACAACCTGTCGTTCGACCTGTGGATTACCAAAACGCCGGACAGGACCAGTCCCCCGGAAGAAAATATCGTGCGTGAGGTCATGATCTGGCTGGATTATGAGGGCCGGGACTGCCTTCCCCGGAACTGGTTCGCCCGGAAGGTCACCATTGACGGGGAGGTCTATCGCCTCTACATCGCCAAAAACCGGAGTCAGAAAACCGGCACGGGCGGCCGCTACACAAGAGATTATTTTGCCTTTTTAAAGGAAGAGCCGGAATACAGCGGACAGACGGATATTGCTGAATTCTTGCGTTACCTGGCGGCCCGTAAATATATTTTGCCTGCCGAGTATTTGCGGAACATAAACCTGGGGAATGAGATCTGGTACGGGTCCGGGGAGACTATTGTGAACAACTTTCAATTATCAATAAAATAATGAAAAGGATTGTTCAGGCTGCGGATTACGCAGATTTTTGCCTCCTGTGTAAAAGCAGATATCCGCTTGATTCCGCGTAAACCATTGTTATTTTTATTCTTAGTGTTATAATGCCGCAGTAACGGAAGGACTAAAATGAAGACACTCTATACAATGGTATCCATGGGGATTTCCACCACCATTTTCAGGGCGGATACCGCCGTATCACCGGCACTTATGAGGATTTTACCCAAAAGCGACTCCATTCTAAGATTTGAATGTAATTATCTTGTTTCTGCCTAGTTCCAGGTTATCACTATTGCATTGGGAACATCGATCATTAAGAAAATCATGGGGCTTTTTTGAGGAAAAACCGCATTCCCTGCATGCGGTTTGTTTTGCGTCATATAACGCCGTATCAGCCATTTTTAACAACAGCTCGGAAATCTGAAATTTGATATTGTCTATTTTTTGCCAATCGGTTTCGGTCGGATTTTTAATTTCGTATATATCTTTAAGATTGGCAATCTGCAATGTTTTTTCAATATATTCCGCGTTGTCTTTTAATGAAGCGATCCCGAAACTCGATGTTATGGAAATCTCTTTTTCATTGTGTATCAGTATATTATTTGATAATAATTTCGAGATTATTTTTGTAACATTAACGGCTTGTTTCATATCAGTATCCGGGAGTATTATCACAAATTCATCTCCCCCGTATCGTCCGCTGATATCATAGCGGCGGGTGGAAGATTTTAATAATGTACCGATAAATGCGAGCAGCTTATCACCAACCGGGTGGCCGTAGGTGTCGTTTATTCCTTTGAAATTATCAAGATCAAAAAAAATTATCGATACATCCCGATACGTTCTTACCGCCAGCTCACGCCTGAGATTTTCGATTATTGCCCGTTTGTTTTTCAGTCCCGTTAATTCATCTATGGTCGCAAGTTTTGAAATATTCAAGTATTCAAAATATTTTTTGATATTTTCTTCAACGGTGATAATCAATATTTTTTCGTCTATCGGTTTTTTCAGATAGGCGGTAGCGCCTTTCTGTCTTCTTTCTATAATCAAGTCTTCATCCGCGATTGCTGATAAAAAAACAAACGGTATTTTTTTATACGTCGGATTATTTATCAGCTCATTATGAAATTCGTCACCTTTCATATGGGGCATGTTATAATCGCATAATATCAAATCGGGCGTGTAATCAAATACCGCTTCAAGCCCCAACCTTCCGTCCGATGCCGAAATAAAGTTCTTATAACCGCAATTCTTTAAATACTTGATTACTATTTCCCGTACAGTTTTATCATCATCAACTACTATTATGATTCCTTTTTTGTAATCCGCTTCATCCTCTTTATTTAAGTCGGTAAAATAGGTCACTATTTCATCTTCATTTGCCCTGGCGCCGATTTCCAAATCTATCAATGCTCTTTTATTTTTCTTTGTTATGTACACCTCTTCTTCCGGTTCTTCGTAGAAATCATTTTTATCAAAAATATCTCTCCCTTTTTTAAGCTCTACATAAAATTTTGACCCCTTTCCTTCTCCGTCGGACTCGGCCCAGATTTTTCCTTTTAAATAACCGACTAATTGTTTGGCGAATGCCAGGCCGATTCCGGTTCCCCGGTAGGGGCTGTTCCGCCCGTTATGCGCCTGTTCAAATCTGTTAAAGATGGTCTCCAATTTTTCTTTTTTTATTCCGATACCGTTATCTGAAATACAGATCTGTACTCCATTATCTTTTTCTTTTAATTCACAGGTGATAATGCCGTTTTTTTCATTGCGAAACTTAATTGCGTTGGACATGATATTATCAATAATTTCTTCAAGTTTCTCGATATCGGTATAAAAATTATTTATTCTTTTGGCGGGCAATTTTCGTATTATTTTTATATTATTACCGAGCACTGATGAAGTATAAAAATCCAATATCTTTTTAAAGAATGCCACCGGATCCAATCTTTTTACCTTCAATTTAATCCCGTAAGCATCCATTTTTGCGATATCCAGTAACTTATCAATCGAGTTTTTTAATCGTAATGACGCTTTATATATTACATCGTAATTTTCCCTGTTTTCTTCTTCCAGGTTTTTATCGAATTTCAACGCAAGGTCAGCAATATTTAAAATCGAGGTCAACGGCGCCCTGAAATCGTGGGTTATGTTGGCGATAAAATCATTTTTCAATTCATCGAGTTTTTTTAATTTTTCATTGGCGTTTTCCAATTCGATGGTTCGCTCTTTCACTTTCGTTTCAAGCTGTGTGGCATAATCGATTATTTCATTCGTCAGGCGTGAACCTTTTATGGAACCGCTGATCTGCACGGCCAGGGTTTCATAGATAAAACAGTTTAATGTCTGAATGTCGTATATGATATAGCCGAAATATTCATCTTTAAAGTTCAGCGACATTACCACGTATTCAAAGGGATTTTTTTTGTTTATTTTTGCCGGCAGCAGGTTTTTGGATGGAAACGGATCATAAGTTATTTTTTCCCTTTTGTTTTTATCGTAGGCGATTAAGATTTTGGATTTTTTCAGCGTTTGCTCCTCAAACAAACAGATAAAAAAACCGTTAAATTGAAAATGCGCTAAATTATTTATGATTGCTTCTTTGAGTTTTTCAAAATTGAATGTATTGATAAAGTTCTCATTAATATCAAATACCACGTGTGCTTCGAGTTTGAATTTTGCCTTTTTATCGGAGAGCTCATCCTTTATTAATAATCCGAACAAGGTAACGGTATCGATCCACAAGTGTAAAACATTTTCCCGCTCACTCGCCGGAGTAAGTTGGTTTATAACCGAACCGTAAAATATGGCGATTAATTTATAAATTGAAAGTATTTCTTCATTACCGTACATAAGGGTTTGGAATAATAACAAAAATATTTCAAACAACCGGTTTTTATTTTCTCCTCCTTTAATTCTGTTGTAGGAATCAATAAGTCGGCCTACCCACTGTGCGACGTTTATTTTATTTTTTAAAAACGGAAGTGCTTTATTGATAGTGATTGTTATTTCATCTGAAAAATTATTTTTACTTTCTTTCGCAACGCTTTTTTTATACTCAATACTCTTGATAGAGGATATTTTATCGGCAACGTTACAACCGCAGGATTCCCTGACAAGAAACTCAGTGGGGATGATGATCTTTTCCGGAACCTTTTTCCCCTGAAGAAGAGCCAACAGTGTTTTTACGCTTTCCTGCCCGATGTCGAAAAACGGCTGTTTTACGGTGGTAAGTGTCGGTTTTGTGGTGAGACTTTCCTCGGTGTCGTCGAATCCCGTTACCGCCGCGTAATCGGGGATCTTAAAACCATGCTTTTGCATTTCCAGGATAATACTTATGGCCATATAATCATTGGCGCATACGATTGCGTCAAAATCCGCTTTTCTCTGTTCGAACAACGTCTCGTACGCCTTTACCCCGCCGAAATAATTGAAGTTTCCATTGGTTATGAGATTTTTATCTATGGGGATATTGTGGCGTGTGAGAACATTTTCATACGCTTTATATCGTTGGATTGCCTCGAAATTTCCTTCGGTTCCTTCTACAAAAGCGATGTTTTTATAATTGTGATATTCAACAAGATGGGCAACCAAATCTTCCATTCCCTTGATATTATCAATTAATATATTGGGAATCCCTTCGATATTGGTGCCGATGTTGACCATGGGGAGCCCCGCATAGTTTTGCAGAAACGCCCGCATGCTTTCCGGGGAAATAAAATTACCGATAGAGCCTTCAATAATGATGCCGTCGACATTTTCTTTGTTTACGAGGTCATAGATAAAATTACAGTTTTCACCGAGAACGCTTTGGGTCGGGCTTCTTAAGAATCCGCCCCCGAATCCGATAATATTCTGGCCGTACTCGCGACAGGTTTTTACGATATTGAAAAAAAGGTTTGCGGTATACGCCCCGTAAAAATCACCGAAAATGAAACCGATTGTGTAACGCTTTGTTTTCATTGCCGCACTATTCAAGGATAGTTGTTTCTATAATCGCTGTCAAGCTTACGGCGGCGTTTGCGCCGTACTGCAGGAGACTGCGAAATTCTATGAAACCGCAGCCTGGAGCCCCTCACGAACGATCAAAGCCGTAAAAACCGCCCAGAGCAGTGTTGCCGCGCAGACGCGGACCGCCATCAGGGCCCACGGAAAACCGGCTGCCGCGGCCAGCTCACCGGCCGCAAGCGATACAACCAACAACACACCGGCGCCGTTGGCCAGCAGCAGTTGGGTCCTCTCCATGCGCCGTTTGATCCACGAGGCCGCCGCCGTGAAAGCAACCAGAATAACCGCCGCGCCGGAAAGCATGAGGTGTCCCGTACGCAGCCATTCCAGCCCTCCGGCAGCGGGCGGCGGGCCTCCCCAGAGGGGCAGGCCCAGGCAGTTCCCCGGGGAGGGGTTTCCCACGGAAAGACCCGTAAACAGCACCACGTAAAGCGCGACGCCCGATACCAGGGCCAGCCGGGAAAAAGAGTCGCGGAAGGCAAGGCGGGCGGTACCTTCCGGATGGCGCCGCTGAAAACGCGCCGCCAGTGCCGCCGTCACCATCAGGGCAAGCACCATCAGGGCGCAGGCCAGGTCTACGGCGGCGATTGCCGGAGAAACAGAGCCGAGAACAACGAGTGCGCCGATGGTGGAAACCACCGCGAGCAAAACCAGGGACAGCAGCGGGGGCACAAGGAGCCACGGGTGTGAACGGAACCGGCGCAGTCCGGTAACGGCCAGGGCGATGATCAATAGACCGACGATGACCGCGCCCACACGGTGGAGATATTCGACAAACGCCCCCGGTTCAGAGGGCGGCGCAATACCGCCGAAATTGGTGGGCCAATCGGGAATGGCCTTGGCAGCCTCCATAAAGCAGACGAAGCCGCCCAACATAATGAGTATGCAAATGCCCGCAACCGCGGCAAAAGCAAGTACGATATATACCTTTATACCCGGCATATTTGTAACCTCCCGTATCAGTTGATTCCGCCGTTCCGGCGTTTTTCAGGGTACCATGTGGTACGCGTCCAGATGATGCATGATCCAGATTGAAGCACCCACCAAAATCGCCAGAATTATCAGGGTATAGAGAAAGATGGCGAGTTTGAAGGGTTCATCCGTCGCCCGGTGCAGGCGAAGAAAGAAAAGGAGATGCACGATAATCTGGGCCAGGGCAAAGAGCGCAATGACCGCGATCGCCGCGCCGCCGGAAAGCGCACCGGTCAGCACCACCGCAAAGGGTACCGCCGTCAGCACCAGGGCCGAAGAGTACCCGATAAGGTAGTCCCTGAGCTCACCGTGACTCGCGTGGGGAACGTATTTGCTTTTCATTTATATTACCCCCGTCATATAGACAAATGTGAACAGGCAGATCCAGACAATGTCCAGGAAATGCCAGAACAGGCCCAGCTGCATTACCCGTGTGCCCGTGGTCGGCGTCAGCCCCTTGACCGCGATCTGCGCGGCCAAAACGATCATCCACAGGAGGCCCGCGGTGACATGCAGGCCGTGTGTCCCCACCAGTGTAAAAAAGGCGGAGAGAAAGGCGCTTCTGGTCGGGCCGTGTCCTGCCGCGATCAGGCCCGCAAACTCACGTATCTCCATGCCCACAAAAACGGCGCCCAGTATAAAGGTGACAGCCATGAAACCAAGCAGCGGAGTGCGCCGCCCCTTGTTGGCCGATAAGGCGGCCAGCCCGAAGGTGAAACTGCTTGTCAGCAGACAGAATGTCTCAATCAGGACTCCATGCAGATCAAAGATTTGTTTACCGGTCGGGCCGCCCGCGTAGTTTCCGGAAAGCACCGCGTAGGTCGCGAACAGCGTGCCGAACAGCACACAATCGCTCATGATATAGGCCCAGAAGCCGAACACCCTGGTGGATGAGGCCTCTTTCCCTTCATGGATCGGTTCGCGGACGGTATACTTACTCATGGTTTTACGCCCCCTTCCTCCGGCGCGGTCTCTCCCCCGCCGGACACGGCCGCGTCGTTGTTGCGGCGGACCTCCGCGGCGCTTACGATCCGGTAGATGTGATCATCGGAAGTGCGAACCACCAGCGTCACCAGTATACCGAGCAGCCCGACGATCACGAGCCACCAGATATGCCAGATGATGGCGAATCCGAACACCGCAGCGAAGGCGCCGATGAAAAACCCGGCGGGGGTGTTCCGCGGCTCGATGATATCCCGGTAAACCGGCGGCGGCCGCTTCCCGCCTTTGCGCTTCATCTCCCAGAATGCATCACGCTCCGTTACCGTGGGAATGACCGCAAAATTGTAACTGGGCGGCGGGGAAGGCACGGACCACTCGAGTGTGCGGCCGTTCCAGGGGTCTCCGGTCAGGTCCGCGTTTTGCCTGCGCTGCCGTATACTCACGATAATCTGCAGGGCGAAGGTAAGAAGGCTGAGCGCGAATACGGCTACTCCGGACAATGCCAGCCACAACAACGGCCGCCAGGCGGGATTCACGGTGTAGCTGAGTCGTCGGGTCATCCCCATAAAGCCGAGGATATACATCGGCACGAACGTCAGAATAAAGCCGCATAAAAACAAGCAGAAGGTGATTTTCCCCAGGCGTTCATTCAGTTTGAATCCAAAGGCCTTGGGGAACCAGTAAATGAATCCGGCGATGGCGCCGAATACGGTACCGCCCACGATGACATTGTGGAAGTGGGCAATTAAAAACATGCTGGCGTGAAGCACGAAATCCGCCGGCGGCATGGAGAGCATGATTCCCGTCATGCCGCCGATGGTGAAGGTGATCATGAATCCGATCGTCCAGAGAATCGGGGTATCGAGGCGCAGCCGCCCCCGAAACATGGTGAACAGCCAGTTGAAGATTTTCACTCCGGTAGGTATGGCGATCAACATGGTTGCGATACCGAATACGGCGTTCACATTGCCGCCGGCCCCCATGGTGAAAAAATGGTGGACCCAGACCGAATACGAGAGCACGGTAATGGCCACGGTGGCCCAGACCACCGACTTGTACCCGTACAGGCGGTTGCCGCTGAAGGTGGCGGACACCTCGGCGAACACCCCGAAGGCCGGCAGAATCAGGATGTAGACCTCGGGATGTCCCCAGGCCCAGAAGAGGTTTATATACATCATCGCGTTGCCGCCCAACGCGTTCGTGAAGAAGTGCATGCCCAGGTAGCGGTCAAGGGCCAAAAGTCCGAGCACCACGGTAAGGACCGGGAAAGCGCCGATGATCAGGATGGCGGTGCAGAATGAGGTCCAGGTGAAAATCGGCATCTTCATCATCCCCATGCCCGGGGCGCGCATACGGAGGATGGTAACCAGGAAGTTAATCCCGGTCAAAAGCGTGCCGAAACCCGCAATCTGGATACTCCATATGTAGTAATCCACCCCCACACCGGGGGAGAACCCGAGCTCCGAGAGCGGCGCGTACCCCGACCAGCCGGTCTTGGCGAACTCCCCGATGCCCAGAGAGATGTTGGCCAGCACCGCGCCGGCTACAAACAGCCAGAAACTGACCGCGTTCAGAAACGGAAAGGCCACATCGCGGGCGCCGATTTGCAGCGGCACCGCGATATTGATAAGTCCGATCAAAAAGGGCATGGCCATGAACAGAATCATAATGGTGCCGTGGGCGCTGAATACCTGGTTATAGAGTTCGGAGCTGAAAGGACCCTGGCCCGGTCCGAAGGCCACCGCCTGCTGCGAGCGCATCATAACGCCGTCCACGAAAGCGCGCAGTCCCATGGCGCCGGCGCCGACGATGTACATGATCCCTATTTTTTTGTGGTCAACCGTGGTCAGCCAGTCATTCCACAGCCACTTCCACTTGCGTTTCACGGTGATCAGAATGAGGACGGCAACCACGATCGCCACCAGGAACAGAAAGGCACCGAAGGTGACCGGATCGTCCAAGGGTAGGGCCTTAAGGCTTAGTTTCCCGAACATGACCGCTCCTTTTTAAAAATTGTTGTCCGCGCGCTAGTGCGCATATGTGTATTGGCCGATCACATCGAAAAAAAGGTCCGGATCGGCGGATGAATAATAGGTAACGACATTGGGTTCGCTCGGCTTTTTCAGCCGGCCATACTCCTCCATATCCAGTCTTACCGGCGCGGCGCGCACTTCCTGAAGCCATTTGTCGAACTCTTTCTGTGAAAGAGCGCGTGCTTTGAAATGCATGCCGCTGAAGCCGACGCCGCTGATATTGGCCGAGAAGCCGGCGTAGGTGCCGGGTTTATCGGCAATAAGGTACAGTTCCGACCGCATCCCGGCCATGGCGTAGATCTGGCTGCCGAGCTGGGGAATGAAGAAGGAGTTCATAACCGTGTCCGAGGTAATAAAAAAGTGGACCGGTACGTTCACCGGAAAGGCGACCTCGTCCACCGCGGCCACCTTTTGGTCGGGGTAGATGAACAGCCACTTCCAGTCAAGTGAGATCACCTGGATGGTAAGCGGTTTGCCCTTGTTTTCGATCGGGCGAAAAGGATCGAGCCTGTGGGTCATGGTCCAGCTGACAACGGCAAGTACCAAAACAATAAAGGCGGGTACCAACCACATGGCCGCGTCCAGGGCCTTGGTGTTCAGGGACTTTCGGGCGTATTCCGCTTTCCAACGGGAGGCCCGGTATTTCCAGGCAAACAGCAGCGTCAAAACAATGACCGGAATGACGACAATGAGCATCAATCCGCCGGTAATAATGATTACCCACATCTCCGCATGACCTATTTGGCCCTGGGGATTAAAGAGAACGACATTCTGGCAGCTTGTCAGCAGAAAAAAAAGAAAAGAAAGTAAGTAAATCCTGACATGATTTCGCTGTTTCACCGTTTTTTCTAGATGTTAGCTCTCTTCCATCAGCTCTCAATTAAAATACCGGACGGTCCGGTCTACCAAAATATATTTTAACATATTCAGGGGGGCAATAAAAGTCAATACTCCTGATTTTTTTATGGACATATCTCCTTGCCCATGCAAGTATACTTAAAGTATGTTAAAAAGAGATTTTTCATGAATGTTATCCTTAGACTTGTTCGCGTCAAGCTCTCCCTGGCCGTGGCGCTTTCCATTATTCCGGTTTATTTCCTCGCGGCCCATACGGTGGATTGGCGCGCCGCGGCCGCTTTTTCGGGCGTATTTCTGCTGGCCGCCGCGGCCTCGGCACTGAACCAGCTGCAGGAGCGGGAACGGGACGCCCTTATGGCACGTACCGCGGACCGCCCTCTGCCCGCGGGACGGCTGCGCCCGCAAACGGCGCTTTTAACGGTCGGTGTGCTTGGGAGCGCGGGCTTCCTTATCCTTTTGTTCGGCGCGGGACTTGTGCCGGCCCTGCTGGGGGCGGGCACCTTATGCTGGTACAATTTTATTTATACGCCCCTCAAAAGCAAAACACGCTGGGCCCTGTTCGTCGGGGCGGTGACCGGCGCCGCACCCGCTGCCATCGGTTGGACGGCGGCCGGGGGTGTTTTCTCGGCTCCGGCGCTGTATGTTGTCGCGCTGTTCATGTTCCTTTGGCAGGTACCTCATTTCCTGCTGCTTGCCCTGGTTTACCGTGCTGAGTACAGGGCGGCCGGCATACCCTGCTTTCTTGCCGGCGCCACGGAACGGCGCGGCCGGACGGTGATCGGCCTCTGGGCAGTGGGAACCGCGATCTCCACCGTCCTCTTCTTCACCTTACCGATCGTAGTACGCCCGATCCCCGTCTCGGTAATCGCGGTCTCGGGTATCGCCGTCGTGGTCTATTTTTCACTCGTCCTCTTTTACCGCGGAGTGTTCCGTTTCTCATTCGCCTTCCACGCCCTCTACGTCTACCAGCTTTTGGTGCTGACCGCAATCGCTCTCCAGGGCTTATGGGGGTAGGCCGCGGAGGCTGCCGGGACACAACAGCCACTGCCGGACTGCGGCGGCGGCCGCCGGCAAGAATTATAAAAGAAGATATTCGAACTACGGATTGCACGGATTCATACGGATTGTTGGTTAAGCAGTTATCTGTGTCATTCGTGTAATCCGTAGTTTCTTTTTTTATATTGTAAAACAGCATACTTTTTCTGCATATTTTACATTTTCACGCGGGACCGCTTCCTGTAGTATTGGTTTATACAATATGCCGTTAGGGAGGTGTTGATTATGTACACATCTGCAAGAGTAATTCTTATAATTAAAATTACGGTCGGCCTATTAGTCTTCGACGGTGCCGCCATGTCATGTACTGAAAAAAAAGATACACAGGCTGAGAATGTACTTACGCTGACTGAGCGTTACGACAACGCACAGGAAAACAGCATTGTGATTGTTTATGATAATGTTGTATTTAATGAGGAACTGCAGGCTGATTGGGGGTTTGCCGCGGTAATCCGCGTAAGCGATCACACCATTCTCTATGATACGGGAACACAAGCGGACGTTCTGTTTCATAATTTAAAGGCCCTGCGGATCGATCCGGCGAACATCGATACGGTATTTATCTCGCACACACATACCGACCATTTTGGCGGATTGGAAGGCTTTTTAGCCCAAAATCCCGCTGTTACGCTCTATCTTCCCGCCAATGGTTTCGGCAGGCACCGCATAAAAAGAATAATGAGTGATAATGCCGAAGGCCGATATGTTGAAATAGAAGATCCGGTACTGTTGTTTGATAATGTCTATGCAACCGGTCAAATGAAAGGTATACGAGGGTATCCCACTTTTGAACAGTCACTGGTTATCGACACGGACCACGGCGGTATCGTCATCGCAGGCTGTTCCCATCCGGATATTGTAGCGATTGTAAAGAAGGCCAGGGAGATTATCAAAAAGGATGTCTTCTTTGTGATGGGAGGGTTTCATCTGATGGATGAGGAGCCTGCCATTGTGGAAAAGATTATCGCGGAATTAAAGGCCATGGGCGTTACCCATATCGCGCCCAGCCACTGCACCGGTACGGACCAGATAAAAATATTCAAAGAAAAGTTTGCCGCGCGGTATATCGCCTCCGGAACCGGCAGAGTGTTCAGTTTTTGATATTATTGAATAAATCATATGCATAATTCGCGTAATCCGAAGTTACATATATCAGTAATTATCTATTATCTAATAAAAAATAACGAAAATTCGATATACTGTGGATTATTAACTCATATTGTGCTAAAATTTATTATGTGATGAAGAAATTGACCTTTCTTCTTGGATTTATTCCTTTGCTTTTTTGTTGTACATTACCCGGCACTAGTCCCTCTAATCCTCCCGACCCGCCGCGCGACGTGTACCTGGACGGATACGGACGGCTGATCGTACACGGCCGGATGATTTTTCCCATAGGGCTGCACTACTCAAAGGTGGAGTACCTGGATGAGATAGCGGCCGCGGGTTTCAACTTCGTGTGGGCCGATGCCAATGAGCTCAGTCCGGCCGTGGAACTTCATGTGCCGCCGCGTCACTTTGCCTACACCTGGGAGACATTTCTGGAACAGGCGCGTACCAATAGGCTCTATGGGTTTTTCTCCCTCGGCTATGATGAAGTACAGGCGCTTTACGACGGCACTATCACCTGGGACGACCTGGCGGTTACCCTTGACGCCATAAAGGACAATCCTGCGCTCTTGGGCTACCAGATCCTGGATGAACCGGAAAGCAAGCCCCCCTGGGGCAATCCCTGTTTCCAACCCCCCTCTATTTCCCGGATCGGGGCCGGGTATAAGCAGCGCTACCCGGGAAAACCCACAAGGATAGCCAATACCAACATGGGGGTCTATACCTACTACGCGCACACGGCGGATATTATGGACCTGAACATCTATCCCATCTTCAGGGAAGGCTGCGGGGGAAGCACTACAGACGTTGCCGTGAATATGGACGCGGCCGTGGAGGCGCGGGCCGGGGCCGGGCCGGTCTGGGCCTGCCTGCAGGCGTACGGCAATGATATCCCGGAAAGAGCAGACACCTGGCCCTCCCGGGCCCAGCTTCGGAACATGACCTATCTGGCCCTGGCTCACGGAGCGCAGGGTATCACCTATTTCCGCTTCTTTGACAGCCCGGGGCCGGGTACCATCCAGACCCGGGAACTTCACGACGCAGTGTTCGGGATGGCCGGAGAACTGCATGATCTAAGTCCGGTACTGTTGTCCACGGACACGGTATTTGATGCCCGGGTGCACGACAACCCGGACATCGAGTGCTTTATCAAGATTTATAACGGTACGGCCTACCTGTTTGCCATAAACGACACGGATGCGGCGCAGGTATGTAACTTTGATTTTCCGTATCTGGCGGAGGATGTACCGGTTCTGTTTGAAGGTGGAAGATCCATTAATCCGGATGCAGGTGGATTCAGTGATTCCTTTCAGGAGTACGAGGTGCACATCTATACCATTCCGCTCTTTTTCACTTTGGTGCATCCCACACAGGGCCTGCCCGCCTGCGTAAACAAGGAGCTTACGCTCACGGCGGCCGCAACCTACCCGGACTTGGTCAAGGTGGAGTTTTTGGTAGACGGTAAACCGGCGGGGACCGATACGAATCCGGCGGACGGGTTTTGCGTGTCTTGGACGCCCGCAAAGTGTGGTTCTTACCAACTGA
The DNA here is from genome assembly GCA_964634205.1 of uncultured Spirochaetaceae bacterium. Lineage (GTDB taxonomy): Bacteria > Spirochaetota > Spirochaetia > SZUA-6 > RPPD01 > JAFGGG01. The sequence goes on from CAZWKE010000029.1 coordinate 37,286, forward strand.
AAGCCGTGGGAACCTTTTCCGACCTCGCAACCATTGAAAGTCCGGAAGCAGCGCTTACGGTATACTTCGGAGAGGGCAGGCATGTCTGGCATTCGTATAATGCTGACATGGGAAATAAGTATATCACGGACGCAGAAGGAAACCGGGCGTATTTTGACTTTTACGAATCATCCGATACGGATGGGGTAGCGCCGGGCAACTCTATGAACAGCCTGCACAACAATGTACACCCTAATGAATACACGGGAACCGTAATTCCCTACTGGACCACGGACACGGATATTGAAGCGCCTTATGTAGGCAGGTACACTACCCCGCGTGAGGCGGTACCGGAAGCGCAAAAGCCGATCCTGCTGCCCTCCGGAGTGAACGATATCGCTATCTATCCTCCGTGGCAGAAACTGACGGTGATCGCCTTTCGTGTGCCGGATGACGGGGATTATATGGTAACCAACCTGGGAATAAAAAAAACCACAGAGCAGGGCTTTTCGGTCAGCCTTAAGCTTTTTAATCCGGGCGGTACGCTGCGTAAAACCCTCGAAGCTTGGCCCTGCGTCCCGGGAGGGCCCCATATCTGGTACTGCGACAATACCCTCTATGAGTTTCCCTCTCTGCATGAGGGAGACCTGATCTATTTCGCGCTGGATTGTGAGGCTGATACGGGTAACGATTATGCGGTCATTACCTTCACGGTGTTCAAAACCGATTAAAATAAAAGAAGATATTCGAACTGCGGATTGCACGGATCCATACGGATTGTTGGTTAAGCAGTTATCTGTGTCATTCGTGTAATCCGTAGTTTCTTTTCGATAAAATGGTTTACTGAATCTCGATGACGATGGCAGTCAAGTCATCGATCTGGACCGCTTTTTCGCTGAATATTTCATACTGTTTCAGCAGGGTATCCATCACCTGCTCCGGCTTCTTGGCCAAATGCTCGTTCACGAACAGCTTGATCCGCTTCTCGCCGTAACGCTGGCCGAACATATTGACGGCGTCAAGCAGTCCGTCTGAGTATACAAAAAATTTCATCCGCGGTTTCAATCCAACCCGTTTTACCTTTTTCTCAAAGTCCACCGTGCCGGTGATCCCGAGCGGCATCATCTCGGAATCCAATGTAAGGATGGAAAGTGGTTTGCCCTCGTGGGGAAGACAGAGATAGATCGGAGGAAAACCGTGATTGAATACCGATACATGATTCTTCTCCATATCAAAATATAAAAAGACCGCAACGACAAAAATGTCCGATGGTGTCTGTTCTTCGATAATTTTATTGAGTTCGGTGATCATGTGACGGGGATTAAACTCTTTTTTATGATACCTGAAATACATCGAATAAAACGAACTTAAGAGTCCGGTTGTCAGAGACGCGGCGATGTTTTTGCTTGCCACATCGAAGCAGGAAATGAGGTATTTCCCCTCGGCGATTTCGCAGAGGTAATAGAAATCTCCGCCGATCTGATGCGCCATTTTGATGTAATTACTTATCGCCAGGCCATTGAACCGCTTGCCGCTTTTTTCAAGAAAGAACTGCTGGATATCGTGCGCCTGTGCATACGCCAATTCTCGTATTTTGCTCACATGCCGAATAAGGTGATTGATAGGGATGATACCGAAGAAGTCGGGGCCTTCCTTAATGATCAGTTGGTTGATGACGCGATCTTCGATCCGGATTATGTCATAGAATATTTTTTCGCAAAAATCCGCGGCATCGGCATTAATGGAATCGTTTTGGATGCTGTGTTTGATCGATTGGTCCTTCAACCGTTCAAGCCTGGATTTATATTTCTTGAACGCGGTGTCCCGGCCCAGAACGCCGATCACTTTACCGGATTCCTCCACGGCGATCCCTGAAATATCCCGGTGCTCCTCAAGATAGTTGACGGCATCGGACAGGCGAAGCGTGTGATCGAACGAGGGGATGAATTCGGTGATATGCCCCAGCTGGATATCCATGAACTTTTCTTTTTCTTTGGTATAAGAATCGGTTGCGGTAGGTTGATCGAATGTACTCATACCCGGCTCCTTTCAGGCAGGAAAGCCAAAGCTACATTGCATGCTTTTTTTACTTTAGGATATCACGAGCGTCAATCTTTGTAAAGCGATGCGTATACCAATTATAACGATAAAAAAAAAGAAATTGTGCTGGACAGAAACAGTAATTTTGGGTACAAAAAAATAAGGAAAAAATCAATTCTAAAAAGCACAGCTAAAAACGTAATTTGGAAGATTAACAGAATAATTTTTTAAGGGAAAAGGGTGCTTTTTACCGATACTGATAAATTAAAAATAGAGTTTAAACACGTTATAACCGGATTTGATCCTGAGCTTGAAAACGAATTTTATGACGACTTCTTCAAGAATTCCCTTCTTTATATTCGGCTTATGCTTATCCTTGCCTGTTTCCTGTATGCCATTTTCGGTATTTTGGATTTGTGGGCTTTCCCTTTAACCAAAGAAACTATTTGGATTATACGTTATGTGTTTATATGCCCGATTATATTACTATATTTTATTATAACGTTTACCCCTATATTCAAGAAAATAATGTTTGGAGCACTGTTCCTTTTTGGATTTATCGTCGGAGCGGGCCTTTTAATTTTTATGGCGATCGCAAAAGATGCGGAACCAGGATATCACTTATATTATGCGGCCTTAATACTGGTAATGATGGGAAATTACACACTGTTCAGATTACGTTTCATGTATGCCGTGATTTCCAGTTGGATTATTATTTTTGCTTATGAGTTTGTGGCGATTTATTTTCACGATATGCTTGCGCATGTGGATAAATTGACTATTTTTATAAACAACAATTTTTATCTTATTTCAGTAAATGTAATCGGCATACTTGCCTGTTTTTTAATAGAGTACTACGTTCGCAATGACTTTTTATTAAGGAAAAAGATATGGATAGAAGAAGAAAAGGAAAAAATGAAAACCGAACAGGAGCTTGCAAAGACCAGGCAAGAACTGAGTTTAACCCAGTCCACCCTGCAGTCTATGGAGCTGGAAACCGATGCCGGTTTACGGAATATATCTCATAGTATAAAAAACAAGCATGCGGTACAAAAAGGAATGAGTAAAATACTCTCCCGAAAAATGCTGCTGCTTAAGGATGCCGTACAGCAGCTTGAGGAGAAAATACCGGAAGCATTTAATAAGTCCATCAACCATATTCTGGATTATTTTGAAAATACCACATTGTCGAAATTACAAAAAGACAATGGGGATTTGTCGATTACGGAGTATAAAAGGTTTTTTAATGAGTTAAAAAGAACCATCTCCCGTAGTTTTGAAAAAAAGAACCTGGACAAAATCAAGAATTTCATTAGTAAAAAAATCGAGAATTATTCTCAGGAAGCCATTACGTCACTTGACGGTTTATATATTAATATGAACAGTATTATCGATTATATATATGCAATTATCTCATACCAGCGAGGGAAAGAAATCGATATTAAATCGCATGTAAACTCCACTTTGAAAAGGGTATATTATAATATTCTTGATACTTATGAGAAAGAGCTGGAGGCGTATCATATTAAATTCAATTATGAAAATAAAACCGACGAAGTGGTTGTGTTACAGATATACGATTTTATTTTGGAAGAGGACATTATAAGGAATTTATTTTTAAACTCATTCAGGGCACTTTTGGAAAGTGATCCTGAAAACACCCGTAAAGACAAGAGAATATGGATTGAGGTGTATTCAGAAAAGGATACTACCGGCAAGGATTTTTTCATTATTCATTTTAAAGATAACGGGCCGGGAGTACCGTTGGATAAAAAACAGATGATTTTTGAAGGTTATTCTTCTAAAGCTGAGAGACGGAAATTATTTAGAAATAGGAATATTATTGAGCATGGCGTAGGCTGTAGTACGGTAAAGAAACGTATTGAAGAAATGGGAGGAACGATACTAGAGCAGGGTGTGCCGGGAGAGGGCGCTGATTTTAAAATTAAAATAAATAAACAATTTAAAAAACATTTTAAAAATAAGCCGGAAGTGTTAAGTTCCATTTATAAGCAAATTATAGGAAGTGAAATGCAGTTAAAAGATAAAAGGGCACTTGTTATTGATGATACTCAGGCTATACGTGAAGAGTTGGGTTTGATACTTAAAGGTGCGGGACTGGATGTTATAATGGCAGCCAATCTGAATGAGGCTCGTGATAAAATATATCATAAATATGACAAACCGGATATTATAATACTTGATTTGGATTTGGGAATTAATACGGGAGAAGAATTGTTGCTTGAGTTAATGGGGAAAAAGGAAGGTGAAATACCGGTTGTCGTTGTTTCCGGTTCGGATCGTGCATATTATGAAGACAAACTTAAGTCTCTGAAAGCCGTTGAAGTATTCCAGAAGCCGGTAAATGAAAAGGAATTGATAAAAAGTGTAAGACAGATTCTCTCTGAGAATAATTAAAAAGTCTTAGTCAAAACCTTGTTTTCTCTATCTAAGAAATCAATAGAAATACTCTTGTCGGGTAAAAAATCATTTGTATTAATTAACTCAGGATCTTTTTGCGGTGATAAATCTTCAAAATCATGCTGCACTGCAAAATCTAATAATTCCGGAAGATGTTTCCGTACATTATAATCCGGTATATCCGACATAATTTTTTTTGTCAGTGCAATATCATATTCCACCTTTGGGGCACACATATATTTGGTGAATACGGCCCCAACCGTTTTATAATATACTTTTTCGAACATGTTAAGATTCCTGGGTTTATTTCTGACAAATCTGAACGAATGAAAACCAACATGATTTAATAGAGCAGGAACAAACCATACATTTTCTTCACCTTTTCTATCTACAGGGTTTAATTCAATTATTTCATCGTTTAAAAATGCCTTTTCAATTGCTTTGGCGACAAAATCTACAGGGACAATATTAAGATGTGAATCCAGGTTGACGGTAATTCTTACAGAGTCATTAACTCCTTTTTTTACTAATCTATAAAAAAACTTGGTGAAAGCGTAGAATACATCAAACTTGGTTGTATAATATTTTGGAGAATCAATCAGCCGACCGCATACAAGGCTGGGTCTGATAATTTGGAAAGGTATTTTATTTTGTGTGCAGTATTGTTTTATATCATGCTCTATCTTGTTTTTATAACTTTCATATGGATTTCTGAAAGTACCGTTTATGGTATCGCTATATTGATCACGTAGTAAACCAGATTTAATGCCGCAACTGAAAATCGTACTTACGAATATAAACTTGATATTATAATTTTGCACTGCTTTCAGTAATTTATTCGTCGCGACATAATTATTCTGATACACTTCAGCCCTGGCAATTTTATTTGAAAAAAGGTTGGTAACCGCGGCGAGATGGAGAATATATAATTTTTTATTATGAGGTATAATTTGCTGCAAGCGATGAGAGAGGTTGTCATCTCTTAAATCGCCTTCAATAACATGTATTTTATCTAATAATTCACTTTTCGGATATTTCTTTAAATAATCCGGAACAGCGTTCTTATTGAAAATGAATTGTAACCGTTCTTGGATGGACGCATCTTTTTTGCTTCTCAGCAGAATATATATTTTGGCTTCATATTTTTTCGTACAAATGGAATGAAGTATCTCGTATAATACATGACTGCCTATTAAACCGGTGGTTCCGGTTATGAATATATTAAACTCTCTATTATTGACCATCTGCCCTCTGCCGCTCTGCTCTATGATCAGTACTTTTTAACTTGTTCTATTACTCCTTTTTTAGATTACTTTTATATCTAAGTTATTTTAATATGGAATTTGGGATAATGTCCATAGAGTAGAAATTTTTTTTTGGATTATTTCATTTTTGATCTGTAAAAAAAGGTATGAGGGCGCCGGCTTTTTCTATTCAGCGGTCTGTCAGTTTGATCTCGTAGTCCCTGATGACGGTACTCCCGCTGCCGGAGGTTACCTCGTTCCCCAGCTCAAGGCAGGTAATGTATTCGTTTTTGGACATGATTCCTTTTTGTAAAAGGTAATCGATAAAGGCCGAGACATCAAGCGGACCCGAAAGGACCGGACGGTGTGCCACGAAAGTGATAATGGACCAACGGTTTTTATTTGCGCCGGAAGCATCACCGTGATCTTGGTCCATGTATATGGTATAGGTGACGCCGCCGACCTTAAGCGATTCCGACGGTGAGCCGTCCGGAATGGCTCTTCCGGCTTTACTTACCCAGATCATTACCTCATGTTTGATATTTTTTTTCACTGAAGGCAGGGCACTGATCGTCCAAAATTCGAACGCCGTATTATAAGAGCCGTCGGCATGCAGATCGATGGTGTAATACACGGTCAGTTTTTTCGAATCCACCCTGAACGGGAAACCGGTGTTTTGTGCGGTAGGTCTTCCCCACGGGCTGGACCCGAACTGTACTTCCGGATAAGCAGATACCTCGGGAGCAAACTCCCAATGCCATGACCAGCCGAACACTGATTTTCCCTTATCATTTTTGACAAAAATCTTTTGGCGGTACGGCCCTGTTGTTTTTCCCTTGTTCCAGACATTGTTGATCAGCAGGTATTTGTTATCCACCGTATACGTGGCCCAGTCCTTATCCGATTGGTATACAAGGTTTCCCCCGATATCCGCCGGAGTGAACCCGGTGACACCGCTTTGCGTTTTGCATCCGGAAAGAAGAAAAGCCGAAAAAACAAAAAGCATAACCGTCTTGACATATCGCGTTGTGCATTCCCCGTACGTTATCATTTACCGCCTCCTTTTATTGGGTACTAGTATAGTAAAAGACGTTCACGATTGCAATGAAACAAAAAAAACGGATGATTACCCGGATTTGCACGGATTGATTTAAAACAACCATTTGCATAATCAGCGTAATCCGTAGTTAATTTCATCTGTATTTATCTGTGTCATTCGCGTAATCTGTAGTTTTTTAAATTATTTTTGGTTTTATTAAAAGAATATATTCGAACTACGGATTACACAGATTTTCACGGATTGATTTAAAGCGACTATCGGTGTAATTCGCGAAATCCGTAGTTTCTTAAATTA
>CAZWKE010000030.1:0-28719 GCA_964634205.1 uncultured Spirochaetaceae bacterium
TCCCCAGTATGCCTTTGTTTGATCCGTCCCCCAGGTCCACGGTTCGGACCACTAAGAAAAAATTAAGTAATTCCCCTATGGAATTCTTTTATCAGCGTTACCCTGTTGCCGGCCGGATTATACTGTACTTTGTCAAAGACACCCATGGCCATAACCAAGCCGCGTCCGTGGGCTTGCATTTCGGCGGGTGTATCCTGCGCCTGTAGGTACGATTTCTTAAAATCGAACCCTTTGCCCTGATCGGTAATGCGGAAGACAACCTTGGCCGGTGAAAGAGAATATTCCACAATGATACGCTTATGCCGGTGTTCCGGCTGGTTTTGCCGGTTGCGAATGAAGAGGAAATAGTTGTCCTCTGCAATGGCCTGTGATTTCTCTTCATAACTGATGTTCAGGTTGCCATGCTCAACCGCGTTGATCAACATTTCCCGCAGACCCATACGTATCTCCCTGACCCCGTTCTCATGGATGAATTTGGGAAGATAACTCACCAACCTGTTGCTGATCTCTTCAATGGTGAGCAAATAGTTATCGATGGCAAAGCGGCCGCTTTCCGCCTGAATGAATTTCAAGAAGATGTCCTCCTGAATGAGCACCGCCTTACCGATTATTTCATCTGCCTCTTCTTTGGTAAGATAGTTAAAGCTGAGGTGGTATGTTTTTGGTTCTGTGGCCAGAAAGGTTTTAAGTCTGGCTTTAAAAGAAACCGGTTCCCTGGTCTTTTTTAATGTTTCCAGTTTGTCGGTAATGAAGCTTTTTAAGAATTCCTTGTTATTGTTCTCCGCGTGAAGGATGTCAAAAAAATTGGTACGGGTAAGATTTTTGTGTTCAAGGTTTAACTGACGCAGGGCCTGGTTGTTGGCATGGATAAAGTTATACTTGGTATCGAGTGAAAATATGCAATCGCGCGTGCCTTCGGCCAGGATTTTATATTTTTTTTCGGAAAGGACTATTTTATCATTTGCCTTTTCTATTTCCTTGGAAAATTGGATAAACCTTCTGGTGATGCCCGACATAAGCATTAATACCATGATGGTGAGACCCAGAGAAAAACGGGAAAAGGTTTCCGCAGGCAGCGGATCAAAATAAATGTGGAAATGTGTATAGAGTATATCCAGGCCGGCCCCCAGAATGGCAAAAAACAAACCTGCGGCTACGGGAATAAGCTCCCTTCTTTTGTACTTGATAATATCTATGGCAACACAGACGGCGCCGTACAGAATAAGGAGCCCCGCCAGTATGTCGCGTACCAGGTAGAGAATGCCCTCCCGACCTCTGGGAAAATCCGCCTGCGCTCCGGTGCGCAGGTATTCGGTGGTGTGTTTGCTCATGGAAATAAACAGGTCGGGATTGGTAAACGCAAGCGTGCCGATGACCGCAACCGCACCCAGTCCGATCAACGAGATCAAATAATTAATCCTGTTCCAGAACTTATTCAACCTCAGCAGTTGGGTCATGAGGAAAGGAAAGGAAAACAAAAACAAGAGCGCGGCCAGGTTCTCTACCCGGTGGAACTGCAGCCCCAAAGGCCGGTTCGCCAGCCAGGCGCCCCATACGATAATGATGGTCTCACTGACCACAAACAGCAGAGCGGTAAACCCGAATATGGAGATGGCACCGTAAAGCCGGGATTTATATTGCAGGGCCAGATACAAAAACAATAACAGCCCGCCCAAAAGCAGTCCCGTACACACAGCCGGAATCAACAGCTGTAAAATACTTAATGGAACGGTATTCTCAGGCATAGTACGGTCAGTACACTCCCTTTACATTTTATACTTTAAGATCTTCCTGGGTTGCATCCCTAACATCGGTTACTTTAATGTCAAAATGAAGTTTTTTTCCGGCCAGTTCATGGTTCATATCAATCCGGACCTTATCATCCTTGATCTCGGTGATTGTAATGATCCTCTCACCTTCTTTAGTGTTAGCCCTGAGTTTCATTCCCACTTTCAGATCGTCAATTTGATCGAATTTTTCTTTGGATACGTTAACAACAAGTGAGCTGTCATATTCACCGTACGCGTCCGCCGGTTCAAGCGTAAGTTTAAATGAATCTCCCGGCTGTTTTCCTTCCAGTTGCTCTTCAAGCGCGGGGATTAGGGAACCCTTCCCGTGAACATAGGAGAGGCCGTTATCTTTGGAAGTATCAATTAATGACCCTGCGTCATCTTTTAAAGCGTAATCGATTGTGACTACTTTGTCTTTTGTTATTACCATTCACACTCCTTTAAAATAAATTTGATTGATTTGATATAAAATAAATGAGGAATATTAGGCGCAAGCAATTATTTACGTTATTTTGGAAATACCTGCGGAATGATAAACATACTTCATATTTTAAAATCAAAACAACAATTAATAATATATAAATAAACCATATCTTATGCAAGTGCCCGCGAAATTTTTTAAAAGATACATTGTTGTAATAAGGCATAAATAAAATACAAAAATGTAATTAATATAAAAAAAGACGACATAATTGTGATTTAATTTAAATTTTATAATTACTTTTAACATAAGGAGTTGCCACCTCAAATTTATTTATGTCGCCCGGTTGGCACGTATTTTGCAATAATATAGGCAAATAACAAAGCAGAGGAGGAATGTTATGAAGAAATATCGCTTTATTATTTTAGTGGTTCTTGTGCTTGTCTTCGGGACAGGATTTGCCTTTGCCGATGGGGCAACACCCGAAAGCAATGCCGGGGCAATTGATATGGTATGGACGCTTATTGCGGCCTTCCTGGTGTTTTTTATGCAGGCGGGATTCGCCATGGTTGAAACAGGATTCACCCGTGCCAAAAACGCGGGCAACATCCTGATGAAAAACCTTATGGATTTTGCCGTCGGCGCCATAGCCTTTTTTATAATCGGTTATGGGGTGATGTTCGGTGCCTCAAAACTGGGGCTGTTCGGTACGGACGGGTTTTTACTGTTGGGCGCGGATGCCAAGACCTATTCCTTCTGGATGTTCCAGGTGGTGTTTGCGGCCACTGCCGCTACCATTGTATCCGGTGCCATGGCGGAGCGGACCAAGTTCAAATCCTACCTGGTGTATAGTGTGTTCATATCGGCCATTATCTATCCGGTTGTCGGACACTGGATCTGGGGCGGGGGCTGGCTTGGTTCCAAAGGATTTATGGACTTTGCCGGTTCTACTGTTGTGCATAGTGTGGGCGGTTGGGCCGCTTTAGCCGGTGCCATAATTCTGGGTCCACGCATGGGCAAGTATATTACCGTAAAAGGGAAAACAGAGGTCAAGGCCATACCCGGTCACAACATCCCTCTGGCCGCACTGGGTGTGTTTATTCTCTGGTTCGGATGGTATGGATTCAACGCCGGCAGTACAACTGCCGGTACCAATGAAAGCATCGCGGTCATCAGTCTTACCACCACCCTGGCCGCCGCGGCCGGGGCCATAGCGGCCATGTTCTTTACCTGGTTCCGCTTCGGCAAACCCGATCCCAGTATGTCCTTAAACGGCGCACTGGCCGGTCTTGTGGGAATTACCGCCGGCTGCGCGTACGTATCGCCGATCGCGGCCCTGATCATCGGTCTTGTTGCCGGTGTTCTTGTGGCGGTTTCGGTAGAGTTTATTGATAAGGTGCTGAAAATCGATGATCCTGTCGGTGCCATTTCCGTCCATGGGGTCTGCGGCGCTTTCGGGACCCTTGCCGTAGGGCTGTTTGCCACAGACGGCGGGCTTTTTACCACAGGGAGTGTTGACCTGTTGGGTATTCAGGCTCTGGGAGTGGTGACGGTCTTTGCCTGGGTATTCGGGACCGCGAGCCTGTTGTTCTTGGGCATAAAGCTGATAATGGGACTGCGTGTGTCCAAGGAAGAGGAACTCAAGGGATTGGATATCGAGGAGCACGGCATCGAATCCTATAGTGGTTTCCAGATATTTCTTAATCAGTAGATAAGGAGGGAGTATTATGAAACTTATTATAGCCTATATTCAGCCGCACAGGTTGAATGATGTAAAAGTGGAACTGTATAAAAACGAGATCTTTAAAATGTCGGTTACCAATGCGCTTGGCTGCGGCCAGCAGAAGGGTTTTACCGAGCATTACCGCGGGGTGGATATCGAAGTAAACCTCCTGAAAAAAGTAAGGCTGGAGATCGCGGTAAATGACGGCTTTGTCAAGCCGACGATTGATGCCATCATCAAGGGAGCGCAGACCGGTGAGATAGGAGACGGAAAGATCTTTATTATGCCGTTGGAGGAGTGTATAAGAATCCGCAGTGAGGAAAAGGGCGGTCCGGCCATCGGCTAACCCTTTCGGTAAATAGTCTGCTTTACAGGGCGGGGTATCAAAGATGCCCCGCCCGTTTTCTTTCATAGCTATTGATAAACCTTGATTTTTTTTTCAATACACATAGAATTTAAGTCAAATAAATCGGATAGATACCCCCAGTATGTTGTGTAATCATTAAGATGGAGTTGTGATGCCAAAATGTAAAAATGATGTCCCGGATGCTTCCGGGAATCTATCAATGGAACAACTGCTTCAGATTGTAGAAACCAACCCTACCTCCACAGTGGTTTTGAACAGCTCAGGAAAAATAATTTTTGCCAATAGGCAGGCTGAAAAAGTACTGGGCCTGAAAGTTGATGTAATTACCCGGAGAACCTATAATGACCAGTCATGGCGGCTCAGCGATTTTGCGGGGAACCCGTATCCAAACAACAAACTCCCCTTTGCAATTGTACGGAAAACGAAAAAATCCGTTTCCGGTGTCAGATTTGCCGTTCAGCGGCCTCCCGGGAAGAGGATTTTCCTTTCGGCCGGTGCCTCCCCGATATTTGATGCCCGGAAGCGGTTCATGGGGGTAGTGACCACATTTGAAAATATCACCGAAGAGGTTGTTACAAAACAGGCGCTTGAACAAAGCGAGGCGCGTTACCGCCAGTTGTTCAACCGGATATCAAGCGGAGTGGCGATCTATGGGGCTGTTGAGAATGGAGAAGATTTTGTGATAAAGGATTTCAACCGCGCCGCGGAGAGGATCGACTCCGTAAAAAAGGAAGAAATTCTCGGCAGCCGCGTTACACGAGTATTCCCGGGCGTCCGGGAATTCGGATTGTTGGGGATTTTGCAACAGGTATATAAAACCGGAAAACAATGGTATCACCCGGTAACAATGTATAAGGATGAGCGAATCTCGGGCTGGCGTGAGAATTATGTATATAAACTGCCGTCCGGGGAGGTTGTCGCGGTATATGACGACCGCACAAAAGATAAACAGGCCGAGATCTCCATACGTGAAAGTGAGGCTAGGTTAAAGAGAATCCTGCAGGCGGCACCCATCGGGATTGGGGTAGAACACAACCGTATGTTTACCTGGGCCAATCCGATGCTGTATAATATGACGGGTTATTCGGAAGGGGAGCTGAAGGGAAAAAGCGCGCGCCTGCTCTACCTGTCCGACCAAGAATATGATTTTGTGGGGAGAGAAAAGTATCATAGGATCGGGCCGCGGGAGAAGGAAACGGTGGAGACTGTATGGCGGCGTAAGAATGGAAAGCTGATTGATGTCTTATTAAGTTTTACAGCTTTGGACATACATGACCCGGCAATGGGTGTTATTTTTACCGCCCTGGATATCACCAGGCGTAAACAGCTGCAGGAGAAACTCCGCCAGTCTGAAAAGATGCTTGCTCTCGGCCAGTTGGCGGGCGGAATAGCCCATGATTTTAATAACCAGTTATTGGGTATTCTCTGCTATGTGGAGCTGTTAAAGGACGAATCAAAAAACAGTCCGTTACTGCAGGAATATACCACCCAGCTGTTGCGTATTACCGAGAGTGCCTCGGAATTGGTAAACCGTCTGCTGTCCTTTTCACGAAGAAGCAAATCTGTCTCGGTATCCATTGATGTCCATAAGCTGCTTGCTGATGTGGTTTCCCTGCTGCGCCATACCATCAGCAAACGTATTATCATCAAGCAAAACCTGCTGGCGGTAAACTCTACGCTGCACGGAGACCCTTCGCAGCTTCAGAATATCTTTCTGAACCTGGCACTGAATGCCCGTGATGCCATGCCTGACGGCGGTGAACTGGTTTTTTCAACCGAGCAGGTGTATATGAATGCGCGGCTGCGTAAAAAATACCATACAGGACTTTCACCCGGACCCTATATTCTGATACGTGTTTCCGATACCGGAAGGGGAATAGATCGTGAAATAAAGGAGCATATCTTTGAGCCGTTTTTTACCACCAAAGAGCAGGGCAAGGGGATCGGAATGGGACTGGCCTCCGTGCAGGGAACCGTAAAAACTCACAGGGGCGACATCACCGTTTCATCTTTGCCCGAGAGGGGGACTACCTTTAATATTTTCTTTCCTCTTTAAATTATGTATGGTATAGTTGCGTTATGAGTTTTCCAAGTTATTTTTCATTTACCATTACCAACCGCTGTAACCTGCACTGCAGTATGTGCGGCCAATGGAGTGAGGAGGGATACATGCGCGGTCAGCAGCCCGACCGGCATGAGGAGATGAACCTCACTGATTGGCGGAGGCTGGTGGATGAGATTGCGGAGCACCAGGCCTCGGCGGTACTCCTGCGCGGAGGAGAGCCCTTTTTATTCAAGGGAATCAGTGACCTGCTTGAATACATCCATGATAAAGGAATTTTTATATCGATCGATACAAACGGGACCCAGCTTGAAAAATATGCCGCGGACATCACCCGCATGGGGAACATTCATCTTACCATCTCGGTGGACGGCCCCGAACAGATACATGATCGGGTCAGGGGGGTTAAAGGTTGTTTTAATAGTATAAAACGGGGTGTACAGCGGGTCCACGAGCTGGAAAAAATAAAGGAATCCAAGATAAGCATGTCCATAAACTTCACCATAAGCAGCTATTCAGTGGAGGGATTGGGCGCTATGCCTGATGTCGCGAGGGACCTGGGAATAAGCACCATAACCATAGTGCCCTATTATTTTATTCCGGAGAGAGTGGGGCGGCAGTATGAAAAAGAGCTGGGCGACAGTTTCGGATGCCCGGCTTTTTCATGGAAAGGATTTCACCATGAAGAATCCGGTGTGGATTTTGCCGTTTTCAAACGGGAGTATGAAAAATATAAACAGGGGCTTAACGGTATTTACAGCTTCCCTTATATGGAATTGAGTATAAGCGAATATCACACCTGGTTCGGCGATCCTGTTACACAGGTGGGCAAAACCTCCTGTAGCAATATTGAAAAACTTATCGATATTCAGCCGCATGGAGAGACCGATTTTTGTGTGGATTTCCCCGATTATAGTATGGGAAACGTGAAAGAAAAAAGTATCGAGGCGGTGTGGAACAGCCCGGAAGCCGAGCGTTTCCGTGAGCACAGAAGAAAAAAACCCCTTGGCGTATGTTATCGCTGCGGGGCCAAGTTCATGTCGGAGATAGAATAACTACAAAAAGCGGGTAGAATACTTTTTTAAATGGAACTGTTAGAATGACAAACCCGCGAACAGACTACCCTGCAATTTATATAACGGATAGACGTCATAATCGGTTGCCGGTATGGGCTCGTTCATAAGTCGATACACAAGTCTCGCACCGGCGTGAAATGAATCAAAATGCATTACCACACCACCTCCGGCCTGAAAGAATACGGAAAGAGTCAATGGCCCGTAAGTTTCACCTCCGCTTTCAGTTTTCAAGTTGTTGATTTTGGCGCTGCCCGCACAGCCGATCCCTAATTCGATGAAAGGCTCAAGAAAAAATTTCGTTATAAAATGATAACGAAAATCAAAACTGCCTATCCAGTCGACGGTCCAGGTGGCGGGCTCCAGCTCGTCGATCTTATTGAATTTTGCCATATAGGTCATGCCAAACCCAATACGATCAAACATTATCTCCCAATACACACCGGGTACTATCAGTGGTGAATCAGCGATATTATCAAAGAAATCCTTGCTGTTGACTTCACCGGCCAGCTCGGCTGCCGCCGTAATTCCGACACGGACTGTCAAAGCGCTTAAACCGGTGGCAAGTAACATGAAAATTACCACAATGATTAATAGTCTTCGCATGTTCATTCCTCCTTACAAATGTTAACAATGAAACACCGGAGGAATGAAATTGTGTTACCTGTTATTTCAGCAGTTGTATACCGAAGAATATTTTTGGGACAAATGCGATTTCCGCGCCGTGGTCGGGCAGAGGAATCGAGAACAGCGGTTCATGCGCGGCTGTTTTATCATAATACAGATTAGGATGGTACATGTGGAGGTTCACCCCGGCAAACAAGGCAAATGATGAGAAAAGAGTATATCCGATTTTTAGGCGTAACTGGGGCAGGAGTGTTTTTTGAAACTCATAGGGACCGGAACTTTCCGGCGGTTGTACGGAGGTGAAGAGGATATCCGTATCGATAAAAAGCTGGTCAAATATCGGAGCATGGAATCCCCAGCCGATACCAACCTCCCACCTGTCGGAGTTAAATACAGCGTCGTAACCGGCCAGAAAAATGGTATAGAAATACTTGGTCCCGAATTTAAACCCAACACAGGAGAGAAAATCCCATTCCTGCCAAAGTTCGAAGTTCAGAATTCCGTCACGTGAATAATTGAACAGGCCAAAAGCTACACCCGAGTTTTCATCAGAGATATTTATCAGTCCAAGCTGCAGGCCGTCCACTTTTTCAGCGATATTGACCAATCCCAGTTGGACTCCTTGAACCTGTTTCGCCAAATTCATGCCCACAGTGAGTTGTGCCCCTGAAACATCTTCCGCCCTGTTCCATAGCCCGGAAATCTGAGCACCGGAAACATTCATACCCGTGTAGTTGAAGACGCAGCTCACCTGCGCACCATTCAGTTTTCCCAGAGTGTAATTAAAGATCCCCGAACCCTGAAAGTATGACGCATTAGCGTAGGCAATGTTGAAAATACAACTTAATGAGGCACCCTCGCTATTTCCCCATACGATATTATAAAGCCCCGATCCCTGGAATCCGTGCATATCGTAGAGTACCGTACTTCCGAACAGGCTTAATACGCAGCCGTTTATTATATCGTTCACACTTATCGTCAGGTTCAACGAAACCACTGTCTGCATAATTGTATTTTCTTTACTTTTTGAGGGGAATCCCGGTATCAGCGAAAAGGAGAAAGGGCTGGAATCGTAGATATAATCTCCTTCAAGGCCGACTTCCCCGTCTCCGCCGCCCCGCGCAAACGCCGATTCAGGCCGCAGCGTTTTAAGATCGCCGAACGCCAGGTTTGTGCTTCGGCCTTTTTTTAAACTCACTTTGGCCTGGTACAAGGCCGACCGGTCATTTATGGTAACGGTATAGGCGCCGGGAGAAAGACCGATCTCCATTGCGCTTTGCGTAGTTTTATGCAGCTCAACAACCAGGTCTCCCCTTGTATTCCTGATATAGATTCGCCCCAGGATGTTTTTTTCTATTATAAGACTCGCATTAACTTCGCGCAGGTCGGTGAGTACCAGGTCTCCCGTACCCGTAAGCTGGATATCATATGAGGGGTGCTGCGGGCCGTGCCGGGTTTTTTCCGTCCGGGCCAGTGTTTCTGCAAATGAATAATGATACGCCTCGTTCAGGGTAACCACCTTATCCTGGGAGACATCAGCCGCCCCGCGCAGTCCGGCAATCAGGTAATGGGTAAAAAAGGAACCCTTGATCTTATCGGATTCCTGCGCCGCCTCGGTTTCGGAGCTGGAGGTTAAAAAGGCATATCCCTTCATTTCGGTTGAGCTGTCCACAATAAAGGGGGCCCTCTTTACCCCTCCCTTTGTCCTGATAAATATGCCGGACGCGCACGAATCGATGATGGCGATGCGGACGTCGCCCGGCATCAAGGAGATGAGAGAACGCAGGCTTTTGTAGGTCAGTTTTTCTCCGTTTAAAAGCAGCCCCTCCTCATCTGAGTGCCCGGAATAATAAAACACAAACTCCTGGCGTACCCCGCTTTTATTCTGATGTACAATAAGCCTTTTTATGGCGGTAAAGGCGTGCTCAATCCGCGTGATATTGGGATCAAGCAAAATTATGCTGTTACCCGGTAAAAGTCCCCCCATCTCCTGCATAACACGGGCAAACGACTCCGCGTCTTTTGCGGCGTACTGTAACCGTTCCCTGTTCTTACCGCCGTTATTGGCACCGATGATCAGGCCGTAGCGGATAAGATTTATGGAATTGCTGCTTGCCCGGGCGGAAAAACCGATGAGTACCAGTAATAATACACAGATACTGAATTTATGGCGTGACAGCATACCGTTAGTCTCCTTTAAGCAATATCAGTGTAGTTTGCCGATATTCACGGGGAAGTTCAAGTAGTCCGGTGCGGGCAGAGTCCGTATTTTTTGCCAGTGCGGCGGCCTTTGTCAATACAGTGTGGATATCCAGGGGTGAGCGCGCCGTAATAAAAAAGAACCGCTCAAAACCCGGCGCATCGTCTAATTCAAAGGATGTGTTCAAAAAAACCCTTTTCCCCTGGATAAGCGCGTCACTTGCGTCATGTCTGTTCGGAAAATGCAGAGTGACATTGCCGCGGCCGTCAATCGAAAAGATTATTCCATATGTATATTTCGCCGCAAAGTACTGTATCTGGATTATATCATGGGCAGTGACGGTTGTGCCGGTTTTCAGTATTTGTGCCCGATCACCGTTTTTTTTGAAAATGGTGAGAGACGGTTGATCGGAATGAACATCACTTCCCTTGATTCGTGTGTGTTCTTGTTCTGTTTCTGTGGTAACCGGTTGTGACGGTAAAAAAAGCGGCACTACAAAAACAGCGGCGAGCAGAACCGTACATACCGCGGCAAATCCGCCGATGGTCAGTGGGCGAAACAGGAAACCGGTGGTTTCTTGTTTTTCGGTGATTTGCCCGTGTTGCTGCCTCTGCCGGGCCCTGATGAGAGAAGCCATGCGTTCGGGCGGATACTCGTTTAATATCTTCCGGTTTGAGGAAATAATCTCCTTTATCCGCTGTTCTATTCGGGCGTTATTTCCGGCCAGGGTACTGATACGGTTCATTTCCCCGGCATTCAACTCTCCCAGCACATAACGTTCCAGCACTATATCGGGAATGAATTCGGGTTTACTCATAAAAACACCTCCCGTTTGTCTTGTAATCTTGTTTTCAACTGACGCAGGCGTTTACGCACTCCGGAAACAGAGAGCCTGACCTCTTTACTGACCTGTTCCAGGGTCAGTCCGTCGACATAATGTAATACCGCAATCTCCCTGGTGGACGGTTTTTCCCTGCGAAAAATAGAGTTGAGAATGTCCCGGTAGAGAATTTGCTCTGCGGGTTCATCCGCACAGGCAATCTCCTGTAGAATATCTTGATCAAGGGCAAAGGGACGCCTTTTTTCCGAACGTAATATATTAAGACAGACATTTGTCGCGATGCGGTAAAGCAGGCTGGAAAGCGCGGCGGTATGCAGTCTTTTTCTGTGACGCAATACGTTCACAAACGTATCCTGCATGGCATCAAGGGCCTTTTGTTCGTTTTTAAGCAGGTACCTGCAGCGGCGTAATACCATCGGTCCGTACTTCCGATAGATCTCCTCAACATCAATGTCCAATACATAATCCTTTCTTTCTTATGAGTATAACACCAATTTAGACGAAATGTGTTACCCGGATGTGAAATAAAATATATTGACTTTGCAACTGTTTTGTATTACAATAGTTGTAAAATGCAACAATTAAATCAAGGAAAACATATGACCGTAGGAGTTGAGGAAATCAAGACTTTCAGATGTAAGATGAGGGTGCTGGAAAGGGAAATTTCCAAGGCCCTGGCCGAGACCACCGCCTGCTGCGGGGTTACCCTGTCGCAATGCCATACCCTGTTGGAACTGGAACAACAGGGAAGCGTATCCATGAAAACTCTGACCAAAGACCTGGACATTGACAAGAGTACGTTAAGCAGGATTATTGACGGCCTGGTAAACCTGGGGTTTTTAAACCGGGAAACCGATCCCGGTGATAGAAGACGTATGAATGTTTGCCTTACCCAAAACGGCCACCAGGTGGCACGGCGGCTGAATACTACCAGCGATGAATATTATACCGAGCTTTTTAAACATATTCCCTCCGGTAAACACGAACAGGTTGTGGAAAGCTTTGTGCTGCTGACCGAGGCCATGTGGGCGATCAGAAAGGGGATGAAAGATGAACAGAAAACATAATCCCGGCCCGGCCGGCGCAGGCACAGACGTACACCGGGACTGCCGCTGGATTTCCGGATATAGAGAGACCGCGGTCGGACCGGTTCCCGTGGTAAAGACGGTTCTTACGGTTTCCGACCGGTGGGGAGCGTTTCTGGTCAGGCTGGGGATCAACAGGAACGGGTACCGGGTAAAACCCGGGCTGTACGCGGTGGGGACACCGGGAGAGGACGCGGATGTTTTTGTCTCGGCCAATTACAAGCTTTCGTTTGATAAGCTGCGGGACGGGCTTGTGGGGCTTGACGCCTGGATCCTGGTACTGGATACCAAAGGGATAAACGTCTGGTGCGCCGCGGGCAAAGGCACCTTCGGCACACAGGAGCTGGCGCAGCGGATAGAAGCTGTCCGGTTAAGTCAGGCGGTACGTCATAAAAAGGTGATTCTGCCCCAGTTGGGTGCCACCGGGGTCAGCGCCCATCTTGTGAAAAAGCAGACCGGTTTCAGGGTCGTCTACGGCCCGGTGCACTCCCGGGATATTCGCGACTTTATTGCCGCCGGATATAAAAAAAGCCGCGAGATGCGGACCATGAACTTTCCTCTTACCGAGCGCCTGGTGCTCGCCCCGGTGGAGTTTGTCCATGCCCTGCTTCCGGGCGTTATTATATTGGGAATTATGGCAGGGCTCCATCTGCTGCGTTTTCATACCCTGGATTGGGGGCTGTCCGTTGAGTACCTGCCCTTTGCCGGCGCGATTATCGCCGGAACCCTGCTGTTTCCGGCGCTGCTTCCCCTGCTGCCCTTCCGCTCGTTTGCGCTCAAGGGGACAGTTCTGGGCCTCATCTGGGCGGTGGGTATTTCCTTTTTTCCCGCGTTTACCATAGTTACAATGATTGCCCACATTCTACTGCTCACGCCGCTTACCGCATTTTTCGCGCTGAACTTTACGGGGAGCTCAACCTATACCTCACTGGCCGGGGTAAAACTCGAGGTAAAAACCGCTTTGCCCCTGTTTACGGGAGCCATAATCGCCGGTACGGCAGTGAAGTTATTATCTTATTTCGGAGTTATAGGGGGCATATAAAATGAGTTTGCAATACCTGAAAGATGTTACCGACCTTACTCTTGACCGCGACCTTTGCAATGGCTGCAGGATGTGTATTAATGTATGTCCGCATAACGTGTTCGTGCTGTCGGATAAAAAGGCGCTGATAGTTGATAAAGACTCCTGTATGGGTTGCGGGGCCTGCAAGCTGAACTGTCCGGTAAACGCCATAAATGTCTCATCAGGGGTGGGGTGTGCCTATGCCGTATATTTCAGCGCACTGACCAAACAGTCACCCGCCTGCGGCGCAGCGGAACGAGGGACCCCTACCTGCGGCCCGGTTGAAAGCGGAGCCGGGTGCGGTTGCGGGGCGACGGGAAAATCAGCCGGGCAAAGCGGTGCGGAGGAAAAGCAGGACGGCGCGGCCAAGGAACGCGGCGCCCCCACATGCTGTGGGTAAGATGAAATACTGACGATAAATAATAATCTTTGAAAGATCTTACACTATTTCTTTTTTATATCCGTCGTATGTATATATGAATATCTTACAATAAGGCGGTGAAATAGTATGAAAAAAAATACAAAAACCAATGCGGATGCCGGAGGACGCGTGATTTCCGGTACAGAGAGCCGGGGACGCAAACAGAAGCAGCGGGCTTCCCGGCGTAGTGAGATTCCCGGGACACGCCGGTCGGCCGGTGTGCGCGGACTTCCGCACGGGCACGCGCATGGTGACAGGGCGGACCTGGCAGCGGAACACCCCCTGGGCGACGCGGGGCAGTTGCTGCTGGGACTGATATTCATGATAGTCTGGGTGCTTGACTCCTTTTTCCTGCATTGGACCGTGATATTCAGGCAGTACATCCCCTGGTATGTTTCGGCAGCGGCGGGCGGGATTATCGGGGCGGCAGCCGTATATCTGGCCTTAAACGCCCACCGGATTGTGTTCGCTGAGGTACGTGAAACCCCGGCGGTAATAGAGAAAGGCGTGTTCAGGTTGGTACGTCATCCCATGTACCTGGGGTCAATATTATTGTTCCTGGCCCTGACGGTGGCTTCCCTCTCTCTGGCTTCCTTGGCTGTTCTGAGTAGTATATGTTTGTTCTACAATCATATCGCCGCGTATGAAGAGGTGATGCTGGAGCAGAAGTACGGAAAACCATACCTGCAGTATAAAGCCCGGGTTGCGCGCTGGGTCCCGGGATTAAAATGATACGGTATCTCTATCCCGGTCAAAAATGTGATTGCTAAAAAATAAATATCGGCTACACTTAATAGAGAGGACCACCGGAAAGGGAGATCGGCGATGAAAAAATATTTTGTGGTATATTCGCTGCTGGTAATGCTGCTGTTTGCGGCAGGATGCGAGCCGCAGCAGGATGAGATAATCACCTTTTTAGACAATCAGTATGAAATACTCAAACCAGCTTCCTGGAGAATGTTGACCGATTTAAACGATGAAGCGGACCTGCAGATGGGCAACCCCTTTGACACGGCATATTTCATCATTCTGTCCGAGAACAGAGCGGATTTTGAGGATACTCTGACCGTCGGGCAGCACGCGCATGAGTCGGTAACCACGCTGGTGAGCGCGGTCAAAGACGCAAAAATCACTTCAGGCCCGGTTGATATAACTGTTAACGGTATGGAAGGGGTCCAATACGAAATTACGGGCATGATCGAAAATGTTAAGATCAACTATCTGCATACCACCTTGCAAAGTAAGAAGCATTTTCACCAGATCGTGGCCTGGTCTCTTCCGTCAAATTTCGCGAAGAACAAAAAGGATTATGACAGGGTTATTAATTCCATCAAAGAAGTAATGTAATCTTTGCCGTCCGGCAATAATTTTTAAGATTTTTATCTTGACCGCATCCGCCTTTGCCCTTAAATTATACTCAGAGTATAATATGGGAGTATAGCGAAAGGAAAGTCTTTAGAGCATGACCCAGGTTGAAAAAACCAAAGACAATATACTGAAGGCCGCGCAGGATGAGTTTGCCGCCAAGGGGTATGAGAAGGCCCGTATGGAAGACATCGCCGCCCGCGCGGGGGTGACAAAAATGATGCTCTACTATCACTTCAGCAGCAAGGAGAATATCCTGCAGGCCATATCCGAGGATATTCTGGCAAAGGCCGGCGTGTCCATGCACAAAGAACTGCTTTCGATCATCAATATTAAGAAACCCGATCCCGAGCTGATTAAAAATAAAATAAAGCAGCTTGTAGAACCCAACAGCCCGCTGCTCCAGTTCATGGTGCGGGAGTTTGTAAAGGGCTCGCTCGATTACAAAATGGCATTCAACATTTTAAAAAGCTTTTACGACCGGATGCTGGAGCTGTTTCAGGCCAGGGGGATCAAAATACGGGATAAAGAACAGTATTACCTACGGTTGTTTTTCTTTCAGAGTGTGCCTCTGTTGATCTATTTTTCCTTCAAGGAACAGTATACGGAGGTTTTTAACATAGACGGGGAAACCGCGGACAAGGTGTTCTTTGCCAAATTCGCGGAGAATATCGCGAATACGCTTAAGGGCCCTCTCGTAAAGTAAAAGGAGATGAGTTTATGCATGCAAAAACAATAATACCGATTGTTGTCGTTGTGTTGATACTGGGCGCCAGTACGATATATTTTGAGTTTTTACGGAACAATGGGGGTAACCCGAACCTGATTCAAGGATCCGGGACAATCGAGGTGACTGAGATACAACTCAGCGCCAAGGTGGCGGGCAGGATCATCAGGCTGCCCGTAGAAGAAGGAAGCAAGGTTGCCAAGGGTGAGCTGTTGGTGGAGCTTGATCATGACACCCTGCAGGCGCAGCTCGACGCGGCCAAAGCAACCTTGGATAACGCCGAGCAGGTGTACCGGCGTGTCAAAACCCTTTATAATGCGGGCTCACAATCAACCCAGGACTATGAAACCGCACTATCCAATTACCGGGTGGCGCAGGCCAATTACAAGCTGATTGCCGCCTCGATCCGGGAGGCCATTCTCTCCGCCCCGCTATCCGCCACCGTCCTGCAAAAGAATATGGAGCTGGGTGAAATGGCGTTTCCCGGTTCGGCCATCCTTACCCTGGGCGACCTGTCGAATCCCTGGATGAACATCTATATCACGGAAAAACAGCTGGGGCTGGTACGCATCGGGCAAAACGCAACAATTACCGTGGATTCGTTTCCGGATAAAAAGTTCAGCGGAAAGGTAGAGTATATTTCCGATAAGGCCGAGTTTACCCCGAAAACAATCCAGACCAAGGATGAACGGGTAAAGCTGATGTACGCGGTAAAAATCGCCATCAGTAATCCGGGGGGAGAGTTGAAACCAGGCATGCCGGCCGACGCAGAGATCGATCTAAAGGAATAACAGCACGTGGTCCGGGTGGAGAATATCAGCAAATCTTTCGGTTCGCTTACGGCCGTTGACGGGCTTTCTTTTGAGGTGGCAAAAAGTGAGATATTCGGTATTGTCGGTCCGGACGGGGCGGGGAAAAGTACCCTCAACCGGATGCTGGCCGCTATTTTAAAGCCGGATCAGGGGAGGATCTTTTTGGACGGGCGGGACGTGTACCGGAATCCGTATCTGATCAAGGAAATGATCGCCTATATGCCGCAGCGCTTCGGCCTGTATGAGGATCTGACCGTAGAGGAGAACCTCTATTTTTTCGGCAGGCTTTTCGGCATGAACGGCAAACAGGTAAAACTGCGCCTGCCCGAACTGTACAATTTCAGCCGGCTTGAACCCTTTAGAAACCGGCCGGCGGGGAATTTATCCGGGGGTATGAAGCAGAAGCTGGGCCTGGCCTGCTGCCTGGTGCACAGCCCCGGGCTGATTATTCTGGACGAGCCGACCAACGGGGTGGACCCGGTGTCCCGGCGTGAATTCTGGAAGATACTGTATGAGCTTTTGGGACGCGGCGTTACCATCGTGGTCAGTACCGCGTACCTGGATGAGGCCGAGCGCTGCAACAGCCTGGGACTGATGTACCGGGGGCGATTTATTGCCGAGGGGGATCCGCTTTCCATCAAGAAACAAACGGGCAGGATTATGCTGGAAATATTTTCGGACCAGGCTCCCTCCGCGGAAAAGCTCCTTAAGAAACAATATCCGGGAATTCTTCTAAAGGGTGATATTCTAAAAGTTTTTGTACGTGATCCCGAACAGGAAATCAGGGCCATCACGGCTTTGTTAAGTGAACATAAGGTGACCATGAAGCGCTGGCAGGCGGGGAACCCCACGCTGGAAGACTGCTTTGTGGACATCATCTCACGCGGCGGCAGTACCGGGGGAAAAGATGGTAAGTGAAATGTGTCGTGTTACAACACGGGTGATTTGTTTTAGGGGGAGAGCATAGTTGATGCAGAGTGCGGGAAAATCCATGGGACGTCTGCTGGCCATAGCGGAAAAGGAGTGGATCCAGATCCGGCGGGACTGGCGCAGCCTCATTCTTTCGTTGATCCTGCCCGTTATCCTTTTGCTTTTATTCGGTTATGCCCTGAATATGGACGTGACGCACGTGCGGGTGGCGGTCCTGGACCGGGATAAATCGGACCTTTCCCGCAGGATTGTCGACGCGCTTTTTCATAACGAATACCTGGAACTGTACACCTATCCGCAGAATGAAAAACAGATAGACGGGCTCATAGACCGGGAAGAGGTGAAGATGGCGCTTGTGTTCCCACCCCATTTTGCGGAGGACTATTACGCGGGAAAACAGAGTACCCTGCAGCTGATCGTGGACGGAAGCGATTCCACCACCGCGACCATCGCTTCCGGGTACGTGCGGTCCATCATGTTTGATTTCAACAAACAGGAAAAGGAGCGGGAGTTCCGGCGTATCGGTCTTGACCGGATGGATTTTCCCATAACCATACAGAACAGGGTATGGTACAACCCGGAGTTGAAAAGCAAAAATTTCATTATTCCGGGCCTGATCGTGCTGATTATGGCCATAATCTCCGCCCTCATTACCTCCCTTACCATTTCCAGAGAGTGGGAGCGCGGTACCATGGAGACGCTGATCTCCACTCCATTACGAAGATACGAACTGTATTTCGGCAAACTTATCCCCTATATCTTTATTGCCCTGTTTGACGTTATTTGTACCTTCTGCCTGGCCTATTTTGTATTCGGTGTTCCGTTTAAGGGAAGTTTTACGGAGTTCTATCTCATGGCCATCCTGTTTTTAATCGGTACCTCCAGCCTGGGCATGCTGCTTTCGTCCGTCACACGCTCACAGGTACTCTCCGTGCAGCTGGCCATTATTTTGACCTATCTCCCGAGTTTTATTTTATCGGGATATGTTTTTCCCATTTTGAATATGCCGGATATTGTCCAGAGTGTGACCTACCTGATTCCCGCCCGCTACCTGATGACCTATATAAAAAGCCTGGCCCTGCGGGGTATCGGCATCAGCCTGCTGTGGTCGCAAATCGTGTTTTTATTTATTTTTGCGGTTGTTGTAGCCGCCGTCTGCCTGAAGTCACTCAGGCTGACCCTGCCGGAGAAGTGAGATGAATATTTTGAAAGTAGTGCGGAAAAATATTGTTTTGGGGTTTGTGCGAAAAGAGTTCAAGCAGATGCTGCGTGAGGTACGCATGCGCGCCATCCTGTTTGCCGCTCCCGTGCTGATGCTCCTGCTTTTCGGCTATGCGGTCAATACGGATGTAAAAAATATCCGCTTTGCGATTTTTGACGAGGATAAAACCGCAATGAGCAGGGAGTTTATCGAGGAGTTTGCGGCAACCGATTATTTTCAGTATTATGCCGACATTACCTCCGCCCGGCAGATCAACAATCTGCTGGATACCATGAAGGTGGAACTGGTATTCCATATTCCCGCCGGTTTCCAGGAACATCTTTCCAGCGGCAGGGACGTAAACGTGCAGCTGCTGATTGACGGAGCGGATGCCAGCCGGGCCAATGTAATAAATGCCTATGTCAGTGCGATCACCAATAACTACGCCATGGGTTTGTTCCAAAAAAAAGTACGACTGAAACTGCTTTCCCGGACGGGCGTCCCCGCTACCTTCAAGAAGACCATTGAATTGGAAGAACGCTTCTGGTTTAATCCGGAGCTTTCCAGCCGCAACTTTTTCCTGCCGGGGATCCTGGGCATGATCATTTCCATGATCACCATTACGCTGACCAGTATGTCCATTGTAAAGGAGCGTGAGATCGGGACGATCGAGCAGTTGATCGTCACCCCCATTCATCCCCTGGAACTGATTGCGGGGAAAACACTTCCCTTTATCATTGTAAGCCTGTTCGATACGATAGTTATTACCATCGTAATGCTGCTGTGGTTTAATGTGCCGTTTCTGGGAAGTTTCCTGTTTATGCTTCTCTGTTCACTGGGATTCATCCTTTTTACCTCGGCCGTAGGGGTGTATATTTCCACCATCTCCAAGACCCAGCAGCAGGCCCTGCTTTCGGTATTTCTGTTTTTTATGCCTGCCATGCTGCTTTCCGGTTTTGTCTTTCCCATTTCGTCCATGCCGATGGTGGTGCAGTGGATTACATATTTAAACCCGCTGCGCTATTATATCACCATTATCCGGGGGATATTTTTGAAGGGCGTGGGATTTGATATCCTCTGGCCTGATCTGTCGGCGGTGTTTATTTTGGGATCGGTGCTTGTGGTTTTTGCCACCCGGCGTTTCCACAGGCGCTTGGGATAGGAGGCCTGATGCAGACTGTTGTGGAAGTGGAAAAACTGAAGAAGGATTTCGGTCATTTTACCGCGGTTGATACCATCAGCTTCAGCGTGAGCAAAGGCGAAATATTCGGCTTTCTGGGACCGAACGGGGCCGGGAAGAGTACCACCATCAGAATGCTGTGCGGCATCCTGCTGCCCACCTCCGGCAAGGGGTTGGTTTTCGGCAGGGATATCTATACCGAACAGCAGATGATCAAGCAGAGTATCGGTTATATGTCCCAACGTTTTTCACTGTATGATGATCTTACGGTAATGGAAAATCTTGAGTTTTTCGGCAGTATCTATGAGCTTACCCCCTCAGTACTGCATAAACGGATCGATATCGTTTTGAAACTTGCGGGAATCAGCAGGGAAAAACAATGGCTGGTGGGGAAGCTGCCGATCGGTATTAAACAGCGCCTGGCATTGGGCACGGCCATTATCCATGACCCCCCGCTCCTCTTTCTGGATGAACCCACCTCCGGGGTTGATCCGGTGATGCGCCGTAATTTCTGGGAGTTGATTTATGCGTTCGCGGCGGAGGGCAAGTCGGTTTTTGTAACCACGCATTATATGGATGAGGCCGATCACTGCGACCGCATCTCGCTCATTATCAATGGAAAGCTGATTGCCATTGATTCACCGGGAAACCTGAAACTTAATCTGCCGTATACGGTGTATGTGCTGCGCACGGACAACTACCTGCAGTTATACGAAAAGATAAAAACTCTGGATTATATAAACGAGGCTTCCATGTTCGGCAGGGACATACATCTACTCTGCGAAAAAGGTACGGATGTGCGAAAGGTACTGCGGAAACAACTCAAGGAATGGAAAATGAAAGCGGAGATGGAGCAGATCATGCCCACCCTGGAAGATGTTTTTGTGGTAAACGCCAAAAAGCACGGGTATTAACACCCGCGGCCCGGTCAATCATGAGAGATGCCGTGGTCGGTAATTTGATGATTGTCATCGATCAGCGAATCCGTAAAGCGCAGCCATTCGATGTAATTTTTGGTCAGTTGCCCCATGGTGGCAAGACGGGCCTGGCTGATGGTATCAAGCGTCTGGTAGGCATTGATCAGGTCATCCAGACCGGCCCGGCCCTGGTTGTACTGGCGTCTTTCCTGCTGCACGATTAATTGGGCGGTTTTCAGCTTTTGCTCGGCCAGAGCCAGCTGCTTGTGTAAAAAGACAATGGTCTGCATCAGCGTGTGCAGCTGCAGCTCCAGCTGCTCTTTCTGGTTTAACTGCGATACGATTGTTTTATCCAGGGTGTTTTTCTGGATCTCGGCCTTGGCCTGCGCCTGGGTGTTAAGCAGCGGCACGCTGAGGGAAAACCCAAGCTTGATATCGGAGGTGGTGGATTCAAGCGGCAGGTAATCGGCGCCCCCAAGGTTATAAGACGCGTACACGGTTGCCGTGGGTAAGAGGTCGTCCAGTGCCAGGTTGAGTTGTTGTTTGCCGATACGCAAAAGCAGGTCCAGCATCTTTACGGTCCGGCTGTCGCTTAAAAACTTCTTGTTTTGTTTTTCCAGCTCCTCATCGTTTATCGCGGGGACCACCCCTCCCGGGACATAGGTAAAATCTTTTTCGGCAATTCCGCTCAGCATTATCACTTTTTTACGCGCGGTTTCATAGTCATTTGTCGCCTGGTTCAGCTGCTCCTCACTGTTTAACACCTGCAGAGTACTTTTGTTCACATCGAGGGGCAGGGCAATCCCGTACTGCTGTTTTCGTTTGGTAAGCGAAAGCAGGGTACGGCTGTCCTCCAGGTATTTTTGCGCGTACTTCATATTCCGGTAGGCGGTATCCCATTCAAGATAAATATCAATAACCTGGGCAAGGTAGTCTTCATATGATTCAAGGATCTGGTACCGTGCCAGTGTCTCTTCATTACCCGCCATCATTTCTTTAAGCCGGTTGCTGGAACCGAAGGCGTTTTTCAGGACCGACTGTTCCACTTTCAAGGCAATAGCGGAGGTCTGGAGGCCCAGTGACGTCGATCTTTCCGTGTCATACTCGGCGGAAACGGTCGTCCCGCTGGATGGGAACAGGCTGGAAAGACTGATGTCCCCGGAAAGGCTGCTTTCCCCGCCCGAGTCCAGGGACAGCTTGTACTGCGCGGTACTGTCCAGCAGCAGCTGCAGTTGGGGGGTGCCGAGAATACGGTTATATTTTAAGGAGAGCTCATCCATTAAAATCTCCTTAAAACTCCCGTGTTTTACCGCGTTTATAAGAAACCCCTTCAGCTCAAGCACGGTTTCCCCGCCGGCTTCCTGTGCCGAGGCGTGAAACGACAGGGAGAGGATGATCAGTGCCGCGATATAGAACCTTCTCATGCGTTCTTCCTTTTCCTTTTGGCGCGGAACTCCTTCATGGCGCAGTAGAATGACGGGACAAGTACAAGGGTAATCACCGTTCCGAAGACAAGCCCCCAGGCCAGGGCCAGCATCATTTCGGAAAGCATGGAGTCATAGCCGAATACTCCGTAGGCCGTGGGTAGCAGTCCGGCCACCGTGGTAATGGTGGTGAGCAGAACGGCCCGAAGCCTTGTTTTGGTGATGTTGGCCACGCGCTCCACCGGGGTTTTGCCGTGTTTGGGATCATTGTATTCTTTTTCCAGTTTGTCCAGCAGCACAATGGAATCGTTGACCACGACACCCGCCAGTCCCAGGGCTCCCACCGCCGAAAAGAACCCGTAGATAACGATACCGTGAATCTGCAGGGCCAGGATTATGCCCACACAGCCGAAGGGGATGGCCGCCAGGATTAAAAAGGGTTTTAACACCGAATTGAGGGTCAGGGCCAGGATAACATAGATAAGCAGGACGGCGATAATGATGGCGAATTCGAAGTCACTACCCGACTCCCTGGTATCGGCGATCTCCCCGCCGAAGGACAGATCCGTTGTCGGGTGTTCCTGCATAATTTTGGGAAAAAGGTTTTTTTCCAGGTACGCCGCAACCTCAAGCGGGGTCATGTGTTTCGAGGTATTAAGCATGGGCAGGCTTTCCCCGGCCGTTTGGTTGTTTGCGTCCGTGCCTGGATTCCCGAGATCTGCCTGTCCGTTTACGCCGGCCTTTTGCCCGGGTTTTTGGCCGGGCCGAGCGCCGGGATGTCCGCCCGGTCGCCCGGGACCGGCATTCCGGTCGGCAAGGTCGGCGTAGACATGCAGGGTGCGTTTGCCGTCCAGTTTGATGATCGTATTGGGGGTGGTATTTTTGATCACATGTACCAACCTGCCCAGGGGGATCAGGTAGTTTTGGTTGTTCTGGATAGGAATGCTTAAGACCGAAGCCATATCGGTCTTAAAATTATCGCTGGTGGTCAGCATCACCTTGATCTCTTTTTCCTCAACAATAATGTCATACACATTATTACCGGATAATATGGTGCGCAGGGTGGAACCCAGCGTGCTTACCCCCACGCCCAGGCGTTCGGCCAGGTTGCGGTCGATGGATATGACGTTTTGCGGGTATACCAGCTCCGCCTCGATCTCGGGATTCTTCAGGGCGGGCATACGCTGCAGGTAGGAAAGTATCTCACGTGCCACACGGAAACGCGCCGCGTCGTTCGACTCCTGGACGATGATGTCAATGGCACTGCCGCTGGACTGGCCGAAGCGGGAGGCGGCAAACTCCAGCTTTTCAAACCCGTGCAGTTTGGCGAACTGCTTCTCCCATTCGCCGATCAACTGCTCATTGGACTTGTTCCTTTGGTCTCTGCTCACCAGTTCAATACGTATATTGAACTCGTTTTCTTTTACCGCACCCCCGCGCCGGCTGCGGGCGATACTGGCCCTGAAGTTTTCCACCTCTTTCCCCAGGTAGGGAGAAAAAACAGCCTCGGCCCGGCGCATCAGTTTTTCCGTATCGTATTTAAGGGTGCCGGGGGGCGCCACCCCGGTCAAATACAGGTGGGTTGTTTCTTCCCTGGGGAAAAGGGTGAACTTCATCTTCCCGAAAAAAATCCAGCCCGAATAGGCAAGCAGGACCACAAGTGCCAGAAAAACAAATATTTTATACCGCAGCATGTGGGTAAGCATGCGGCCGTAGGCCGCTTCCACTTTCATGAACCAATGTTCTTTTACAGGTTCCGCGGGCACAATCTGCTTTTTCGGCTGCTTCGGCTGTTTCCGCTGCAGACGCAGGTGGGAAGGCAGCACGAATATGGCCTCGAACAGGCTT
Source organism: uncultured Spirochaetaceae bacterium (assembly GCA_964634205.1). Classification (GTDB taxonomy): domain Bacteria; phylum Spirochaetota; class Spirochaetia; order SZUA-6; family RPPD01; genus JAFGGG01. The sequence goes on from CAZWKE010000030.1 coordinate 24,078, forward strand.
GAACCCAGCATGATAAAGATGATTCCGGGAAGGGCTGCCGTGAACATACCGAAGTGGCCGTGGAAAAAGAAAAGGGGGACAAAAGCCGCGCAGGTGGTGGTAATGCTGGCGACAATCGGGGAAAAGACCGCGGACGTGCCCTTGGTGACCGCCTCCGCCGGGAGCATGCCGTTATGGCGCAGACGGGTGACGTTTTCCGCCACCACAATGGCGTCGTCCACCACCATTCCCATAACCACGATCACCGCCGCCAGGGTCATATTGTTGATGGTGTTCCCGAAAAGCGAGGCGATTATCATGGTGCTGGCCAGGGTAAAGGGAATGCCCAAGGCAACCCAGATACTGCTTCTGGCATCCAGGAAAACAAACAGGGTAATGAGAATCAGGAAGAATCCCAGGAGGCCGTTGGAGGCTATAATGGAGAGCCGGTTTCTGACGCTTATCGATTCATCATTCATGGAGATAAGTCTGATGCCCGTGCCGGCCAGGGCGGTAGAAGAAAACTCATTCGTTACTTTATGAATGTTGTCCACAGCGTCCAAAATGCCTGCGCTTGAGGTTTTGGTAACGCGCAGGGTAATAGCCTCATTCCCGTCCACCTTGGTAATTGAGTCCTGGTCCTCGAATTGATACGAGACCGTAGCCAGATCTTTTAACCTTATTTTATTGCCTTCAAAGTTGGCCCTGATAATCAGATTCCCGATATGATCCACGTCATTCAGGGCCGCGTCCAGTTTTATCTTCGTTGATGCATTGTCCTTCAACACCCCGACCGGCTGGTTGATGTTTCCGGTTTTGATGGCATTGGTAATCTCGGTCAGGGAGATGTTGTAAAACGTAAGCAGGCGGGGGTTTACGCTGATTTCTATATAGCGTTCCAGGTAACCGCCTGCGGATACGTCGCTGACGGTGGGCAGGCGTTTCAAGCGGTCTTCCAGGGTGTCGCAGAGGTCCTGGAGTTTATGCCGTTGTTCCGAGGTGAGAATATTGGTGTTTTCATAATACAATGCCAGGTCGATGATGGAGAAACGTGAGGACTTAAACTCGATTACCCGCGGCACGTCCACGTCTTCGGGGTAGTCGACAAAGTTCAGGGCATCCCCGATCTCGGTCACTACGGTGGAACGGTTCTGGCTGTCCGGGTCCAGCTCCACCCGCACCGAGCAGGTCCCCTGCCCGGAGGAGCTGGTGACGGATTTGATGCCGTCAATACCGTCCAGCGCGTCCTCGATCTTTGTGGTGATCAGCAGGTCCACCTCCTCGGCGGTGGCGCCGGGATAGGTGGTGGTGATCAAAACCGTATCGAAGTTGATGTTCGGGAGCTCTTCTTTTCCGGTCTTGTTCCAGAAAAAAACCGCCCCTATCAGCACGGCGATCACGAGAAAATTGGTGAAGATATGCTTGTCCGAGAAGTATTCTATTATCCTGCGCATATTCTGTTATACAATAATATATGTGCACAGGATGGGCAACTGAATAAATATGAATAATTTATGAATAATTTGTGACGGTATAAAAATTATTGCAGTTGTGAATAAAGTTGTTTATACTTTTGGCTGGAGAAGGCAAATGAGAATATTAGTGGTTGATGATTCCCGGATTATGCGTAATATAATAAAGAACACATTGATGTATCTGCACCAACCGGATGATGAATATCTGGAAGCCGCGGACGGGGTCGAAGCACTTGATCTCTTGTTGAAAAACCAGGTGGACCTGGTGCTTCTGGACTGGAACATGCCCAAATTAAACGGTCTGGAGCTGGTAAAAAAACTGAGGGCCATGGAGCAGTTTCAAAATCTGCCGATCATCATGATTACTTCCGAGGCGGCAAAGTATAATGTAATCGAAGCTATAAAGGAAGGGGTAAACGACTACCTGGTAAAACCGGTGAGTGAACGGGGCCTCCTGGCGAAAATAAAGCGCGTCTTCCCCAATTTATAACAAGGAGTCTTAAAAAAAGAGTATGGACATTAAATATATTGATCCGTTCATCCAGGCGACCAATCATGTTTTTAACGAGTTGTTCAATATAAAGCCGGAGGTCGGGAAACCGTTTATAATGGATAAAAATCAGGAACATGGATGGGACGTGTCCGCGATTATCGGGATCGCCGGTGAGACAAAAGGAGCCGTTGTCTTGAGTTTTCCGTCCGAACTGGCGCACAATCTGACCTCCCGCCTTACCGGAAAACCGGTGCCCTCACCCGATGAAGACGTGGTGGACACCATAGGCGAGGTGGTAAATATTGTGGCCGGAAACGCCAAAAAGGGACTTGAGGAATACCGACTGATGATTTCACTTCCTTCTATTGTAACAGGAAGGAACCATAAAATTGTCTGGCCCGGTAAAAACGCCCCCATTATTTCCATTCCCTTTCAGTCCGAACTGGGAGCGTTCAGTCTCTCGGTTGTGCTGGAAAATATTATTGGGTAATTATCATTGGTGAGTAAATAGATGGCAGACCTGTTTCATACAATCAGAAATTTATGGAGGAATATCACAACCAGCGGTGCCGGTGAGCTCTTGACCATGGAACGACGCCGGCGCATTGTTTTTTTAAACAGTATTAACCTGATCGGTATGCTGATCCTCTTTATCTTCAGTACTAATCGCTACCTGGGGGGTGATATAAACACCGCGATTGCGGACATGGTCGCGTGTTCGATTTTGTTGTTTACTTTTATCTATATGCGGGCAAGAAAGAAGTTCGTGTTTGCGAGTTATATGATCGTCTCCAGTGTGTTTCTGCTTTTTTCTTTTTTATTGTATGACGGCGGCGGAGACATGTCCAGTTCTCTCTGGATTCAAACCTATCCGTTGGTGGCAATTTTTATTCTGGGCCTGCGGCCGGGGCTGATTATTTCCACAATTTATCTGGCGGGGGCATGCTGCATCATCTTTATTCCGGAGGCGGCAAAGATCGCCTACGGATTCAATTTCGGCTTGCGTATAGTGGGTTCATATATGCTGGTGTTTATGTTCGCTATTTTCTATGAATCCGCGCGCCGGGAAACCCAGGGGAAACTTGAAAAATTGTCCGCGGATCTTCTGGCGGCCAAAAAGCAGACGGACAGTATTCTGGCCAATGTGAAGGAAGGCATCTTTCTGCTGGATAACGGGCTGCGTATGGGATCGGAATATTCAAAGGAGCTGGAACGTATTTTCGGAACAACGGAAATTGAAGCTGTCCCGTTTATGAAACTGCTGGAGGGGAAGACCAAGCAGAAGGTACTTTCCGCCGTTAATGACTATCTGGAGATGTTTTTTAAACCGGCCATGAACATCGAGTTATTAGAAGAGATCAATCCCCTGGACAGGATTGAGCTTCATTTTAAGGATTCCGGGGCCGGGTTTATGACCAGGCACCTGGAGTTTACCTTTACCCCTGTTTCGCGTGAAGAAGGAAAGGTGAACATTCTGGGTACGGTAAAAGACGTTACCGATGAGGTTGAGCTGGCAAACAAACTGAAAGCACAGGAGACCAGGACGAAAAAGCAGATGGAGCAGCTGTTCCGGATCATCAATGTCGGCCCGGATATGCTTACCGAGTTTATCCTTGATTCGGAAGTGGAGGTGGAGAACGTAAACAAACTCTTGAAATCCGATGAAAAGAATTACGCGTCCATTATAGACTCAATGTACCAATCCGTCCATGCGATCAAGGGAAACGCAATTCTTTTGGGTATGACGGGTTTCAGCCGGAAGCTGCACAGCATAGAGGATGAGCTTAACGCAATAAAAGAAAAAGACCTCTCCTGGAATGATCTGCTGCATCAGACCATACGTTTGACCGAGATAAAAAATGAGATTAATGATATAAAAGACCTGATCAAAAAGGTACTCTCTTTCCAAACCGACAACCGGCTGCAAAAAATCGAAAACAAGGACCTCCTGTTAAACGCGGTGCAAAGGACAATCGATGTGATGTCCCGGGAAATGGGAAAAACAATAAAGCTTGTGGCGGAAAAATTCGACAGCAGGATGATTACCGCGAAACAACGAAAGGTTGTTAAAGACATCCTGATTCAACTCACCAGGAACGCGCTTTCGCACGGCATTGAGCATCCCGACCAACGGAAGGCGTTGGCCAAGGATGACAGCGGGACAATTGTTGTTTCTTCGGCAATACATGACGGAAAACTGACCATTACTTACCGGGATGACGGGCAGGGTCTGAATCTGCAAAAAATAAAAAACAAGGCCCGGGCCATCGAGACGTTCAAGAATATGGATTTGGATACTATGCCCGAACAAAAACTTCTAAGCCTGATCTTTCATCCCCGCTTTTCCACGGCTGCAGAGACCACACTTTCCGCGGGCCGCGGTATCGGGCTCAACCTGATCAAATCAAAGATTGAACAGAGCGGCGGCAACCTGAAGGTGCGTTCCGCCCGTGGAAAGTTTTGTGAGTTCGTTATTACCCTTCCGCTTCAGTGATTCTCAATTTGGACCATTTGTATCATAGTAAATGTATAAATACCTATGAATGTGCCTTATAAACGGAACAAATTTAGAATCACTGGGCGCCGAATTCACAAAAAGCGCAATTCCAAATGGTTACATTTAGAATTGCTGCATCCGCTTTGATTTTTATTGTTTTTGCTGTATAATTTTTAACAGGGAGTATCCGACATGCAA
>CAZWKE010000030.1:28819-34399 GCA_964634205.1 uncultured Spirochaetaceae bacterium
CACTCAGTCCGTCTTCCGTGCGGAGGTTTTATCGTGACCTGATTACAAGATTGCGCTCCGGCGGATATGAATCAACCGCAAGGTATTATAGTATAGAGCAAAAACTGTCCGGGATCACGGGTAACAACGGAGTACCGATAAGTTCAATCCTTGACTATGAGAAAATATTGGCCGAGGTGGATGTGGACTTTTCATATAAATCCAAACTTGATTTTGTCAGGAAAGACGCCACCCTGGGCAGCGGTTTTCTCATCTCTCCCACCAATGTTCTGACAGCGTATCATGTGGTAGAGGATGTTTTCGATAAAAACACCCTAAAGTATGACATTCACGTAAAAATAGGCGATCGTTCTTTTGATAACGTGAAGGTGACGGCATGGGACTCGCTTACCGACATCGCAATACTCCGGCTTCCGGAAAGCGTGCCCCTGGCCTACGATGTTTTGGGACTCTTGGGTGACAGTACCGGGCTGCGCCAGGGAGACGAGGTCTACTGCCTTGGACATCACAGCGGCTATACCTCAACACTTACCAAGGGAATAATCAGTGCCACGTATCGCAAGGCGCCGGAGGTGGGAAGCTGGCTGCAGGTTGACGCAAACATCACCGGAGGAGCAAGCGGCGGGTTGTTGATTGGGAAAGACCTGCGTATTTACGGGATGATTGTGGCGGGCATACTGTATGAGGATATAAATTTCATTGTCCCCTCACAGACCATCCTGGAAGTGGTGGACCGGCTGATGCATAACATTTCCATTAACCGCCCCTGGTTGGGGTTACTGCTTCATGAGGACAGGTACCGTAAGGCAAATGTCACAATAATGGATATCTTCCCTTCATCGCCCCTGCATGGACTGGGGGTGGAGGCGGAAGATGTGTTGTATGAAATAAACGGGCAGAAGATCGACACCATAGACCATGCCCAAAAAATTATAAACTCCCTGCAGGCGGGTAACCTTGTCCGGCTTGTGATCAAAAATAAAAAGCAGCAGTTAAAAAGCCTGTGGGTGCTGCTGGAACGCAGGCCGGAGTATGCCGTATATAACGCCACCGTACATTTCAACCGTATCTCCTCGCTTTATCCGTATTTCGGATTTCGTATCGATGAGAACAGCTCATTTAAAAGGGGGGTAAATATCCTGGGGAAAAACCTGGCGATCGTGTTTTACAAAGTAACCCAGGTGGAAAAGGACACCTTTATGGATTATATGGGGGTAAAACCCGGTGATCATATCGGGTTCATTGACGATTACTTTAAGAATAAAACCCGTTATATCGAGGTTATTCACATTCCGCAATCCATAAACATTAACGCAATCGATAATATTTTCGATTTTATCTACAGAATGAGGAAGGATAAATATGATGAAAACATTCTGTAGTACCTTTCTGCTTTTGTGTCTGTTTGCCGCTTCGGTTTTTGCGCAAAGTAAGGAGAGTACAGGTGTACTCAGAATCGAAACGGTTTCCGATACGCATCTGGAAGCGGCTCTGCCCGACAAGGACAGGGGAGCGGAGTTTCAAAAAGAGATCGGGCAGATCTATGACGTCTATGCTGACCTGCTTGTATTGGGAGAAACAAAATCATATGAAAAACTTGTGGATAGTGTCTATCTGACCAAGGTAACGCGGGGAAAATTGATTTTCGGTTATATCTGGGAAGGGGAAAAGGTTGTTTTAAAGAAAGGGTATTATCTGGTCCCCTCGGGCCGGAAGTACGCGGCCAAGGTACAGCAGCTGAAGAAATTAACGGATAAACAGGATGCTTCCCTGTTTTCCTCTGATGTGGTGCAGCTGTTTCACTTTACCGGCGGGGGATTGGCCATTGAGACCGGAGTTGATACTGAAACCAATTATTCCGGAGTCTTGCAGAGCGAGCTCAGCTTATTGTTCTTCGGGAGGGTGGGATTTACCTTGCGGGTACACACAAACGAGCTGTTTAATGTTTTAAACCTTGATATTGAGGGAACGACCTGGGGAGCCTTTCCCCGAGCGGACTTTCTCAAATACAACGTAGGGGGTGGGGTAACGTTTCCGTTAATTGATAATAACGGAACAGGTGATACCGCGGTTTTTGGTATCAGTTATTTTTATGGTACCATGGATTTGGTTTTTATCATCCCGCTGGCACCGCAGGGATTTTTCAAGGATATGTATATCGGACTGGGCCTGAAAATCGCTGTTCCGCTTCTCAGTGCCGATTATATCGAGTATAAAATATCGATTCCGCTGAAAATAGGATACCGGATTTTTTAAAAGGAGACCGGGCCCGTGAAAATCGCAGAATCAGGCGAAATTATGTTAATCCTCCCGATTTCCGGGCAGGGAGGCATAAAACTTTTCCGGTGTAATAGTCCCTTTAACCAGCGCGTCAAGGTTATTCCAATAGGTTTGCACGACGGACTCCGGCATGAACACATCCCAACCCATGATCAGGGTGCTCGAATCAAGGGCCAGGGCGTTGATCTGGCTGTTGACCCCGTATTTGGCTTTGGTCCCGATATATGCTTTCCATAATGATATATCCGCTTCGGTACCGGTGGCCTGTGTCGAAGCATGATCCGCGATGTACTCGCCTAAAAACTCAATAAAGCGTACCGCCTCTTTTTTATGCGGGCAGCGGCCGCTCACCGCAAGGCCCATAAAGGCCCCGCCCCAGGTTTCTTTTATATCGCCCTTACCGCCGCTGACCACGGGAAAGCGGATGGCTTTGATCTTATTTTCGGTTATCAACCGCTTGTTCGCATTTGCAAGGGTTAAGATCCAGGTTCCGCCGTAATACATGGCAGCACCACCGCGGAAAAAAAGATCGATGGCATCAGTGTACTGTATGGTTTTGTCTTCCGGGAACGCACCCGCGTCCGTCAGTGCCTTCATATCACGGGCCGCTTCCAGGAATGCGCTGTCTCCAAAATCCTCATTCTTTACCCCGTTTTCAACAACGGTTTTATAGCCGCCGTGCCTGAGAGCCAGGGTTTCGTAAAAAAACAGGTTTACCCACTTGTTGTAACTTTCCGTGCTTTGGGCAAAAGGAAGTATTTTCAGGCTTTTCAGTTTTTTACAAAGCGATACAAGCTCGGCAAAGGTCTGGGGATAGGAAAGCTTGTTTTGTTCGAATATCTCCGTGTTGCACAGGATATAGGACACGGTCCCGCGAAAGGGAAGCGCATAGATATGCCCTTCCTGGGTGACATTATACAAGGCAGCGGGAAGGAGCGCGTTTTTGGTTTTGGAGGTTAGGAATGCGTCGAGGGCAAGCACCTTCCCCTGTTTTATATGGGGTGTAAGCGATATTCCCAAATGAGTGGTAAAAACATCGGGTGCCGTATCGGCACTCAATGCGCTCTGCATGGTGCGCTTATAGTCCGAATAATCACCCTTTTCCTTATAAATGATCGTTATTCCCGGATTTTTCTCCTCAAACTCACGAACGGCGTCGGCAAACCGCATTTGGCCTCCCGGGGCAATGGTCTGTTCCGAGGACGACCAGAATACCAATGTTATCGGTTTGTTATCACCGTCCGCTGAGATAAGGAATAATCCGCTGATGATAATTAAGACTGCGCCGAAAAGCGCGGTAAACTTATAGGATTTCATAGGTTCCTCCATATGGTGATGCATTGTAGCACAACCGGGTCTGCATGTCCATAAATCCCGATTCCGAAAAGGCGGAGGAAATTGTCAACCACGACAGGCTGCGCTATAATTATGGATATGGATGTAAAGATCCGTGAGCTGCAAGCGGCATTCGGCAGGCCGGCTAAAAATTACGGAGTTTGTCCCAAGATTCCACGGAGGCTCTTCCGGCGACTTGTGGACCGCGATAACCTGGTGCTTATCCTCTTGGAACATATCGATTACCTGTTGAAACCGGCACAACTGGCTGAGGTTTGTCCGGGCGGCGGGTAACTATAACAAGTATTATGATAAGGAGTAAAACATGATGACAAAAAACAGAATTCTTTTCCTAATGATAGGGGTATTATTTTTGGGTCTTATTTCATGCCCGCTTGATAGCGGAGGACCGTCATATGCCGGTGGTGAATTGGATACAAGCTTTGATCCGGGGACGGGACCTGACAGTTCAGTATGGTGTATTGCCGTACAAGAGGATGGTAAGATCGTTATCGGCGGCTCTTTCAATAATTACAATGGCACGGGCAGAAGCGGCATAACCAGGCTGACCTCAGGCGGTACGCTGGACCCTGATTTTGACCAGGGTACAGGTACCGACGCGGTGGTATACAGCCTCTGCCTGCAGGATACCGGCGAAATTATTATGGGAGGTGGCTTTACCAGTTATAATGGAACTGAAATTGATCATTGTATCAACCGTTTGGATGCCGACGGGAATCCGGATGTCACCTTTGATCCTTCTGCCGGCGCGAATGCCGCGGTATGGTGTATTGCCGCTCCTAAAAACGCAAACATAGTTATCGGTGGAGAATTTACTCAATATGACGGCAGCCCCAGAAACCGTGTCAGTGGCATAACTGGCGCGGACGGCACTCTGGATGCGGCATTTGATCCGGGAAACGGGGCGAATAATGTCGTTCATTGTGCCGGTGCGCAGGACAGCGGAGAGATTGTTATCGGCGGAACGTTTACGCAGTTTAATGGGACTGATAGTTTCCGTGTAGCCAGACTGGATGATGACGGTTCGCTCAGTACGGATTTTCATCCGGGCAACGGGGCAAACAACATCGTCTTGTGCATGGCGGTGCAGGGTGACGGAAAGATTATTATCGGGGGCTATTTTACTTCTTATAATTTTGACTCTGCGCCCCGAGTAGCCCGCTTGAACGCGGACTGTTCCATTGACAATACCTTTACGCCGGGAGACGGGGCAAATGATACGGTACGTTGTATTGCTCTCCAGGATGACGGAAAGATTATCATTGGAGGCGACTTCACCAGTTACAATACTATCCCGGTAAATCGTATCGCGCGTTTGAATAAAGACGGTTCCCTGGACACAAGTTTTGACCCGGGTACGGGAGCGGATGATTCCGTATACAGTATCGCGCTTCAAAGTGACGGGAAAATATTAATCGGCGGCGCGTTTACCCATTATAACGATATATCCATAAACCATATTGCGCGTATCCGTTAGATTTTTATGCGGTCATTTATACAGGATGTATGCCGATGATCTGTCCGGGCGGAAGCAGCGAGAGGTAAAAAACACTCCGGCCGGGAACCAAAAAGCTGCCGGACCGGAGTGAATATGGGTAAATCTTCCCGGCTTACATACCGCCGCTCTTCATCATTTTATCATCCTCTTTCATCATGGCGGGGGCTGTTATCTTAAAACTCTGCATGACGATTGCGTCCATTTCCTTTACCGGCGGATCGCCCTTGGGGAAATCAAAGGTCCCCATCTTCCCACTATCGGTGTGCAGCATGGCCCACAGTGTGTCGGTTTTTTTGTATGTATTAATCATCACTGCTACATTGCTGTTTACCCCATCCGCTACGGGGCTGAACCCGATAACATCGCCCGGTTTCCCGTTCTTGTCATTATGAATAACGATCCAGCCGGGACCAACGCTCACCACGTAGTCGATGGTAACCGTGGAA
>CAZWKE010000030.1:34499-36754 GCA_964634205.1 uncultured Spirochaetaceae bacterium
TGATATATTGCTTATTCCGCCTGTGATTCAGTAATTTATAAATCGAAAGGAGTATCACATATGAAAAAACGTCTGTTGGGTTCAAGCAACCTGGCTGTTTCCGCAATCGGCCTTGGCTGTATGGGGATGTCTGATTTTTATGGAAAATCCGCGGACAAAGACTCGGTCCGCCTGCTCCGCCAGGCGGTTGACTGGGGAATCAATTTTTTTGATACCGCGGACATGTACGGGGTGGGGCATAACGAATGGCTGGTGGGACAGGCCCTGCGTGATCTGCGCGACAAGGTGGTGATCGCCACCAAGTTTGGTAATATGCGCCGGGTGGACGGAGCCATGCTCGGTGTAAACGGACGGCCCGAATATGTCAAAGCCGCCTGCGAGATGAGCCTGAAACGGTTGGGAATCGATGTGATAGACCTCTATTACCAGCATCGGGTTGATCCCCAGACTCCCATTGAAGAAACGGTGGGGGCCATGGCCGAACTGGTGAAAGAAGGGAAGGTGCGGTTTCTTGGCCTTTCCGAGGCCGGGGCGGATACGATCAGGCGCGCCCAGGCCGTGCATCCCATCGCCGCCCTGCAAACCGAGTATTCCCTGTGGTCACGTGATCCGGAAGGGCGGATTCTGGATGCCTGCCGCGAATTGGGCATTGCCTTTGTAGCCTACAGCCCGCTGGGCCGCGGTTTTCTGGCGGGCAAATTCAGGACACCGGAAGAACTATCCCCGAAGGATTTTCGGCGTTCTATGCCGAGAATGGTCGGGGATAATCTGAAAAAAAATACCACCCTTGTGGAAAAACTGCAAGGGATTTCCGAAACTAAAAAATGTAAGCCCGGACAGCTCGCCCTGGCCTGGGTTCTGGCCCAGGGGGATGACATCATTCCCATTCCCGGTACGCGGCATGCCGAGTACCTGCGGGAAAATATCGCCGCCTGCGATATCACCCTGAGCAGGAGTGAACTGGATGAGTTGGACCGGATATTTCAGCCGCAGGCCGTTTACGGTACCCGCTACAACGAGGCGGGGATGCGGCGGGTCGGCATCTGAACAAAGGAGGCATATAATGAAGGCCATTCGAATCCATGAGTTCGGGGGACCGGAGGTGTTGCGGCATGAGGAAACGGAGGAGCTGAAACCCTCCGCCGGGCAGGTAGTGGTCCGAATAAAGGCGGCGGGTGTCAATCCTGTGGAAACCTACATTCGCGCCGGGGCATACGCGCGTAAACCGGAACTGCCCTTTACCCCGGGGTCGGACGGGGCGGGGGTGGTCCTGGAAAGCGGACAGGGGGTAAAGAAGTTTAAAAGCGGGGACAGGGTATACACCCACGGCTCCCTCTCGGGCACCTACGCCGACAAAGCACTCTGCCTGGAATCCCAGCTTTCCCCACTGCCGGACAATATCAGCTTCAGCCAGGGTGCCGCATTGGGAATCCCTTATGGGACGGCATACCGGGCCCTGTTTCAGAAGGCCCTGGCGCTGCGGGGCGAAACGGTTCTGATCCATGGGGCCAGCGGCGGGGTGGGAACGGCCGCCATCCAGTTGGCACGCGCCGCGGGGATGCGGATCATCGCCACGGCGGGAAGCGAAAATGGGCTTGCGCTGGTAAAGGAACTGGGGGCGGATGAGACCCTGGACCATTCACAAGCCGGTCATATGCAAAAAATAAGTGAGCTCACCAAAGGGAAAAATGTCGACATCATCCTGGAGATGCTGGCCAACGTCAACCTGGCCGCCGACCTTGAGGCGCTTGCGTTTAAGGGAAGGGTTGTGGTGATCGGCAGCCGGGGGACGGTTGAAATTGATCCGCGCCTGTTGATGGTCAAAGACGCGCTTGTTACCGGAATGTTGTTGTTTAATACAGGGGAAACCGAAATGGAGGTAATCCACGCGGACCTTTCCAAGGGGCTCTTAAACGGCGCACTCTCCCCGGTAATCGGCATGGAGCTGCCGTTAACAAACGCCGCCGCCGCCCATAAAAAGGTCATGTCTCCCGGTGCCTACGGCAAGATTGTGCTTGTACCCTGACGGGTCCGGGACCAAAGCCGGGAGAGCACTAAAATCCGCAAAATACTGACTAAAGGTGACATTATTTTTTATTTTGTTGACAAGGGTAAAGGCCTGTTTTAGTATTTAAAAAAATACAAGGAGGCTGTATGAAAAAGATTATTGTTCTCTTTACGGCACTGGCCCTGGTGGCCGTGTCGGCGTCCGCCATCGACTTTCACGTGGGCGTGAAAGCGGGCGGATCATTGGC
>CAZWKE010000030.1:36854-39723 GCA_964634205.1 uncultured Spirochaetaceae bacterium
GGGTTTTGACCTGATTATCGGCTATTATTTCTTATGAGATATATGAAGGATAATCCTGCCCCGGCCGTGACCCGTTTGGCTTAAAGCCTGCGCCTCACCAGCCGCGGTAAAGGGGAAGATCCTTCCCACAGTGGGAACCACCTCACCCGTACTGATTAACTCGGTAATGCGGGTTAGTTTGTCGGGTGAGGCCCTTCCCGAGCGTACCGCCCTGATTCCCAGGGCCTTGGCCTTTTCCTGCGGGGGGCTGCCCGCGATCGTCAGCACCAGACCGCCTTTTTTGACGGTTTCCAGAGATTTTTCGAGCGTTTCTCCGCCCACGGTATCCAGCACCGCATCCATGTCCTTCACCTGCTTTTCGAACGCCCCGGCATTATAATCCAGCGCGGTTTCCGCGCCCAGGGAGCGCACAAACTCCAGGTTCTTATCCGAGGCGGTCCCTGTTACGTGTGCCCCCAGCAGCCGGACAAACTGCACCGCGAAGCTTCCCACGCCCCCGGCCGCCCCGCAGATCAGTACATGCTGCCCCTTTTTAATGTCCGCCTCTTCCATGATAGCCTGCCAGGCGGTCAGCGCCCCGATGGGCACGGCCGCGGCCTGGTCAAAACTGAGCGGGGAGGGAATGGGGCGTATCTCCTCCGCCTTGGCCAACGCGTACCCGGCATAGGCACCGCTGATAAGGCCGAACACCCCCTGCCCCTGTTTAAATTCTGTGACATTGCCGCCTGCGGCCCGTACCATCCCGGCCCCGTCGATTCCCGGGGTCCAGGGAAAGCTCAGCGGCATAAAATCCTTGTACAAGCCGGAGCGCAGCTTCCAGTCTATGGGATTCACTCCGGCGGCCTCCATCTCGATCAGTACTTCGCCGGGTCCCGGTGCGGGCACGGGCCGCTCTTGCAACACCAGCTTTTCCGGCCCGCCGTACTCGGTTACTCTATAAATTTTCATCGTCTCTGCCATAATTCACCACCTTATTGCTCTATCAAATTGAATCTACGTACGGGCCGGTGATATTGGCATGTGAGTATTCCGCTTTTTTCTGACTTTATTATGCGAGGATAGGTCCCTCCGTGTAATGCTGCCCCTGCGGGGGCGGCCCAAAGTGTACGCACTCGATTCACCCCCGTATTTACGGTTCGGACCGTTAAATAATTTTCAGGTCGCGCAGGCGGTTCAGGGCAAAGGCCAGCTCAAGCCCGCGAAAGGCCGCGAACTGCCCGGACACCCGATCGCTTAATATGTCCAAACCGTGCTTTTGCGTCTCGGCCATGACCCGCTGCACAATCTGCGGCAGCGATGCTTCACCGTCCATGTACTTTGTCAGGTACAGCAGTGCCCCGGCAATGGCCTTGGTCTGCGAGAGTTCCGTAAGCTGCTCAAGGTCGGTCAGGTCGATCGTGTTCCGTCCGAAATAGATTCGGGTTGTTTCCGCGGCACGCACGCTTACCCTGTTGTAGGCGTTACGGGGGTCAAGGCAGCCTGCCAGTGGTATTCTGGCGCCCGGCCTGGTCGGGCGGTCGCGGCCTTCATACAGGCGCTTTTCCACAGAACCGCCGGCAATTTCATGTGCCTTCCCGGTGACGTTAAACGGAAGATAGTTTTTCATCTGAATCACCGTGGTGGAAACATCGAAATAATCGCCGATACCGCCCAAAACCAAAATTGTGGATATGCCGTTGTCCCGGTAGAGGTCCCCGACCATATCGATAAACGTGGTGATGGGCTCGTCCTGTTTTTGCACCAGCTTCTGCATTTTCGTGTCGCGGATCATAAAATTGGTGGCGCAGGTGTCCTCATCCATCAGCAGTACTCCGGCACCGGCCTCTATGGCTTCAATAATAGCGGCGGCCTGGGAGGTGCTGCCGCTGGCGTTTTGCGTGGAAAAGCGGCTTGTATCCTTTTGCAGGGGAAGATCGGAAATAAAGGTCGAGATGTCGGTTTTTTCTATATACCTGCCGCTGTACGCGCGTATTTTTACCGCTGTAGGGTCCGCGGCGCACTGTTCCCTGCCGTCACCGGGAATGTGGTTGTAGATACCCGCCTGGATGGCGTGAAGCAGGGTAGACTTACCGTGGTAACCGCCGCCGACGATGAGGGTGATGCCTACCGGGATTCCCATCCCATGGATTTTCCCCGCATAGGGCAGCTCTATTTCCACGCCCAGATCCGGGGGCGCGCGGAAGGGTACGGCTTCTTGCGTTTCCAGGGGTAGGTCACTGGTACCGCTTTTTCGCGGCAGAACGGCGTTGTCGGCGATAAAGGCCGCCAGCCCCAGGGGTTTCAACGCGGCGCGCAGGTGTTCGGCGTCTTCCGCCGCGGCAATATGCTTCTGCAGCTTGCGTGTGTCCGTGCTTTTCGAAAACAGGGCCTGGTCCACAATCAGCGGCAGCTCCTCAAACAGCATGGCGGCGCACAGCTCCGCGTTGATCCTCCGCCCATTGGCAGGAAGCCCGATGAAAAAGCGCGCTTCGATTGTGTTTCTGTCGGCCAGCACCGAGTTCCTTTCCAAAATGGCCTGTCCCGGTTCCGCGATGGTAATCAGGCCGCTGTAGCCCGTGCCCCGCCTGCGCTTGGATTTGGGCAGGGAGGCCCGGTAAAAAGCCCGTGCCAGAAAGTCCCGGAACGCAATGGTGCTGATGTTTGATTTGAAGATGCCGTCAAAGAGGGCGTTGAAGGTGTTTTCCAGGCGCACACGGTACACGCCCGTATGGGGCGGTGCGTAGGGGTCCTTGGGGATTTGATCAATGGAAAGGGTATAGGAGGGAAAAGTGTACTCACCCTTTAATGCCTGATACGCTCCGTAATCCCTTGTGTTTATGGATTCAAGTGTCTGCCGTAATATTTCGCAAGCTGCCATATTCGGTCCTGA
>CAZWKE010000030.1:39823-43918 GCA_964634205.1 uncultured Spirochaetaceae bacterium
TACGGTTATGATACAATGCCGGTTTCAAGATATAATTTTTATAAACCGGCAGATTCCTCAAAGAAAATAGCCATTCTCTCAATTCAACCACAGAATCTTAAAAAAGATACCGTATATAATTTCTACAATATCGTGCTGTTTAATGGAGAAAAGAAATATTTTCCTGTAATTGTCAGATATTTCCACGGCAATAGTGTTTTCGGACTTGATTGGGGATATAATCGGGCTGTGCAGGGTGATTTAAAACTAAAATTTGGGAATAATGGCCCGTATACTATTATTTTGGCATACCTCTATGACGAAGGTGATACTTTTGATAAATGTATTTTTTTTGATAAATATACGGTAGATTTTGACACGAATTTAATTAAACAGGATACAAAAATCGATTCGTTTAATTAAATGATTTATTTTGCTATTATAGCGGCTTGACTGTATGCATTTTTGAGGTCTGAATAACTGTTGAATAGTATAAAAAATAGCCGTCCGGAAAACCGGGCGATCGTTAAAATCTCCAAGAAGAGAGGGACCCATGAAAAAGACATTGCTTTTATTGCCGGCAATAATCGCCGCCGTTTTTCTCCTGTTTTCCTGTCCTCCCCCCGGTGGAGGAGGTTCTTCGGTTGCCGTAACGGTCACGGATATGTCCACGCATTACCGGGTGGTGATCGATGTCGGTGACGGCAATCATTATGAAATCGGCAGGGAGTATGCCCGCAAGATGCTGCAGGTGGTCCCTGATTGGGAAGTGATTGTGGATTCATATATCGCGGAGATGGCCTTCGTATTTGATTATACCACACTGTTAAGCAGGGCGGCGGACATCACACCCCAGATCCCGCAGGCTTATAAGGATGAGCTGGAAGGGTTCTATTCCATGCTGCCCGGTACTACCGTTAATACCGCGGGTGACGGTAAGGTATCCAAAGACGAGTTGTATCTGATTAATCTCATTCCCGATATTATCGATTATTCGGCTTGCTCGGCTGTTTCGGTCTTCGGCGGATTATCCTCAATCGGTTCTACCATTACCGGCAGAAACCTGGACTGGGCCGATGGAGTCCTTCATGAGTTTGCCCGGCTTCAGGCCGTAGTGATTATCAAGAACGGCTCACGGTCGATCAGTCTGATCGGCTGCCTGGGATTCCTGGGTGCCATTACGGCGGTAAATGACAACGGGGTGTTCGGGGCGATTCTGCTGTCACCGGTATCGGGGTATGATTCAACAAACAAGCGCTCGTACTCCTTCGACCTGCGCTATGCCTTGGAGAATTACTCAACCATGGACCAGGTCGCCGCCTACATGGCGGACGGCAGCAGGGAGTATGCCTTCGGCCACCTGATTTTTCTCTCGGATGCTACCGGAAGCAAGGTGGTGGAAAACGATATCACACAGGCAGGTAACAGGCCCATACGGTCCTATAGTTCATCCTTGAACGCGGGGGTTGCTGCCTGGCCCACGCCCGCATTGGATTATTCCATCGGCGCGGTCAACTCGTTCGTGTATGACGGAAATACCGACAACCATACGGGAGATGGAGACAATACAAGCCGCTGGGCATCAATGATCTCCGAACTGTCGGCCGCCGCGGACGCCGGTTCGGATGACGGTACAAAGATCACCGTAGATGAACTGAAAAGCGTAATTTCTTTTGATAATGGTGACGGTCCCGACAGTATGTCTACAGGGGATCTCTATAATTCCTCCACCAAGCAGTGCATCATTTTTCAACCGCAGACCATGGATCTGGAGATATATTTCATCGCACGGAACGGTACTTTGGCGGATGATCCCGTCTTTGAGGCGATTGATCTGGATTTTTAACAGGCTTGTTCTAAAAAATTTATTTTTATTTGTAAAATCAAATACGGACGCGTTATACTTATTATTATTATGAAAAGAAAATACCTGTTTCTTTTGTGTCTATTGGTGCTGCCGTGTGCCGTCAGGTCCGATGTGGGCGGCAGCCGCCTGAAAGAGAGCCTGGATAAGCTTTACGCCCCCGGTTCACAAAAGCTTGTGGTGAGCCTGGGCAACTTTACCTTTGGCGATAATAAAATCGGGTCCGAATTCTCGAAATATCTTGAAGACTCCATCGGTGAGGCCATCAACGAGTGCCCGCAATATGAGCTTTTTGCCAAAGGGCGGCTGGAAGAAATTCTTAAAGTCCAGGAGCTGAATCTATCCGACCTGACCGAGGAACCGTCCGAATCAATCATCGGCAGGTTAAAGGGGGTAAAGGCTATTATCTCCGGCAGGTTTTACCGCCGGGGCGGTGATATCAAAGTCTTCATTGAGCTGATTGATATCATTCACGGCACCTATTACGGGAAGACCTCGTTGATTTTACCCGGGAACGCAATAGCAAAGCCTGTGGCCATCAGTCCCGAAAATTATGAAGACGCCGTAAAAGTCATAAAAAAGCTGGCGCAAATTGACCGGGCGGAGCCTGAAGATCTCAAGATCAGCGCCTGGCCGGACCGGGGAGCGGGCGGGGTGTATTACAACGGGGAAAACCTGTTGGTCCGCTTCAAGGCCAACCGGGACTGTTATATCAAGATTTACCATATCGATGTAAACGGGAAGATGACCCTGATTTTCCCCAATAAATATCACCATACCAATTTTATTCATAAAAATATGGTGTACTCGATTCCGGAAAACTATTACGGATTCGCCTTCAAGCTGGGGGCGCCCTACGGTACGGAGTTTATTAAAGTGGTGGCCTCACCCAGCCGGTTCAAAGAGATCGAGGCGGCGTTTGAAAACCTGGGAGACGCTGCCTTTGAAAAAATATACAATGCTCTTACCCCCAAACAAAAAAAACAGGGTCTGGCCGAAGCAATGTTCAGTTACACAATTGTCCGCAAACCTTGATATGGAGGACGCCTATGGCAGACAAAAAAACAGCATTCGTGCTTTCAGGCGGGGGCCTGCGGGGATGCTTTCAGGTCGGCGCGCTGCAGTATCTGATGAAAGAAAAGAAGATTGTGCCGGATATTGTCTGCGGTATCTCCACCGGCTCGCTGCAGGCGCTTGGGGTTGCGCAGGGGACCGACCTGGAACAATTCTGGACAAAAAACATCAGGAAAAAATCCAATGTCTACTCCTCCATAGTAACAATAGGTAACGCGGTATTGCTGTTCGGACTCTACAGCGCTCTCTTGGCTTTTTGTCTGGGAATTTCATATAGTATCATCCCAACCTGGGTTTCCTGTATCATTGCCGCGCCCACCTCCGGTTTGCTGTTTATACTTGTTTTTGGATTTATTATTTTCCCGAACATTAAAAGTATCAACACGTTTTCCGGTCTTGAAAAAATCCTTAAGAATAACTTTGATAAAGAAGCACTGAATAAATCAAAAATTGACCTTTATGTGGGGACGGTAGACCTGAAATCATCGGTACTTGCCTATCATCCGAAAAATGAGATTTGTATCAAAGATATTCTGGCGTCATGTACCATTCCGGTTTTTTTTCCACCGGTCAGACAGAAGGAGCTTCTTTCCGTGGACGGCGGGGTCAGGGATGTGGCGCCGATGAGGATTGCCATAAAAAATGGCGCCACGGAAATTTATTTGATTATCTGTGACATGCTGAAACCGTGTCCGCAGTCATCCAAAATCAAAAATCTGCTGGATGTGCTGAACCGGACCCTTGGGATCATGCTCCATGAGATTATTGTAAATGACATTGAAGCGGCCGTGAAGAAAAATGAACTGGCGGCTAAAAGCCGGTATAAAAAAATCACTTTATATGTCATCGACCCTGATGAGGAGTTCAATACAATGTTCGGCGACATTTTAGACGTAAATGCGGTACATATCGCCAGGGGGATTGCAATCGGTAAAAAGCGCGCGGCGGCGGTACTCGAACAGGGCCCCATGACAAAAAAAAGAATAGAAAAAATATTGCAGATGATTTGCCCGACCGGGGAATAATATTGCCGGAAGGACCGCCCTGCCGATAAAAAGCCGCGAAAAGTCAGTTATCCGGGAGTAAGGTGGAAGACGGTAAGACCGTGTGGAGTGGGAAACCGGTGAGGCCGTGGCCGAAACCCAATTAATAATAGCTAGAGTTATTATACTGAGCCA
>CAZWKE010000031.1:0-3729 GCA_964634205.1 uncultured Spirochaetaceae bacterium
CGGATTGTAAGGGCATTCCTTTAGCCAAATATAAAAATATTCATTGCTTGAACTTCGCCGATAATATAGTACCTTATATAAACAAGGATTAATGATGCCGATAAAGTTCAACCACTCCGTTATCTACCATATTCTCATTGACCGCTTTGCCGGGTATACCTCGGACGAATGGCAAAAGCCGGGGTTTCTCGGCGGCAACATCCGCGGCATTATCGATAAGTTCGATTATTTTTTGGAGCTGGGTGTTTCGGTACTCTGGCTGTCTCCGTTTTATAAAACCAACACCTATCACGGCTACCATGTCACGGATTTCATGAACGTGGAACCGCGCTTCGGCTCCCGGGAGGAGCTGGCGCGGTTGATCGAACTGGCCCACAGCCATAACATCAAGGTGATCGCGGATTTTGTCCCCAACCACTGCTCACGCGAACATCCCTTTTTCCAGGAAGCCCTTTCCTCTCCCCACAACCGCTACCGCGACTGGTTTTTCTTTCAGAAATGGCCGCACAAATACCTGTGCTTTCACGACGTCCATGACCTGCCCAAACTGAACCTTACCAACCCGGATACGGCCCGCTACATGATAGACGCGGCCAAATACTGGCTGGCCCTGGAGCTGGACGGGTTACGCATCGACCATGTGGTGGGCCTGCCCCGCGCTTTTCTGGAAAGGTTCGAGGCCGATACGGAGCACGAGTTTCCGGCCGCCCTGCTGATCGGTGAGGCCTGGCTTTCACATATCGCCTTCAAACTGTTGAAAACCGTGAATATCAAACACAAGTACCTGCGCTGGCTGCGCGGCATCCGCCAGGAAGAGGTGCAGTATGAATACAACGATCTGCTGGACGGGGTACTGGATTTCCGCTTCAGAGAGCTTCTGATCGCACATATCGCCCAGGTTGATCACCGGCGGGACAGCGACGAGCGGCTGCAGGAACTGCTGCGTGAACATTACGACCGTTACCCGGCGAATTTTTTTCTGCCCACCTTTCTGGACAACCATGATGTCAATCGCTTTATGTATGAATGCGGCAATGACACGGAAAAGCTGAAAAAAGCCGTACGGCTGCAGATGAGCCTGGAACAGCCCGCCGTCATCTATTACGGTACCGAGGCCGGACTGAGCCAGGAGCAGTCGATAAATCCCGCCGTACCCTATTCCGACCTGCAGGTACGCATGCCCATGCCCTGGGACAATCCCCGCCCGGAGCTTTTGGATTTTTACAAACAGTGCATAAAGGAGCGAAACGAGCGCTTTGCCTCCGACGCGTGAATAAAAATATTTCCTTATAACAAAAAAAGTTATTTCCTTTCTGTATAATTTTGTATATACTATACATATGTATGATTGATTCTTATAGTTTTGGTCAAATTAAAGTAGATGGCAGAACGTATCGTGCCGATGTCATTATCTACCCTGAAAAGATAAACTCGTTTTGGTGGCGTGAAGAGGGGCATAACCTGAACGTGGCGGATCTGCAGGAGGTAATCGACTATAAACCGGACATGCTCATCATCGGACAAGGCAACCTGGGGGTAATGAAGGTAAAACCCGAGGTGCGTTCAAAATTACTGGAAAAGGGCATAAACCTGTTTATTGCGAAGACCAATCAGGCCGTGCTGAAGTATAACGAACTGGCAGCCAATACAAAAAAAGTGGTGGCCGCCCTGCATCTTACCTGCTGAAGAGCAATTCCGGCGCCATTACTCGCCGATTATTTTTACCAACACCCGTTTACGGCGTTTTCCGTCGAACTCGCCATAGAATATCTGTTCCCACGGCCCAAAATCCAGTTTACCGCCGCTGACCGCCACGGTTACCTCCCGGCCCATGACCGAACGCTTCAGATGCGCGTCCGCGTTGTCCTCATAGCCGTTATGCCGGTACTGGTTGTACGGTTTTTCCGGGGCAAGTTTCTCAAGCCATTTTTCAAAATCATTATGCAGGCCGGGCTCATCATCGTTGATGAATACACTGGCCGTGATATGCATGGCGTTGCACAGCAGCAGTCCCTCCGTGATTCCGCTTTCGGCCAGGCACTGTGCTACCTGCGGGGTAATATTGACAAGCTGCCGCCGTGTCGGCGTCTGGAACCACAGTTCCTTGCGATAACTTTTCATGCTTCGGCCTCCTTACGGATGGGGTTTATTTTGCCTTGGCCACAATCTCCAGGAGTTTCTGGTAGCCGAAATGCGCCATCAGGTGATCGAGGATCACCAGCGCGGTGTAATTCTCCGCCACGGGCCAGATGCGGGCCACAATGGTCGGGTCCCTGCGGGTAATGGCCTCAAGGTTCTTGTTTTCCAGGGTGTATTTGTCTATGGTATGCTGGGCTTTGGCAATGGTCGGGGTGGGTTTTACCGTCACCCGGGCCACGATCTCCTGCCCGGTAGCCAGGCCCCCGGTGATGCCTCCCGCGTTGTTGGAATCGAAGATGACCTTTCCCTTCTCCGAGCGCATCTGGTCGTTCACCTGGTAGCCGGTCATGTTCTTTACCGCCATGCCCGCGCCGATCTCAACGGCCTTCACCGCGCCGATTCCCAGCATGCGCCCCAGCTCGGCATCGAGCTTGTAAAAGACCGGCTCACCCAGACCGGCCGGGACACCCAGCACTTTGACCTCGACCACGCCGCCGCTGGAATCTCCGCCTGCGGAAACATCCAGCACGGCCTTAACCATGGCTTTTGCGGCATCCAGGTCAGGGCAGTTAAGGATGGGGTTGATATCGTATTTCGCGGCGATCTCTTCCGCCTTGAACTCCGGCGTTTTGGCCCTGATATCGTCTATTTCCTGTTCTATTTCCGCGAACACCCGCATTTTTTCCAGAAACCGCATGTCCTCAGTGACGCGTCCATTTTTATAGACCTCAATATAGAACGGATCATAATCATGGCGCATCCTTTTAAAGGATTCACAGCGTTTTACAGCGACCGCGGTATCCACCGGACCGGCCTTTACACCCGCCGCCTCGGTGACGTATGAAATTACGTCAATGCCGCAGAGCTTTAATATTTTCTTGGCCACATACCCCGCGGCCACAATGGTGCTGGTATAGCGGCCGCTGAAGATACCGGCCCCGATCGCGTCGTCGTCCGGGCCGTATTTCTTGAAAGAGGCGTAGGACGCGTGCCCGGGCCGGGGGGTTCTGTTGGTGTCCTGGTACTGTTTTATGTGGATAAAATGCCTGTCCAGGTTGGGAATAAGAATCGCCAGCGGTGTGCCGTTGGTATGATTTTTATTCCCCGCGCCTTCTACGGTATCGGCCGCGTTCACCCCGGCGTAGATTACCGGCAGGTCCGGTTCTTTGCGCGGAGAAGACAGCTCGTCCGCCCCCGGCTTGCGCAGCAGCAGGTCTCCGTAGATCTCCTGCTCGGTAATGTGCATGCCGGCCGGCACCCCCTGCAGGGTGGCCAGAAGACCGTTCTGGTAGGAACCGCCGCCCACTGTAACCTGGAAATTTCTTCCTAAATGACAGCCAATCATAACTACTCCTTTGTCCGATGTGAATCATAGCCAAACTACTTGGATGATGATAAAATGTCAACCCCGGCATTTCTCCCTTTAAAGATTAATCAGTGGTACGAAGCCTGCGCCTAAGTAAAGCAAAATGCGTCTTTATCGGGTCAGGGCCTGCCGGAGATTTTTTACCTGCCCCGGTCAGTGCCTGCCGGATATTTTTTACCTGCCCCGGTCAGTGCCGGCCGGAGATTTTTCGCCGGGCCCACCAG
>CAZWKE010000031.1:3829-27117 GCA_964634205.1 uncultured Spirochaetaceae bacterium
ATTTTTTACCTGCCCCGGTCAGTGCCGGCCGGAGATTTTTCGCCGGGCCCACCAGAAAACCGTTCTCACCACGTTCTTAAAGGTAACGGGCGGGCGCTGTCTTAAGTGGGCTTCCTGCTCTTTCTTCAGCACATACGAATAGATGATCTTTAATACCGCCCGCACGGCCTTTCGGTCAAGGTTTTTCACGGTATCTTCCCGTGTATGGTAGGTGACCTTTTTTTGAAAAAAATCCGTGCGCAATGCCACCAGTGAGGTGGCGTGCACGCCCACCCGGGCCATCTCGGCCGCGTCCGTACCGCCCATGCCCAGGACCAGTTTGAAGGGGCGCGCGTTATACCCCAGCTCCCGGGCCACGGCCACGCATTCCTGCGCCATTTTGGCGGAGAGCCTGACCGTGCCGTTGATGTCCCAGGTAATGAATTTGATCTGGCTTACGTCAAAAATCGAATCGATGTTCAGGTTAAAGGTGGGTAATTTCTGCAGCTCCTTTTTATAGGCCCTGCTATAGGCGCGTGAACCCCGCACCCCGGATTCCTCGGCGTCAAAGCTGATAAAGCGCAGGCGGGTATGCTGCAGCCGCCGGCGTGAGCTTTTTATTTTTTTAAAGACCCCGGCCAGGGTAACCAGCATGCTTGAGGCGATCAGGTTGTCTCCCGCGCCTTCGGTTGCCTCCTCACTGAGAAAGAAAAACAGCGGAACAAAGAATATCCCCTCAAACGGCACCAGAATACGCAAAAGCTCGGCAAAGGGGGTCACGTTCCCGCCCAGCCAATCGAACACCACCACAAAACTCAGGGCGAGCGCGGTCAGCACGCCGCAGATTACGGCGCCGCTGACGGTGATTACGTAGGCCTGCGCGTTAAAGGCCAGCAGGCGGAAGATCCGCGCGCTGTCGTGATGGCCGCTGATGATGATCTGCTGTTTTACCATTCCCGCCGGTTCGATGGTACCGATCACATTGATCCCTTCCGCCTTGGTGTACAGCGGGTCAAGGAAGCGCTTGTAATACACAAACTGGATGGTAAACACGAACATCAGAAATAAAAAACCGATCCAGGCCGCGTAGTACACCCGAAAGAACAGCATAATAACCGCAAGCACAAACAGAATGGGAATAAACTCCAGGTGACCGAAAAACGCGCGCGGATGGAACTGAAAATGCTGGTACTGCACCGTATCGCAGTTCTTGCCCAGCTCATTATACAAAATTTCAGCCGCCCGTTTACACGCGCTGCTCCCCGCCGGGCGGGGCCCGCATTGCTTGATAATGTCATCGGTGAGACCGATACTTTTTTTGATATGTTCGTCGCGTATATCAGGCACTGCCATACGTTCTTATGATAATATAAAACGCGGCCGCGCGATTTTCAAGTGGTCTATAATTATTCTGATTTAAATCAAATCTAATATATATCTATTTCATTTAGGCTTCCTTTATTAATTTCATTAATAATGATACCTGCAGGAGAGAACGTGCGGTTGGTACACACGGCCGGCCCGCGCGGCCGTGGTTTTTTCTACCTTATATACAAGCCGGTGTTCCTGGTCAATCCTCCTGCTCCAGAATCCGGTTAAATCGAATTTTAACGGTTCGGGTTTCCCTGTGCCTTCATACGGACTACGGTTGATTTCTTTTATAAGGGAATTTATTTTTTTCAGTATTTTCTTGTCGGTTTTCTGCCAGTAAAGATAGTCTTCCCACCCATGCGGATGGAAAATAATTTTCACTTTCTAATCCTCAATCAGTGTTTGTTCCCTGCCCTTCCCCTCATTATAGCTTTTGATGCTTTCACGCAGCCGTTGCGCATTTTTGGGGCTCTTCAGGAGGTATGCGGTCTCTTCAATAGCGGCATAATCATCATAAGAAACCATAACCACATTCTCGCCATTACGGCGGGTAATAATGACCGGTTCATGGTCTGAAATAATTTTATCCATAGTTGACTTAAGATTTTTACGCAGGACACTGTAATTTATGGCGTTCATATGTTTCCCCTTGCAATCCTTATTGTACCTATTATTGTACAATAAGTCAAGCATAGAATATCAATGAGGGCGGCGAATTCACTACACCAGGATTGAATAAGTGCTCGTTGCATAGTATGCTTAAAAATATGCACGAAAAGGCCGCTGCCGCTAAAAACGCTTCTTCCCATTTGCAGGCCGAACTGGAGGGCCATCTCACCGTTATACGCAAGCTGGAGGCGGCGCTGGAGAAGGTAATCAGGGGCAAGCACCGGGTAATCGAGTACCTGGTAACCACCCTGGTGGCGGGCGGTCATATCCTGATCGAGGACGTGCCCGGCCTGGGAAAAACCACCGCGGCCAAAACCCTGGCCAGACTGATCCGGCAGCATAACGGCAGGAAATCCGCTGTATTCAAACGCATTCAGTGTACGCCGGACCTCCTGCCCTATGATATCACGGGAGTGGACATCTATGATCCGGAGAACAAGCGCTTTATTTTTTCCCGGGGGCCGGTATTTGCCAATATTGTGCTGGTGGATGAGATCAACCGGACCACACCCAAAGTACAGTCCGCCCTGCTGGAGGTGATGGCGGAGGACCAGGTGACCGTCGGCAGCAAGACCTACCCCATGGACCCGTTGTTTTTCGTGATCGCCACCCAGAATCCATTGGAGATGGAGGGTACCTACGCCCTGCCGATTGCCCAGGTGGACCGCTTTTTTATGAAGATCTCCATCGGCTATCCCGACGAGGAGGTGGAGATCGGCATCGTGCACGACGACCCGGCGCACAAGATCCTTCCGGGCATACGTCCCATATGCAGCAGCCGGGACATCCTGGATGCGCGCAATTTTTCCGGCCGCATAGAGTGTGATCCGCGCCTGATCAGGGCGATCGTCGGGATCACCGCCCTGACCCGCAGTCATCACGGGGTGGAGCTCGGCGCCTCTCCCCGCTGCGGCCTGATGCTCCTGAAGGCCTGCCGCGTTTGGGCCATGCTGCAAAACAGGACCTACGTCATCGACCAGGATATTGTGGACCTGGCCTCTCCGGTCATCGCGCACCGCCTGCGCTTCAAGGACATCCGTGTAAACACACAGGAGTTTATCAGGGAACTTACCCTGGCCGAGTTGAAAAAAATCGATTACCAGGCATAGGAATCCGACATGCGTGAAGCACAAAGCCGTTTTGGTGTAATCCGTAATCTTGTATGCTTTACCCCTCGGGGCGGCGTATTTCTGTTTTTTTCCAGCGCCGTGCTTGTTACGGGGATAGTACGCACCGACCTTGCCTCCCTGCTGTGGGCAAGCGGTTTTCTGCTGATCTGCCTCTATTCCCTGGCCGCGAACAACCTGCTGCGTCTGGTAACCCGGCGTTTTCTGGCCGCCCAGGCCGACAGTTTCAACCTCAAACTGCCGGCGCACGGCGTATTCCCCGGACGTCAGGCACAGGCCTCCCTGAAGCTGAAACTCCCCCGCTTCAGTCTGCCGGGTTTTTTCACCGGTTTTAACCTGCGCCTGGCCTGGCAGGAGGACAGTATATGCAAACTGCGGGAGGTCCTTCCCCCCGGTGAGTGCAACCGCCTGATCGGTTTTACCCCGAGATACCGCGGTGAATATACGGCGCAACACACCATGCTTACCGTCGGCGACATCACGGGATTGACGCGATCGGTCATCCGCCTGCCGTACCGGGAACGGCTGACCGTCTACCCGGTACTGCGATCCTCTCCCCTTGCCGGGATGAAGCTTGAGGTTGAGGGCTCGGACATCCAGTACTCCCCCAAGAAGAAACAAAGCGACAACCTGCTTGAAGTGCGCAAGTACTATCCCGGGGACGACGTGCGTAAAATAAACTGGAAGGTGTTCGCGCGTTTCCGGGAGCTTTACCTGCGGATCGGCGAACAGACCAGCCTGCCCCACGCCAAGCTGCTGTTCATCATCGACCCCTCGGATTCCCCCCTGGTTCCGGGGAAGCTGCGCCATGCCTACATCGATCTGCTGGTAGAGCGCGCCGGCTCGCTGCTGTTCTCCGTGCTGCAGAGCGACGTTACCATCTGGTTAAGCGTGCCGGGATTTCCCCAGCCCATAACCGCCGGGCCGGAAAACCGCGAGGAGCTGCTTACCGGCCTGGCGCGGATCTGGTGGCGCCGTGACTGCCCGCCGCCCGTGCTTCCTCCGCAGAAAAACCTGCATACCTTTGTGTTCACCTCCCCCGGCTCGCGGGGGCTTGAAACACTGCTGCTGCACTTAAAGAAAGCGGGCCACAAAATAAACCTTTTCTTTCCGCTGTGGCGGGCGGAACAGTCGGCCCGGCCCGGCATCAGCCTGCGCCGCCTGCTGTTTCTCGGCGGAGGGCCGACCCGCAGTGCCCTCGGCGGCACGAATAACGGAGCGCCGGGGCAGGCGGATAGCGCCGGGGCGGCTTATGACGCACGCGACGACGGCACGAATAACGGAGCGCCGGCTCGCAGTGCCGCCGGCCGTGAATCACGGGACACCGCCGCGTTTATCGCGGCAATCCACGATCAGGCCGCCGGATTCCGCGCCGCCCCCTGGAGAATACCGCATGTTTTTGAAGTATAAACCCGGTGCGGGGCTCTGGCTGTTTATTCTGCGCAACGCGGCCCTGTACTTTCTGATGCTGAATGCCTCCCTGCACCTCCGCGACATTCTAAACCCATTGTATCTTTCGATAGCCTTTGCCTGCTCCGTCTGCCTGGCCCTGGTCATGGAACGGATGAAACTGCGCCTCTGGGCCGCCCTGCTTGTTGCCGCGGTTTTTCCTTTCCTGGTACGGGCCCTGCTGTTTTTTATTTTCCATCTGCTGGGCACTGTTTCCGCGGCCCCCGGTGTTCGGCTGTTGTTCCTGTTGTTCGACAAGGACTTTTTTCCTTTTCTGCCGGTCTACGCCGTGGTCTGGTTGTTCAATTTTCTGGCCCGGCGTTACAAGGGGTTCGTTCCCTTTGAGATCGGATTTAATATTTTGTTTCTGGTGATCATCTTCTGGACCGAAAGCAGCTACCGCACAACGCTGTATTCGCACCCCTCTTTTTTCGCCGCCGCGGTAATCGGTTTTGTGCTCTGTGAAATCCTGGTGCTGTTCACCGCCGGTTTCGCTTTTACCTTCCCGGACGCGCGTGCCGGCCGGGCCCCCGAAAGGGGCGGCGGAGCGGACACGGACAAACCGGGCCGTACCGCGGACAACAGGCGGCGTACGGACCGTAAACACCGGAGCCTCCCGGGCGGGCTTGTTTCCTACCTCTGGATTGTGGTCCCGCTTATCTTTTTATTTCTTTTTCTGACGCGCGAATACCGGGAGGAGTCCGTCAGGCATTTGAGCGGACTTTTGAAACCCACGCTGTTTCAGTTCGACCTTTCCGAGTTCGTGCGTTTGCAGAGCGAAATCGAACTTTCCGACGAGCTGGTGCTGCTGATGCGCACGGACGGCACCCGGGACAAATATCTCCTGCGCCGTTATATCCTCGGCTCATACGATCCGCGGAAGGGGTTCTACCGCCCGCGGCAGGGAGAGATGGACCAGCAGCAGGTACACCTTCCCGACCATGTGCTTGAGTTCCATGATCCCGGGTACGGGGGACGTACCGGTCAGACCCAGGAATATTACCTGGTGAACTTCGACACCTCGGCCCTGGTTGCCCTGAACTATCCGGTAACGGTCATCCCCTTTAAGAACTGGCCCAAATCCTCTTTTACGCGCGTCTACCGGGTGGTCTCCCGGGTGCTGCAGCGGCGCTATATCGAGTTTGACACCGCCCCGGGGATATGGGAAACGGTCATGGCACTGTTTGCGGACAAAGGATTGCTGAATAGTAAAAAGGCGGGTATGGACGAAAAAACCCTTGCCTACTATACCGATTACGGCCGGGACGCGGAGATCCGCGGTCTTGCCGAAGCAATTACCAAAAACATCACCGGATACTACAACCGGGTCGGGGCGATTTATGCGTACCTGAAAAACAACTATTATTACTCATTAAAACCGGGGATCGCCGAAGACGGAAACCAGCTGCACCATTTTCTGTTTACGTCCAAAAAGGGCTATTGCTCATACTTTGCCTTCGGCATGGCGCTGCTCTGCCGCAGCCTGGGCATTCCCGCCCGCGTGGCCGTAGGGTTTTACGTGGGAAAACAAAGCCGGGTACCGGCGTTTTATCATTCCGGCAGGCTGCTTAATTTTTACGAGGTGCGCGCCTACCAGGCTCATGCCTGGGTGGAGGTGTACTTCAACCGGTACGGTTGGATCGAGTTCGATCCCACCTCAACCCGGCTTGCCCCCGGAGAGGATTTCAACCTGCTGCCGGGGTCGGGCGGCAGTGAACCGGACCTGAAAAAACTCATTGGAGAGATCCTGAACAACCGGGAAAACATGGAGCCAAGTGAAGAGGTCCCGCCGGAGCAGACCTCCCTTTTACGAAGACTGGGGGACTCACTCTTGAGGGGCATGGGGGCCGTCTTCAGCCTCTGGTACGTGGTCCTTCCGCTGACCTACCTGCTGATCGTACTGCTCGCCAAATACCGGCCGTACCTGCTCTCCCTGGTTGTGCCGGGCGGCGCCGGGAAAATAAAATACCTGTATGCCTGGTGCCTCAACCTTACGTTCGGAATGGGTCACAGACGCACAAAGAGCGAATCACTGCTTGAATACGCAAAGCGCCTGCAGGCCGAACGCGGCGTACTGCTGGCCGATTTTACCCGTTCCTACCTAAAGGCCGTCTTCAGTACCGGGTTCGGCGCTTCCGATTTCAGGGAGGCGTTACAGACTTACAAGACCTTTACCCGCTCGCTGCGGGCAAAGGTGAACCCGTTCCGGCGGTTTGTCTCTTTATTGAACCCCTGCGGCCTGTGGAGAAAAAAATTATGAAGCGAAAAAAACATACAATAATCATTGTAGGACTGGGGGCGGTTATGGTACTGCTGCTCTCGGTCCTGCTGCCGGTGACGGCAGCCGAGACCCGTTCGGAAGACTGGTATTATGAACAGGCGAACGATGCGCTGCGCGCGGAAAACTACACACGCGCCCTGGAGCTGCTGCAGGAGGCCAAAGAACAATACAGCCATACGGCGGTGTTTAATATAATGCTTGCCGACCTTTATTACGGCAAGGAACTGTATACGAACGCGCTGGAGGAGTACCTGGCCGCGGAACACAAACAACCGACCGATACGTATGTGTTAAACCAGGCTGCCATGTGCTACGGCCTGCTGAACCGTGAACAGGATGCTCTTGCTTATTACAAAAAGATACTGGAGATCGAACCCGACAACACGGATACCATGGACTGGATGGGCTGGGTGTATCAAAAGACCTACCAGTTAAAAGCCGGGGAGGCGCTGCTTTTAAAGGCGATCGACCGGTTCGGTCTGCATCCCCGCCTGGCCGGGACCCTGGCTTCCATTTACGCGGACCTGTACGAATACGACAAATCCAAATATTATTATAACAAAGCCATCACCCTTTCACTGCAGGAAAACAAAACCACCGCCGCCGCAATCTATTATTACAACCTTTCGATTCTGGAAAAGACCTTCTATCATTTTGCCCTGTCCTTCGCCGCCTGCCAAAATGCCATCGATTTACAGGAATGGGCCTCGGGCAAACGGATGAAGGGCACGCTGCTGCACATGCGGATGGACTACCGGGCGGCGCGGCGTGAGTATGAAAACGCAGACCTGTATGACGATTCCGCCTATTCAAAGATCAACCTGGCGGCCCTGGACAAAGACTTCGGCAACCTGGAGGCGGCCAGGGCACGTGTGCTGGACATCCTTTCCCAAAAGGAGCTGTCGTGGCTTTTGTATTACAGCACCAACACCAATGAGTATTTTGAGCGGCTGTATGACCTCTTGGCCGGCATCTACCTGGGACTGGCCGAGAAGGAATGGCATACCCCGCGCGCCGGTTTCCTGGAAGAGCTGGGCGGACTGGTGCAGTGGGCCATATACCGGCTGCAGGCATGGTATTACGGGGAAAAATACAAACTGGCCGCGATCGCCACCGGACGGGCCTACCTGGAAGAGGAAAACCGCCTGCAGGCGTATCTTGAGTTTATGGATGCCAACCGTGACTACCCGGATGTCGCGCTTGGATACTGCCGCTCGGCCGAACGCATCGAAACCGGGGTAAACCCGAACTCCGTCTCCACCTACCTGATGCTGCGCGGTGAAATCACCTCCTCCGCGGCACTGCTGGGGAAGGCGCTGGGCGGGTTTGATTCGTACTGGCAGAAGGACATGATAAGCCGGACCCTGCAGTCCCTGGTCCCTCTGCTGGGCAGGGAGGGGAAGAACCGTGAACGGCGCACGGCCATAAACCGGCTTTACCGGATAAATCCGGGCGGCCTTATCCAGTACGGTTTCGGGCTTCCCTTGGAGCTTTCCATTACCGTCGATAATGCCTCCGTCCGCGGGCAGGCCCGTTCGTATTTTAGCGATATGCTGCGAAAGGCCGGTTCCGAAATTACCGGAGGGGTGGATGGGGGGACGGAAGGGAACACCGGCTTTGAGTACCGCCTGGCCCTGCACTGGCAGAAAGACGGCAGGCTCCGGTTTACCCTCAGCCGTACGGCGGACGATAAACCGGTACGCAGCGGGATTATTACTCCGGCACAAGGCTCACTACAGGCCCGCTGCGCGGGGCTGATGCGGCATCTGCTGTTCGATTATATCTACGCGGTACACTGATTATGTTTTTCGCAAGAGAACCAGGGAAACATCATCCGCAAAGTTCCCTCTGTACTTTTTAATATCCCCGTTGAGGGCGTGATTATATATTTTTCCCATGATTTTTTTAATCAGATCCGGCAGGGCGGAAGAGGAGTTTCCCCCCAGTATTTTCTTTAAGCCATCGATGCCGAACTGGGTCCCATAGTCGTCCTTGGCCTGGATAGCCCCGTCAGTATACAGCAGCAGCAGATCTCCCTTGTGCATGGTAAAACTTCCTTCGGAGGCCTTGGCCGTGGCTGTCTCGGTAATGCCCATAAAGGCCGCCTTCTTGGCAAAGTCGGTCATTTCGATGACCTTGTCCTGTTTCTTGCGGTACAACAGGGCAATCTCGTGCGCGCCGGCATGGGTAAGCGTCCCTTTATTCTCAAGGATATAATTCTGGGTCATGAACTTATCGCTGCCGATGCGGTCGCGATTTATTTTACAGAGGAGTTTGTTTACAATATCATACAACTCATGGGGCGCAATCTTTTTTTTCACGGCCTGCGACGCGGCCACCACCGCCTCAAACGCCACCAGCTGAATCAGGGCCATGATTCCGGCGGGCAGACCGTGACCGCTCACATCCCCGATCCCGATATAGTTTCCCAGTTCCGTGCAGAAACAATCGTACACGTCTCCCCCGACCTCGGAGGCGGTCACCATATTGGTGGCGATCTCGAAGCCCGGGATTTCCATCTGCGCGGGCAGAATCGATGTCTGAATATTTTTTGCGATATTCATCTCGTTGGAAAGCCTGTTCCGTTCCCGCTGGATCCGCTTTCCGTCGATAATGGTCAGGATTATCTTCAGATTGCCGCACAGCCAGGTAAGAACGTTCTCCTCTTCGGGAAACAACTTATCAAACGAATCCTTGAATGCCACCAAAATTCCGATAAGCCGCTCTTTGTCAAAGAGCGGGTTTACCGCGATAAGCCGCTGTAATCCCTTCAGCTCATCGGGGATCTGGTTGATGACAATGCGTTCACGGGTCCGGATAAGCTCTTTTATTATCTGTTCCCCCCAGTCGGTAAGGTCCTGCAGGGCAAGCGATCCTATTTTTTTCACGTCATACACTGTTTTCAAAATACTGTCCTGGATCTGCTTGGTATTTTTCAGCAGCTTTATGGTGGAATGCTTCAGCAGGGGGGTACAAAACCCATCGATAAGCTGCGGCGAAATAACTTTCAGGATATCACCCTCCAGGCTGTAGAGCATGAAACCGGAAAAAGCGTAATCCCGGTTGGGCAGGGAGTTTTTCAGGCGCCGGAGCTCTTCCGAAATGGTACTTCTTAGTATTTCCACATCCTCTTCGATTGGAGAGCTTGCCTCGCGGCTTACCAGCTCGTTCATCAATTCGGCGGACTGGTCCTGTTTATCGATGGTGCGTTCCAGGTTCAGGACACGGAGGCAGAAATATTCCATATAAACACGAATAATATAGACGACGGTCAGGACGAAAAATATCTCGGTATACAGGGGATGTAATACACCCTCAAAAAAAAGACAATACCCGAACTGCAGCAGCAGAAAGACAAGTGCAACATTGAAGGTGAGGTTGTTCGTGCGCGCCACCCCGGTCTGGAGATGAAAGACTTTTTTTCGAAAGTCCCGGATCAGTAAAAAGGCCGTTACCGTGTACAGGACACTTACAAAAGTCATCACCACCCCAAGGTCCGCCAAGCCGACCGCCCCCCGGGCCTTTAACGCGGCAAAATCATCGGATTTGATGAAGAGGGAGATAAAGCCGCCGGTAAACAGATTTTTTTTATAGAAATAAACCATGAGATAAGAACCGGCAATGATGCCCGTAAGCACCGCCCAGTATATGATGGTACGCTTTAAGTTCCCGATAAAATCATTCCACACATGGCTTTTTTTTATGCGCTGACAATGGATGGAATATTCCAGGATAAAAAACATCAGCAGGTAGAGGGCAAACACCGTGGCAAAAAGACTGAATGAAAGCGCGGGTTCCCAAAAGGTACTGAACAGCCGGTACTGAAAAAGCACCGCCCCGATGACGGTAAAGAGGAGGATGGAAAACAGGAGGTGCCGCGGCCTGGTGCCGAACTGCTCTTTGCGGCGGATATTGCTCCACAATACCCCGGCAAAGAGGATCCCGGGAACAAAGCTAAACACGTTGATTGTTTGTAATATTACCATTTTTTTCCTCCCCGGTACTTACATGCGGATGTACCATGCGGGTAAGTTCTTTATTCAGGGTTGTTATTTCCTGCCGCGTTTTGCTGTAAACCGATTCAAGCACTCCGGTCCTTTGTAACGACCGCTCACAATAGTGTTTGATGGTATCGATAAGTTCCTGCTGCAGCGACGCCTTTTCGTTGGCAATCTTGCTTACCGCACGAAACACCTCCACCCCCAGGGTGATGCCCCGGAGGGTACCGACCACGGAGATAAGTGAGGCTTTTTCTTCCTCGGTTTCCGCCGCGGCCGAACGTATTTTTGTCACCAACTCACTGATGACGCGCTGGATACTGCGGATCTCCTCCTCGATCTTGGACAGGGAACTGTTGGTTTCCAGCCCCAGTTTCCTTACCTCCCTGGCCACAACCTCAAAGGCCTTGCCGTGAATACCGGCTCGCGCGGATACGATGGAGGCATTGAACGACAACAGGTTGATCTTCTCCGAAATATCGGAAAGAATTTCCGTGATATTGCTTATCTGACCGGACTGCTTGTACAGCAGCTCCGAAAAATTAAGGGTATCGCTTAAGGCCGAGGTAATGGTTTGGATACCGTCCTGTACCTTTTCCGATATTTCAAAGGCCGCTTTGGCCGAACCGGAAAGATTGTCCGAGATATCGAATGCTTTGTTTGTATTCTCACGGATGTTCTCGTTACTTTTTAAAAGATCCTCAAATGCCCCTTGGCTGTTTTCCGCGGAATCTGCGTCCCGTTCACGGTCAATGGCGGATTGTAATATCGAGTTTATATTCTCTACCAAAGATTCCAGGGAGTCCAAATCCCGAGGCTCTCCGGTGTCGGTTTCCTCAGGTCCAAACGTCTTCGTACCGGCCAAAGCAGCCTCGCCCAGAGACGCGCTTAACTCCCGAATACGTTGTTCTTTTTCCTCAAGGCTTCGTTTAAAAAGCGCTGTATTTTTTTTATTTTTTTTTTGCCGGAGTATAAGTAGTACAATGAAAAAAACCGTGAAACTGCCTGATAGAATTAATAATAAACTATTCAACCTTAACCACACCGGGTACCAGGAAGTTGAGTGTAGGCAAACTTGTTACCTGCCAGGTGATGTCTCGGTTATACTGGATGTGGATGGTATAACGCTCGGCTTCACTTACCTCACCAAGCTTCATAATCCACTTGGCCACCGCCTTGATACCGCTTGAATTAAGAAAATTAAGCTC
Organism: uncultured Spirochaetaceae bacterium; assembly: GCA_964634205.1. Taxonomy (GTDB): domain Bacteria; phylum Spirochaetota; class Spirochaetia; order SZUA-6; family RPPD01; genus JAFGGG01. Next base: position 15,912 of record CAZWKE010000031.1, read on the forward strand.
TTTAAAATCCGTATTTACTTCCTTGATTTTTTGCGCCAAAAGTCTTTCGTGCAGGGTGCTGAAAAAAGGATCCAGGACCATGCCCGGGTCTTCCATATCGATATCACCTTTAAACGTTACGGTGATTTTCGAGTCGTCGTCGGTCACCTCTACGATCATTCTATCTTCATGTAAGTTTTCGATATTTAGTCTGTTCATGTATCACTCCCTTTCATGCGGGCGCTATCCAATAGCAATTGAAACCTGCACCTCGTTGTTATTGACTGCAACATTCAAATCTCCTCCGGTTTCGTAACGGATACGGGCCAAACCCAGATGGCTTTTCCCGTCGCTTCTTAAGGCAGCCTCTTTCATCTGGGTCACATACACTTGCAGGGGGTCTCCATCGGAAATCTTCTTGTAAATTGAGAGTAACGTCTGGATGGATTCCTCCTTGGCCGTATTCACCACAAGGATTTTTATCTGTTCGGTGGCGGGTGAAACCTTGATCACTATATGGGTGTCGTCCCTGGACGCGTACTTTACCGCGTTTTCCAAAAGCTCGCTGGCCGCCATGGCGATTTTATCGGCCTTACTCTGGTCTACAATGCTGATGGCCAAAAAATTCTGGATAAATCCGCGAACACAGGCAATGTATTTCCAACGCGGACCGAATTTTAATTCAATATACCCATCCGTCAATGAAGTAGTCTTAACGCTCATTTTTACCCCCTACTTCAAAACTATAGTGACTTCAATTTAATTTTCAAGTGTTTTATTTTACGCCCATTGGATGAGATTGCCGCCGTAGGTAAGCCCCCCGCCGAAACCCACCGTAATAATAAGGTCCCCGGTCTTAAGAATTTTCTTCTCGTACATTTCATTCAGCGCGATCGGTACGGAAGCGGCTGAGGTATTGGCGTATTCGTCGATATTCAGGTAGAATTTATCCAGAGGCATTTTTGCGCGCTTGCAGGCGGCCTGAATTATCCGAACATTCGCCTGGTGCGGTACGATATAGGCGATATCGTCCATGGTTAGATCATTCATTTTCAACAGTTTTTTTATAGTGTCGATGATGACCCTGATGGCGAAATTATACACTTCCTGTCCGGCCATCTTGGTCATAAAATCACTTTCCGTAAACTGTCCATCTTTGTACGGAGTACGGCTGCCCCCCACCGGCCGCTGTAACAGCATGGCGCCCTGGCCCTCTGCCTGCAGAACGGAGTTTATGATCCCGTTGCTTTTGGCGTTTCCGGCGGTTACCACGGCCGCCCCTGCCCCGTCACCGAACAGCACACAGGTATTCCTGTCCGTCCAGTTCATGATCCGGCTCATGGTCTCGGCACCCATTACCAGCACATTCTTGGCCGAACCCGAAAGAACAAAGTTCTTGGCAATCTCCAGGCCGTAAATGAACCCCGTACAGGCGGCTGAAATATCCAGACAGCCCGCGTGATGGGCCTTCAGTTTGTCCTGGATGATACAGGCGGTGGAAGGAAATCCCACGTAATCCGAAGTACAGGTTGCCGTAAGAATGAAATCCACGTCTTCGGGCGCCAGCTCCGCGCGCTTTAACGCCAACTCCGCGGCTTTGTATGCCAGATCGGAGGTCGCCTCCGAAGCATCGGCGATATGCCGGTTCCTGATGCCGGTATGAGAAAATATCCACTCATCCGAGGTATCCACAATCTTTGCCACGTCATCATTGGACAGCCGTTTCTTCGGAACATACGCCCCCACCGATCTGATAATCGCATTCATTCATTACTCCTTGTTTTCTTCGGGATTTATCTGGAATATAATTTATTCCTCTGCCTGCGTCAAGGATATCTATGTCTGTTTTACCTTTAATCGTTCCAGGGCCCAGGTGGTGTATCGACGCACCTTTTTGTCCGGGTCTTCCCGCAGGGTCTGCAACACCTTTTTCCCATTGTCCGATTTCAGGCGTTCCAGGGCCTTTACCACCTCTATGCGCACCGCTTCATGCGGATCACGGGCCGCGATGACAATTCCCCGGTATGCCGCGGGTGTCCCGATCAGGGCAAGCACACCGGCAGCCTCCTGCCGTACCTCCGGTTTTCTGTGCCTGAGCCTGCGCACGGTGCTCTCCACAAAACCCGTACTTTCCAACAGCTCCGCAACATACGGCTGTAACGAATGGTCATCCTGCCGCAGCAGTTCCAGCATGTTCTTTTCCGCTGCGCTCCCGTGCTGCCGCAGAACCTCGACAATACCCGTGCGAACCGCGGGTCCGCCCTCTTTGAAGCTGTGGATCAGGGCCGCGAGCTCATCCTGTTCCATTTTCCCGCTGAGTGCGTGAATGATTCCATCTTTATACGCATCGGCCTTTTCCAGCAGGGTCAACAGGAGGTCGATGGACTTCAGGGAAGCCGACGCCCCAAGCCCCTTGATTGCGGCCTGTTTTACCGCGTCGGTCTCATCCGTATCCATAACTACATCTTTCAGTTTGGCCAAGGTTGCCGCCGAACCTACCTTTCCCAGGGCTAATGCGGCCTGTTCACGCACCCGCTCCACCGGATCTCGTAAAATCTCGAAACCGGCGTTCAGGGTTTTTGCGTCACCGATTTCCACCAGGGCCCACACCGCGGCGATCCTCACCCCCGGGTCCATGTCTTTCAGGGAATCCTTTACCAGCTGTTGCAGCTGGGCAAGCCCCAGCGAGGGAATTACGGTAACAAGCGCGGCGCGCAGGCTGTTGTCCTCTTTGGCAAAAAGCTTTTTTACCTTGACCGTCACCAACTCGGCCGGGTAGCCGGCGAACTCCACGGCGTACTCCCTGGCCTCTTTCAGCGGCAGCTCCGGCAGGTGTTCCAGCACCGTCTCCAGGCAGTAGTGCAGCCTGAGCTCACCCAACAGTTTTATGGCCTGCCTGCGGACAACGGGAGGATAGACGCCCTGTGCGGCCCTGATTATTTTCAACAGTTCTGCGAGCACCCGGGCGTGCGGCATACCCTTCATTGCATCACGCAGTTCCGGCTTGGGCTCAAAAAAGGGCTGGAGAAAGTAGGACATCAATACATCGAACAAAATAAACCCGGCCCTTGCCGGGACCATCTGCAGCAGTACGGACATAAGCTTCCGGTCCAGCCGCCGTTTCTCCAGTTCATATTTAAAAAAGAACAATGCCTCTTCCGTCCCGCGGGCCGCAACACATTTCACCGTTGCCCGGTAAATCGCTTCCATCTCCCTGGTTCCGTCATAAGAAGAGAACACCTTTCTGGCCAGCACACTGATAAAATCCACCTCCCCGTTTTTCTGCAGAACGGCCGAAGCAATATCCAGACTGGCACGGTTGTTTGTTCCGGTGAGGGACCGTAAAAACGAGCTGACATTCACCTCGGCGGCCTTGAGCAGCAGGGAACGGTTGCGTTCAAAAACGTGCATATCATTGAAATCAACCTCCAGGAACAGCTTTTCCAACACCCCGCATTTTTCCAGGTATGCGGCCGCGGCAAAACGCAGTTCCAGGTTGGAATGGTCAAGAAAGCCAAGAGCAAAATTCTCTTCCTGTTTGTTGCCGGGCCGTAACAGCTCCAGCACATGCAGTGCCTGATCGGGTGCCAGGTTCTGCGGTTCCAGCCGGTAGAGCTCCGGATAATCCGCGTGTATGCGGCGCCAGGCCTCTCCGCGCACCCGGAATACCGGGTCGTCACAAACGGCCCGGAACAACAGGTTGTAATATTTTTCTTTTTCCGCCGGAGAAAAGCGGGAGACGACGATCTCCCTGATCAGGGGATGGGGGTCTCCGGCCGCGTTCCACAGGATTCGTTCCACCCGCGGGCCATCAGCAAACAAAAGCATGTTCACCGCAAAATAGCGCACGTTCCACTCGGTGTCTCCGGCCAGCTCCAGAAGCTCATCCTTCCTGTCGCTGCATAATCCGTATGCCGTCCTGCCGTCAAAACGCTCGCCGGTACAGGTGCGCGCGATAGTATACAGGCGGAAGGGACCCATACCCATCTCTTCCAAACCGCCTTTGAACACCGGAAACAAATGTCTTTTTTTTACACAGACCAAAAAACAACTGAACAGGCCCTTGTCCGCGGCATATTCCATAACCCGCAGCATATGCTTTTTAGACTTTGTCCTGACACATTCCGCCGCCCAGACCTCATCCATTCCCATAAGCGGGATGATCTGCGGCCCCAGCAGTTCGGCCTGCTTTTCGATTGCCGCCGAGCGGCGCAAAAGCGCCCCGGAAGTGTATTTTTCCCGAATCAGCTCTTTGTTCTTCTCCGGATCACCGCTGAGATTTTGTATAATCCGTTTGATCCGGGAAAACGCCACGGCGCGCCATATCGCGTACCCGATCAGGAGAAGCACCGCGGTGAAGAATAAAAGCAGTGCGATCGGTGGTAATGAGCGAATAAAATCCAAAACCTCGTTCATGCTTGTTTCCTTATTTGCTTAGGATTGGCAGCGGACCCGCGGTGGGAAAACATCACACCGGTCAGCAGGGCAAGACCGCTTAAGAAATCAAAACGCCGCCGCGTGTAATGAGCTTCGGCCAGTGAGTTCAGGATCAATATACCGAACCGCTGCGTGTCGGTCCCGAGAAAAAGCGCCATCCCGCTTTGCATCTCCGGGCAGAGCAGGAGTTCCCTGAAAAAAACACCGTCCGGTCCCCCCAGCACCACCGGCTCCCTGCTTTCATATAAAAATCCGACCAGTTCGGAATCCTGCGGCAACACCTTTGCCGGGCCGCAGTTACCGCGCAGATATACCTGCCGCAGGGCCCCGGTATCGCCCGGACCGCTGCCGCCAAAGTACAGGCAGGCCGCGTCCGAACGGCTGACGTCACAGGCATGGTCCACAAGCAGGCGGATAAAATCGGCGCTGTACATGTTTTTCAGTAAGAGGGTGCCTATTTTCAGCAGCTCGTCCGGCATAGAGGCTATTATCAACCTTTAAAAAAAAATTATCAAGAAAATTTTTTTTTTATGGTTCTTAAGAAGCTTCCGGGGGGGGGTCAAAAAAGCCCGGATTCTTATATTAAAAAACCCGGGCGCAACATAATAAAGGAGGCTATTATTCCGTACCTGAACACAGGACGGCAGCCCGGGTTAAATATAATACCTTCCCGCCCCAAAGTCTATAAAAACCAAAAAGACCGGAAGGATTATCTGCCGATCCGCTGTTCGGTTTTGGGATCGAACAGCAGGGCCTTTGACATATCGATCATCAGCTTCATGGTTTTCCCCGGTTTTGCCGCGTACTGCGGGTTTACCCGGCAGGTCAGCTTACTGCCGTTAATGGTAACAAATACCAGGGTGTCCGGACCCGTAGGCTCAACCACGTCGACCACACACTCGATCTCGTGTATTTGCGGATTCCCTTCCTGTTCAAAAAACCCGCCGGCAATGCGCTCCGGGCGAATCCCCAGGATTACGTCCTTTTTCAGCCACTTGTCCAGCTCCGGACCGGGTTGTTTGATCGGCAGGAAAAAGGCCTTGCCCTTCTTGTTCGCAAACTCAACCCCGATATCCTTGCCATTTTTTATCAGGGTACAGCCGATGAAGTTCATGGAGGGCGAGCCGATGAACCCGGCCACAAACATATTCGCCGGGTTGTCGTACAGCTGCTGCGGGGTATCGAACTGGTGAATAATCCCGTCTCTCATTACCGCAATGCGGTCAGCCAGGGTCATGGCCTCGATCTGGTCGTGGGTAACATAGACGATTGTTGTTTTGATACGCAGGTGCAGCTCCTTGATCTCCGTGCGCATTTCCACCCGCAGTTTGGCGTCCAGGTTGGAGAGCGGCTCATCAAAGAGAAACACCACCGGATCCCTGGCCAGCGCCCTGCCCATGGCCACGCGCTGGCGCTGGCCTCCGGAAAGCTGGGACGGTTTGCGGTCCAGAAGCTCACTGATCTGCAGCATCTCAGCCACCCGTTCCACTATTTTTCCTATCTCATCCTTGGGGACCTTCCTGGTTTCCAGGCCGAACGCCAGGTTTTTCCAGACATTCATACTGGGGTACAGCGCGTATGACTGAAATACCATGGCAATATCCCGGTCTTTGGGCCTGATATTGTTCACCACGCGGTCTGCAATTTTGATTTCCCCGCTGCTGATGATCTCCAGGCCCGCAATCAGGTTAAGCAGCGTTGATTTTCCACAGCCCGACGGACCGACAAGTACAAGGAACTCTCCCGATTCAATGGCAAGAGAGACTCCTTTTAATACCTCGTTGGAACCGAAGTATTTTTTTACGTTGTTGATAGTTAATGATGCCATATCTTCCTATTCCTATTCTTTTGTTATCCTTTAACCGCTCCGGCGGTCAGTCCGCGCAGAAAATACTTTCCTGCCACGATATATACGATAAGGGTGGGCAGACCGGCGATGATGGCGGCCGCCATATCCACGTTATACTCCTTTACCCCGGTGCTGGTATTGACCAGGTTGTTCAGGGCCACGGTAATGGGACGGCTTTCGGCGCCGGAGAAGGCCACACCAAAAAGGAAGTCGTTCCAGATCTGTGTTGTCTGCCAGATAACGGCCACCACAAAGATCGGTGCGGACACCGGCAGAATGATCCTCCAGAATATTCTGAAAAACCCCGCCCCGTCTATTTTGGCCGCCTTTATGATTTCCGTGGGAACGGAAACATAAAAATTGCGGAAGAACAACGTGGTAAAGGGCAGACCGTAGATGGTATGCACCAGAATCAGGCCGATAATACTCTGGCCTATTCCGAGGATACCCAATGTCTGCGACATGGGCAGAAGGATGATCTGAAAGGGGATAAAACACCCTAAGAGCAGAAAGGTAAAAAAGGTCTCGCTGCCCTTAAAGCGCCATTTGGAAAACACGTACCCGTTCACGGCACCGATAGCCGTTGACATAATCACCGCGGGCACCACCATCTGCACGGAATTAAGGAAATAGCCTTTCATGCCCTCACATTTTATTCCCGTACAGGCACTGTCCCAGGCCTTGGCCCAGGCGTCAAAAGAAATTGTTTTGGGAAGGGAAATCAAGGTGCCGCTGCGGATATCTTTCATGGTTTTCAACGAAGTAATGACCATAACAAAAAAGGGAATCAGAAAATAGAGCGCGGCCGCTGTCAGCACCGTATAAAGAATAATACGGATAATGATCGATCCCGTGGTACGGGTACCCGGAATTTGCGGTTGTTTACCTCTCATTACGCGTACCTCTCAGTTCCGAATATAAATAAGGGATGATAATGGCCATCACCGCCAGAAACATGATGACCGCGCTTGCCGCGCCGTACGCCAGGCGGTTGCGGTTGAACGAAAACGTATACATGAAGGTGGCCGGCATGTCCGTTGCATAGCCGGGCCCCCCCTGGGTCAAAGCCATTATCAGGTCGAAGCTTTTAATCGAAAGATGCATAAGAATAATCACGGCGCTTAAAAACACGGGCCGCAGGCTGGGAATAATGATCTTTCGGTAGATCCTGGGCAGGCCGGCCCCGTCCACCTGGGCCGCCTTGATAATGGAGTCGTCTATTCCGCGCAGTCCGGACAGAAACAGGGCCATGACAAAACCGCTGGACTGCCAGACCGCGGCAATGACAATCGTATAGATTGCCAGGTCCGACTGTACCAGCCAGCGAAAGGTAAAATGTGAAAACCCCAGCTGCCTGATCAGGCGTTCCAGTCCCAGGTCCGGGTTTAAGATCCACCGCCAGGCCGCCCCTGTTACAATGAAGGAAAGGGCCATGGGATAAAGATAGACGGTCCGAAACAACCCCTCACCGCGTATCCGCTGGTCCAGAAAGATGGCCAGGGCAAGTCCGATGATGATACAGATCCCGATAAACAGCACACTGTAAATTATCAGATTGGACACCGCCACACTCCAGCGGGAGGTATGGGTGATTAGATTGAAATTTTCGAACAGGGTCGTATACTGGTGAACCCCGACAAGCTTGTAATTGGGGAGAAGCTTGGAGTCGGTAAAAGAAATAAAAGTCGTCCAACCGATAAATCCGTAGATAAAAATTGCCGCCAAGGCAAAAGTCGGTAAAAGCACTATTTTGGGAAGTATATTTTCCAGGCGATGGAGCAGTCCTCCAAGGCCGCCGTTATTATTCTTATTATTCATACTCAAATCCAATTTTATTTTTTAAGGACGGATACCGGTTTTTGAGGCCGGTATCCATCATACCATAAAACTTTAAGGAAAGTTTTTATTTGGCTGCCGCTACGGCGTCTGCCATCTGCTTGGCGCCTTCTTCGGCAGTCATGTCCGAATTATAGAAATTCGTAACGGAATCCAGGAACGCACCCCTGATAGCGGGCATAACCGCCATCTCATGTGCCATGCTGGGGATCAGGTCTCCGGACTTGCTGGCCGCGGCGAAATCATCCATCGATTTCTGGGCCACCGAGTCAAACGGAGCCTTGGGCATGCCCATACGAACAGGAATGGAACCTTTGGCTACGTTAAAAACTTCCTGGAACTTGGGCTGTAAAATCAGCCGTGCCATGGCCTTCTGTGCAGCTTCATTTTCCTTCTTTACCTTGAACATGATAAAGCTGTCGATATTGAAGATGAACTGCTTTGCTGTCAACGGGGCTGTTGTGGCGATATAGTCCACACCGGGTTTTTTCCCGGCTGCCGTAAACTCACCCTTGGCCCAGTCACCCATGAACTGCATGGCCGCCTCACCCTTGATCACCATGGCGGTTGCCAGGTTCCAGTCACGGCCCGGGGCACCCGGATCGGTATACTGTTTGATCATTTTAAGGGTCTGCAGCACCTTCACCATGGTCGGGCTGTTGATGGCTGCCGGATCAGCTTCTACCAGGGCTTTTTTGTAGAAATCAGTACCGCCGACACCGGCCACGATCGTCTCGAACACCGTGGCTTCCTGCCAGGGTTGACCGCCCCAGGCAACAGGGATAAAACCAGCCGCCTTTATTTTTTTACATGCGGCCTCAAACTCTTCCCAGGTCTTGGGAATTTCCGCACCCGATTTTTTAAAGACTTCGGGATTGCACCACATCCAGTTGATGCGGTGGACATTCACCGGCACCGCTACCCAATGCCCTTTGTACTTCATGATATCGGCTACTACTTTGGGAATCAGTTCATCCCATTTCTCGGCCTTGGCCACATCATCCAGGTTGGTGAGGACGCCTTCATCGCCCCACTGTTGGATCTGCGGGCCTTTAACCTGCGCTGCCGCGGGCGGATTACCGGCAACCACTCTTGATTTCAGAACGGTCATGGCATTATCACCGCCGCCGCCGGCTACCGCAAAGTCTTTCCAGTGATAGCCTTCTTTTTCCAGCATGTCTTTCAAGACACCAACAGCTTTGGCCTCTCCTCCGGACGTCCACCAGTGGAGAACCTCAACAGTACCTCCGCCGCTGGGACCGCAGTAAAAAAACAGGCTTGCTACCAACAGGATTAATAGACCTTTTACTAGCTTCATGTTTTACCTCCTTTAAGATTTTTGTTATCCGGCCGGGGATGTTTTCACCGCCTGCACCGGCAACTTACCTAATAAAAAAATTACTCCTATGAGCCATAGGAATTTTTAACCGCAATATTACGAGATGACACAAGAATCTTTTTTCATGCTGTATATATAATTGCAAAAATCATACCAACAGCAGACGAATATTTGTATTTTTTTAATTGCTTGTGTTATATTGAGTTATCATGGGAGGCAAAGATCGGCAAACTTGATTTTTATATTCGGGCCAGAAATTGTGTTTACCCCGCTAAACACAATCTGCATAGCCCGGTAAACAGTTTTCAGTGCTGTGAGGCTTATTGATGAAACTACCTTTCCAGCACGTGTTTGATCAGCTTTCGTACACGGGCGGACGGTTCCGCGGCCAACAGGGACTGTAATGCCTTTTTGCTGGGACCGGCCCCCAGCAGGGACAGAGCGTCTACCGCTTTATAGCGGATAATTTCAAGCGGAGAACTCAGCAGGGCCTCCAGATGGGGGCGCGCTTTTTGATCACCGCGCCTGCCCAGGGCCGTAATGCAGGCCGCGGCCGCCTCCGCGTCCTCACCGCCCGAAAACCGTACCAGGACGGCGAACGCGTCCGGCGAGCGGTGGAGGGCCAGGGCCGCGGCCGCGTCGGTGAGCAGCCGGCGCGGTCCCCCGGATACCAGGTTCCTCAAGACCTCCACGTCCGCCGGCACCCCCATCCGCCCCAGGAGCCTGACCGCGCGCGACGCGGCAGGCGTATACTCGTGCTTTTGTACGATTGCAAGCAGCTTTTCATGAGACTCCGCCGGATGCCGCAGCAGCCAGGCGGCCGCCCTGTCCGCGTCCTGCTGCCGCTCGCTTGACAAAAGAAACAGGTACAGGTCCATGTCCCGCAGCATTTCAACCCGGAAATCCATACCGGTCTTGTTCTTAAAAGACGCAAGTTCCGTCAGAAGCATGGCGTATTTATCCACCTCATATTTAACAATGATTTTATATACCTGTTTGCCTTGATAAAATATTCTGTTGTCGCCGGCGCGTATGGTGACGACGGCAATCTGGCCCAGGGTGACGAAAAATCCCTGTTCCGTCTTAATCCGGATCCTGTTTAAATCGACGGACCGTTGGATTTTCGCGGCGTTTTGCTTCAGCTGGGCCTGGGTCTGTTTCACCACGTCCTCATACTCCAGTCCAAGGGCCCATATTTTTTCCCTGTCAAACTCTATCTGCAGCTCCGGCCGGGCCAGGCCCTCCAGGGTAACGGCGGAAACAGCCTCCCAGGTTTCCAGGTCTTTTTGCATCAGTTCGAGTGTCTGCCCCGTATACGTCCCGTCGGCCGGTAAAATCAATGCAACATAACCGGTATTGGCCTGTTTGCAGCCCGCGGTCGTGAGACCTAAAAAAAGGAACAGAATAAATACGTAGAAGCAGCGCATTACCACATTCATACACCCGAATATATACGTAAATCCGCTGTGTGTGAATCACAATGATGCCACAGGTTTGCCTCTATTTGTCCACGCTTGGTCACGATTTCGTCATAGTACCGGGGTATATAAATAGACAATGAGTAAAAGTGAAATCCATGAAATCATGCGGTGCATTCTCCCGGCCGGGCTCATGCTCTACGCGCTGCACGCGTTGTTTCGCCTGACGGGCACGGAACACCTTGTATTGGGTATAGAATCCTTTGCGGCCGGCACCATTTCCGGCGCATCCTTTACACCCGTGCATTCCGGAGGATTTTTATCGGCCGACGGCCTGTTCATGATTAC
>CAZWKE010000031.1:27217-33164 GCA_964634205.1 uncultured Spirochaetaceae bacterium
TTACACCCGTGCATTCCGGAGGATTTTTATCGGCCGACGGCCTGTTCATGATTACAGCGGCCTGCTCCGGCCGGCGGATGTTCGGTATCTGTCTGCTTACCGCTTTGACGGCCCGGGTCCTGAAGAAAACCGGCATCCGCCGGCCGGGGGCGGACGGATGGCTCCTTAACCCCGCGGGCTGTATCACTCGCGACCGCCGGCCCGGTCACCGGCGCCCCTTCGGCACCGCGGCGTTCGCCGCCTGGATTTTCACCGTCAGTTTTTGCCTTACTATCTTCCGCATTACGGTGCTGTTAAAACTCCATTTTTTGTTCGTGCCGGGAAACGGAGTCAGCCTTTGGCACGCCGTCAGTTCCATGGTTTTTACCATATGCGGAGTATTGCTTGTTCTTTTAACCATAAGAAAGGAAGGTACATAAAAAACCATGACATTACCGAAAAACACCATCCTTGACAGGAAAAGCGCAAAGATAGTCTTTGCCATCATGCCGCGGCTTACCGCCCTGCTTTTTTTGCTGTTGCAAAACTCGCTGTGGCAGAACAACGTTTTTTTTGACAGGTTCGGCCTGCTCTTTTTTATCCTCGCGGCAGACGCGATGTTGTGCACGGCCTATAGTGTGATGGTCGTCCGCGGAGGCGGTACCGGGATGCGGCGCCGGACAGTCGCCGCGCGGGAAGGCGGTAACGGGATACGCCGGCGAAAAATTTTGGACGCGGTGTTCTTTTTTGCCTCTCTTTTGGCGTTTTATTTCATCGATTTTTTATGCTCGGACGGGCACCTGTTTCCCTGGCACAGCAATCCCTACGACAACATAATCCTGATATTGACGGTACAGCTTGTCTGCCTGGGGTTCTTTTTCCTGGGTACGGCAGTACGGACCATGCCCGGGCGGTTTGTCAAACGACCCTACATCCCCCTGGCCCTGGCCGCGGTTTTTTTCGGATTGAGCATGCTTGGGGGAAGGGTGGTGTTGGCCCCCCTGTTGATGTACGCCCAGGCGATCTCGCTGCACCTGGCGATACTGGGAGCCGTTTTCTACTGCCTGGGATTATTTTACCTTCTCAGTACGGGAATGATTCTGTGTTATGAAAAATATATCAGGCCGCGGCGCGCCGCGACGATTGCGGTCACCGCGCTTGCGGTAATAAGCCTGCCGCTGCTTATTTTTCTGTTGGGCGGGCCCGAAAACATGAGAGACCTGTTCCGGATGGTCGGTGGTTTGATCCCCGGTCTGTTCAGGCAGGACCTGCAGCACAACCTGTTTTGGGGTGGTATTTTTCTCCTGCTTGCGGGAATGGTTCTGGCCATGGAAATAAAAAAGCCGGCGCTGCAAAAAGCGCTGTTTGTCGTGTTGACGCTCGCCCTGCCGCTTCCACTCTATGCGGGTTTGGTGCTGCTGCCTTTTTTCTCCCTTATTTTCATATTTTCCCTGTTCCAACCGGTTACAGCGGTCCTTTTTCTGTTCTTTCTTTTTTTATTGTTTTACCTGCGGGCCCTGTTTCACGGCGGCCGCCTGCTCCTGGAAACGTTCGAGGCACGGGCCCATAAGGTACACGAACTGGGAGGGGGGGCCCTGACCCGGACCCCTTCCACACGCTGGAACATTCCACGCCTGAAAATCGCGGCCCTCTCCTGCCTGCTTATGGCCGTGCTGCCGGCGCTTGTGGTGTTGAACGCATTCTTTGACAAGGCCGAACTGCGTAAGGCGTATTACAGCATGTATGATACCCGTTGGTTGATCATGGTGGACCGGTCACGACTGCGGAGTATATTGCATGAGTTCGGCCCGAACAACCGCGACACCTACCTCCCCCTGGTGACCCCCCTACGCACGGCGGTGATTCTGGAGAACAAAAAACTCAGTGAAACGGTAAGCCGCGAGATATCGCGGTTCTATTTCGGCCCCGCGGCCGAAACATCCATAGAACGTGGTCGGCCGCGGCTTCCCCGTAAGGTCCGGCTTGAGGCCATGCGGGAAACCGCGCTTGCGGGATACGGTACATACAGCCAGAGCAAGGTACTGCTGCAGGTGGAAAATCCCACCGGGAAAACCGACGAGTTTTTCGGCCGATTCAGCCTACCCCCCGACGTGTTCGTCACCGGCCTCTCGCTGTGGATTGAAGGGAATGAGCGGAGGGGACTCCTGGCCGCCAAGGACCAGGCGCTGACCTTCTATGAACAGACCGTCCGCCGTCTCAGGGACCCGGCCCTGCTGCGCTATGAAAACGACGGGAGCTGCACCCTCCGCATCTTTCCCGTGGCCCCCGGCCGGGGACGCCGCGCCGCGATTATCCTGCTGTACCGCAGACCATTCACCCTGACCATCGGCGGCCATTCACTTGCCTTGGGGAAAAACGGAGCGGTCGTTCCCACGATGCCTGATCCAACCGGAGAACACCCGCCGGGCGCGCCGGGCGATCTCAAAGCGCCGGCCACCCCGGATGTGCCCGGCGGGCCGTCTAATAACGTGACGGTAAAAACCGTGCCGGACGTACTGCATTTTGTAATCGATTGTTCGGCCTCGGCCGAAGTTTCGCCCGCAACTATTAAAAAACTGATCAGTGCCTGCTTGCAAAAGCTGAACTGGCACGGCCCTGTCCGCTATACGGCCGCCAATTACAACTGGGAAACCAAAGACACCTTGGATAACCTGTTCAGCGGCGGCATACCGCCGCGCCGCGGCTCTTTGGTCTATTCCCGGGTGCTGCCCGGGCTGCTGCGGGAGTATAAAAAAAGCGGTGAGCACCCCCGCTTTGTGTTTATCAGTGATACCAAGGACCAATGGCTTTTCAACACCTCACTGCCGGCGATCGGAACCCGTTTTCCCCGAACCGGGACGGTGTATCGGCTCGATACCAAGGGCAGCTTATTCGCGTTTCCGGCCTTCAGGGTCTATAATGAGACCGAGATTGCCGATATCTATGCGTCCAGCCCCACCCCGGTTTTAAGCGAAAAAGCGGGTAACACGGACCCGCCGGTCCACGGCAGCCGGTCCGCGGAAACTGCCGCCGGAAATCTGCCCGCCGACACACCGGCCGCCGTCTCCGGGATGGACCGGTGGAAACAATGCTTTCGCCTGTTCACGGCGTGGGTCCATGAGACCCTTAAGAGGCCGTTCGCAGATACCGATCTCAGGCGGCTTAACACGGCTGCCGCGCAGCAGGGGCTGCTGCTTCCCTCTCTCAGCTATATCGTTCTGGAAAACACGGCCCAGGAAAACAGCCTGAAGCAACTGGCCGAAAAAAACGATAATGGAGGGCTGCTGCTGCCTGTAGAGACGCAGCCAGTGGGCATGGACGAAGAGCTTAACTCTTTCATTCTTTTCCTTCTCCTGCTTTCCCTGCCGTTGTGTATAGGCCTGTTCCTAAAATCCGCAAAAAACTGATAGCATCAGTTCGTTTTTTATGGCAAAATGATACCACAACATACTAAAGGAGGCATGACACATGCATATTGTTCATGTGTTTGTAGAGGTAAAAAAGGAATATATAGAAGACTTTAAGATAGCAACCCTGGAAAACGCCAGCAACAGCATCCAGGAACCGGGTATCGCCCGCTTCGACGTACTGCAGCAGCAGGACGATCCCTCACGTTTTGTACTGGTTGAAGTGTACCGCACCAAAGGAGATCCGGCTCACCATAAGCAGACCAAGCACTACGCCAAATGGCGCGATACGGTCGCGCCCATGATGGCCCGGGAACGCAGCAGCATACAGTACGCCAATATCTACCCCGACAACCAGGGCTGGGATTAATGAATTTTGAGTTCGCGTCCGCCTCGCGGATTATCTTTGGTCCCCATACCAGCCGGCAGATCGGTGTCTATGTCAACCGCTTCGGCAGCAGCGCCCTGCTGGTCTGCGGCCGTTCACAGGAACGGGCCGCTTCCACCGCCGAGCACCTGCGGGAGCAGGGGGTCCGGGTCACCATTTTTCGGGCCGAACGCGAACCTACCATAGAGATGATAAACCGGGGGGCTTCCCTGGCCCGTGAGACAGCGTGCAGCATGGTAATCGCCGTGGGCGGCGGCAGCGTCATCGACACGGGCAAGGCCGTAGCCGCCCTCAGTACCAACCGGGGGAAGCTGCTTGATTACCTGGAGGTGATCGGGAGGGGCGAACCCCTTGTCAACCCTCCCCTGCACTTTGTGGCGGTCCCCACCACCGCGGGCACCGGGTCCGAAGTTACCAAAAACGCGGTCATCTTCTCCCCCGAACACCGGGTGAAGGTAAGCCTGCGCAGCAGCTTTATGTACCCGGCGGTAGCGGTGGTGGACCCCGAGCTTACGCTTACCCTTCCGCCCGCGCTTACCGCCTCAACCGGGCTGGACGCCTTTACCCAACTCATTGAGCCCTTTATCTGTAACAAACCCACACCCCCGACGGACGCGTTCTGCCGGGAGGGCCTGGCCCGCATCAGCCGTGCCCTGCCGGCGGCGTATCAGAACGGTGCCGACGCCCGCGCGCGGGAGGACATGTGTATGGCCAGCCTTTTCAGCGGGATTGCCCTGGCAAACGCCAAGCTGGGCGCGGTCCACGGCCTGGCCGGGCCGCTGGGCGGGATGATAGATGCGCCGCACGGGACCATCTGCGCCGCGCTGCTGCCGCATGTCATGGCCGTCAACCTGAAGGCCCTGCGAAAGCGGCAGCCGCAATCTCCCGCTCTTTTACGCATGGCTGAGTTGGGCCGGATCATGGGTGGGGCGGTACAGACGGGCGCTTTACAGACAGGCGCCGGGCAGTCAGGCGCTGCGCCGGCAGGTACGGCAGGCGGTGCGCCTACAGGGCAGGCCTCTTTTGCCGCGGCGTCCACAGCCGCGTTTATCGCCGAGACGAATCCGGCTGCGGCGGCCGCGCAGGCTGACGCGGCAGTGGAACAGATCAGGTCGCTTTGTTCACGCTTTGCCTTGCCCTCGCTGGGGAAGCTGGGGCTTAAGAAAACCGATTTTGCATCAGTTATCGAAAAATCGCGGCATTCAAGCAGTATGAAGGGAAACCCGCTGCCGCTGACCGACCGGGAGCTTGCCTCGGTTTTGGAGTCGGCTTTTTAGACGGAGGTGACATCCGGATGTTGAAGAAACTGGTTCTGAAAAACAGAAGCTACTTTCGCTTTTCGGAGAATCAGGCAGTCAGTGAAAAACTGCTGCGTGACCTGGTGGACCTCTCCCGCTACGCGGCCAGCGCGGGCAACAAACAGCCGTTAAAGTACATCATCTCGTGCACTCCGGAAAAAAACGCCAAAATCTTTGCCCACGTCGGCTGGGCCGCGCCCCCGCACGGCAGCGGAAGGCCCAAAGAGGGGGAACGACCGGCCGCGTATATCATCATGCTGGGCGACCGCGAGATTGCCGAGGATTTCGGGGTGGACCAGGGGATCGCGGCGCAGACCATTCTGCTGGCGGCCGTGGAAAAAGAGTTGGGCGGCTGCATGCTGGGCTCCCTGCAGCGCGAAGCGCTGCGCCAGGCATTGGACATCCCCTATCGCTTCGATATTCTGCTGGTGATCGCCCTGGGGACCCCGGCCGAAACCGTGGTGATCGAGGAAGCCACGGGCGAGGGCCCGGTTGACTACTGGCTGGACAAAAAGTCCGTGCACCACGTGCCCAAGCGGACGCTGGAAGAAATCATCCTGGATCAGGGATAAGAAAAATCGCGAACAAGCTCCCAATCATCTGTGTAACGTGCCCGGGTATCATGATTTCGACCGGCAGCTTCTTGGCTTTGCTAATTAAGCTTTTTAATTGCAAACATAAGATGCAAAACCTATACTATCGATAGATAAGGTACATAATCAATCTCGTAAAATTTCAACCAAAGAGAAGGGCGTATAATAGAAAGAAAACGCTTATTACGGGTCATAATCTGCCTGGTTTTCTGTGATTCTTGGTAAAATAGAAGTGGGCCGGTCGGCAGATGTTCGCAGCGGCCGGCGGGCGGACCGGTCGGC
>CAZWKE010000031.1:33264-38827 GCA_964634205.1 uncultured Spirochaetaceae bacterium
CCGGTCGGCAGATGTTCGCAGCGGCCGGCGGGCGGACCGGTCGGCGGGCAGCATCTACCCGTTTTTAAACTCGTTCAGCTTATATACGATTTTATCAATGATCCTTTCGTATTGCGGCGGATATTTATCATAAAAAATATTATAATAAATATTCTGCGCGGAGTAATCCATAAACCTGTCGGTAACCGATTCACCGTCGAATAAAGAGAACAGCAACTCACCGGTTTTTACATTCCAACAGCTTAAGACCATAAAATAAAACTTGCCCTTCAGGCAGTGGGTGACGAATTCGACATAACAGGGAATGATCAGATAGTCGACACCCAATTTTTTACCGATAAAAGCGAGATCCGCCATATTTTTTTCATTGTCTGTAAAAACATCTTTTTTGACGGATAAAATACATCCGATTACGGCTTTTCGCAGGTTTTCCAGACGCATATAGTGTGCGGTGTTTACAATGGACCCGGTTTTTTGTTTTTTGATTTCTGAAAACACAAAGGTGTTGAATCCATGGCTGCTGAAGCGGCCGCTGATCGCCAGGTATAACGGGATGGAATATCCATTGTAAGCGGTAAATACACCACAATGGCCGGAGGCCGACTTTGCTGTTGAGGTAATGTGTACGAAAGGCACGGTAAAACCGAACCGTGCTTCACTTTTTTTAATCCGCAAATATTCTTCGGAAATAAATGGGGGGGATATTTTTGCGTCGGAGGGCTCGGCGCTTATGGCTGTTTTAATACCGAACGATATAACGGTAAGCAACAAAAAAGACAGTATTTTTTTCATATCCTTATACCTCCCTTTGCCGCCTAATAAGTATAGAACAGCGCGGTCAGATCGCCGTATTCGAACTTGTGCTTATATATCTGTTTCTTCGCCGGATTAAAAAAGGTTTCCGAAGTGATCCTGTTCAGCTGATCATACCAGTATTCCCCGTATCGCAGCAGCTTGCCGTCCGCGTCGTAATAACGGCACCTGAGGCAGAGCCCGGTAAACATGGCGACCCGGTTGCCGTATTCGTATTTTAAAACCTCCCGCAGGCGGCCTTCGGTGTCACGCAGCTCACTGCGTACTTTTTCATTGGCCAGGTTGTATTCATTAAGCAAAGTGCTCTGCAGCCTGCCCTTGTTATCGTAATACGATTCTTTTTTTATCCTTTCCGCCGTGTCATACTCATAGAGGTAATACCCATCCGGCGAACCATCCTTCTTGTACCGTTGACCCCTGACCCGGCGGTCGTTTTTGTCATACTGATAACGAACATACCAGGAGCGGTCTTGCTGCCGCGGATCAAAATGCGACAGCTCGAACAACACGGAGCCCGGCGGGGGCGGAATCTCTCCCTTAAGATAACGGGCCACCGTCTCCGGCTTGTGATAACGCGGACCGAAGTCTCTCAGGGTGAGGGTGACGTACCCCGTGCCGTAGGACATGGATTCGTAATCGTACGCGCCCCGCGAACAGTTAAAATACCCGGCGGGGGTGAACAGCATCCAGTCACCCTTTCTCCCGATCGGCATAAAGGTGGCGATCAGCCTGCCCGTGGCCGTGTCCCACAATTTGAAGGTTTTGTCCATGTTGCCCGCCGAGACGATCCGCCTGCCGTCCCGGCTGAAGGCCGCCGCAAATACCTGGTGGTGCCCGGAAAAGACACGCACCAGTTTTCCGGTCTTCACGTCCCAGAGCTTAAGCGCCAGGTTCTCCTGCCAGTTGTCGTCAAAGCCTCCCGCGCTCTGCCCGGCGGACAGCAGAAACCTCCCATGCGGGCTGAACTCGGTATGATACAAGGACCTGGACTTCACCTTGATGGTACGCACCAGTCCCCAGCTCTTGGTGTCATACAGCATGATTATGTTGTCTTGCTTGCAAGCCGCAGCCAGAATCCCGCTGTCCGGACTGAAATCCAGGGCCGAGATATAGCCTCCGTCCGGATTGATTATTTTCACCAGATTGCCGGTATCGGTTTCCCATATCCGTACTGTCCAGTCCTTTCCTCCGGAGGCGAAAAACCTGCCGTCCGGGCTGAACTTCATGGCATATACATGCCCTTTGTGACCGGCTTTTTCCATTTGCACCGTCTTCAGCAGTTTGCCGGTGACCGCGTTCCAGGTTTTGATCTCTGTGTTGCGGTGCACCGCCATGATTTTTTTACCGTCGGCGCAGTAGGCGATGAGGTGGATCCGGCCCATATCACTCTTAATCGTCTTTTTCTCTTTCCAGCTTTGGACGTCCCGGATGTGCACTGTTCTTTTTTCATCGCCAGAAACCGTAACGCTGAGAAAGGACCCGCCGTCCGGGCTGAAGGCCAGCGGAGCCTCATCCAAAAAGCGGACGAACCTTCCGTTTTGCACATCCCATAGCGAGTACGGTAGTTCCAGGTTCTTGATGATGACAAACCGGCCGTCGGGAGTGAAGGAAACCGGTGCCGTGGAGCTGATCGCGTTTGTGTCATGGTGACGGCAGCGCGCGGCCAAAATATCGATTATAGTATAGACGTGTTTTACAAGCTCGCCCGCCGGATCGAACTCCACGTAACTGCCCCGGGGGGCGATCAGTTTTTTTCCTTTATAACGCAGCACGGCCCAATCGCCCAGAAAGCCCATGCGCACATTGCCGCCCCTGTAAAACGCGATCATGGTCCGCCCACCGAAGGTGACGGGTTTTCCGCTCACGGGCAGGTCCGTGTCCCGCGCCAGAAAGCCCCGTTCCACGGCTCCGGTTGAGTGGAATTTGATGTCGATCCCTCCCAGGAACCGGACGCTTTTTCCCTGAATAACAAAGGTTTTGTCGCTTTTCAGTGTGTCCGCAAAGGAGGGCCGGGCCGGGGCCCACAAAAAACACACCGCCAAAACCGCCGCCGCACGCAGCAGTAAAACTGTTTTGCCGTACTTTTGTCTCATAGTCTGCCCCCTTACAATAATCCGCCGGGAGGGCCTTGAGGCTGCGCCCTACTTATTCCGGCACTCAACGACCTCGATCTTCATCCTGCCGATGATCCTCATGATCTTCGCGTACATCTCTTCCGGGGAACCGAGGCCTCCGCTGTATACCTTCAGGTGAGTGGCGTCCACATTGACCTGGTTCAAGGCGGCGTCTATGGGCACCCAGCGGCCCACATACACCTCGTTCCAGGCATGGAACATAAAGCGGCCGTCAAAATACACCAGCCCGATGTTCACCCTGGCGGGAATGCCGGCGGCGCGCGCCAGGGCCGCGAACAGAACCGCGTATTCGGTACAGTCCCCTTCCCTTTTTTCCAGCACCTCTTTGGCTGAAAGCATAGCCATCCTGAAGGAAGGTTTGATGTTCCCGCGCAGCCAGCGCAAAATCTTTATACTCGCCCGCCAGGCGTTTTTCTCTCCGCCGGTAATTGTACGGGCCTGCGAAATAATCCCGGGATCATCGGTCTGCAGGAAATCGGTCGGGCCCAGGTCCTCCTTTGCCTTGTCCGCCGCGTCCGCCGTTTCGGGCGGCATGGCGGACGAATCAGCCTCCGCAAACGGCCGGCAGGTTACCTCCAAAAGGCCCCCGTCGCCCCAGGGCGTATAGTGCTGACGATCGTCTTCAGGAAAGGGCGCTCCCTCTCCGTTTCGGTCCAAACTGATTTTCAGTTTGAGAAAAACAACACGCGGCGAATGCGGTATTTTTTTATCGGGGACCACGGAAGAGAACCTGTCAATATCCAGACCGGCCCCGCTCTGCAGCACCTGTTCCCGGGTGGTACGCTCCAGGCGCAGACCGATGTTTTTTTCTTCTATATAAAGGGAGTTATACGCCGCATCCAGCCATTCCACATTGTCCAGGATCATGCTGCCCAGTTTGGCGACGGTACGTACCGGGGTCACTTCCATGGTTTTTCCCTCGAACTCCACCCGCTTTTTATCCAGCACCTCTATAGTACTCGGGGAAAAGCTCATATCGGAGAGATTAAACGACGTATACGTTTTTTTCCAGCCAGGCGCCAGGCCTTCTTCCAGCATACGCAGGTTCATTTGGAAATCAAGGGCAAAATCCTTGGGCAGCTCCAATGTTACTCTTTTATCGTCCCCGGCCGCGCTTTCAACCACTTCCAGCACCGGGCCGCTGACCCTGGCCTGCCGGTGCACGGGAGCGGAATGAGACTGCTTCTCATCATAGATCATGATCCAGGGTTTGAGGTCCTCGGTCAGAATGGTCATGAGTTTCATACTGCTCTCGGTTTTTTGGTTGAAACGACGGAGATTCATGTGGGTTTCCGTATACTGGATAATGACCGGCGCCCCCTCCCAGGTGGAGCGGTACTGGGAAATATGGAGGTACCCGGCCTCCTGCCCCATAAAAATCAGGCGGTACCATGTTTCCGAACCCAGACCCGGGATGTCCGTATCCTTTGCGGCAGCCGGTTTCCCGTCCATGTTCTGGGCCGCGGCACAGACGGCCAGACCGGCCAGCAGGCAGATAATGATCATCCTCTTTACCATAGGTTACCCCGATTACTTATGTTTCATAATTATAGTGATAAATCCCAATGCAATAAAGACCAGCGGCAGATTACTCATGATAATAGAAAATAATTCCACAAAGTGCACGCCGAAGATTGTAAAATCGAAGCTGACGATACGCAGGCTGTACAGGGTGTCGAACAGAAAATAGGCGTATAAGAGCAGGGTGCCCACGATCATGAACACCCAGGCCAGGTCCCTGGTTTTGGAAAGGTAGAAGATGGCAAAAAATCCGGCCACGCCCCCCATGACCAACCTGATAATGAAAAACCAGAATGAAAACTCCAAAGACTGCATACTATTATTCTCCGGGTACAAGAGTAAACAGTTTACACATTTTTTGCAACTCACCCGGCGAAATTTCCCACGGTAAAACGGAGGGGCCGGGGTATGTCGGCGAGAGCAGAAAACCCTGCCGCAAAAACTCCCGGAATACGTCGGGATAGCGTTCCGCGGCGAAGCGGGCTGTGATGTAGGGCCCCTGCTGTTCCCAGCCCGGGGCGCCGGCCAGCAGCCTGTCCGTGTACCAGTCCGGCATACGGTGCTGTAATAAGTCATAGCAGGCGCGCGCCAGCCCGGCCAACAGCAACGCTGAAACCGGCTCCGATGGGGGAAAGTCAGCGGGAAGTATGTCCCTGAAACAGACCACCGCGGGGCAGCCGCCCACGGCAAAGGGGAGTATGGGAATGAGTACCCGGGCGGCCGAAACTTCAGCCGGCGGCATGAAAGGACGCCAGTGCATAATCCCCGATGTCGTTAAACTTGTGTTATCATGCCCCTTCCCCCCAAGATACAGGGATGCCAGTTCCAGGGCCCGGTGCCCGCAGGTTACCACGCGCATGTCTTTATACGCGGGCAGCAGCAGCCGCACCGCCTTAAAGAGGCGCTTTTCGTATATGGACGGCAGGTCGGCGATCAGCCCCTTGGACATGACCTGTTTTAACACACGGGTAAGGTTCGGGGTGCGGTGGCCCAACAGGGCCGCGCCGTTCTGCCGGTACAGGTCCAGGCAGCGCCTGCCCTTATAATCATAGAGATAACAACCGCGTGCTCGTTTAATGGGGGGAATAGTGTTG
>CAZWKE010000031.1:38927-43013 GCA_964634205.1 uncultured Spirochaetaceae bacterium
AAAATCAGGCCGTCCCGGTCTTTTTCCTTATCAACTGCGAGGCCAGGCCCGGGTTGGCCTTGCCTTTGGTGGCCTTCATTACCTGGCCCATCAGGAACTGCAGGGCCTTGTCTTTGCCGCTCTTGAGGTCGGCCACGCTTACCGGATTGTCGGCAATCACCTTGTCCACGATCTTTTCCAGCTCTCCCTGGTCGGATATCTGGGCCAGGCCCTTGCTTTTTACAATGTCCGCCGCGCCCCTGCCGCTTGCCGCCATCTCGGCGAACACGTCCTTGGCGATCCTGCCGCTGATGGTGCCCCCGTCCACGATCTTCAGAAGTTCGGCCACCGCCGCGGGCTTCACCTTGAACTGCTCGATCCCGATCTTCTGCTCGTTCAGCGCCTTTTTCACTTCGGAGAGCATCCAGTTGGCCAGCTTTTTGGCGTCGGAGTAGCCTTGGGCCGCCTCTTCGAAGTAATCGCAGAAGGCCTTGGACTGGGTCATGTTCTCGGCGTCGGTTTGCGTTAATCCGTATTGGCCGACAAAACGTTCGCGCTTTGCCGCCGGAAGCTCGCCGATGCTTTCTTTTATTTCCGCAACCAGCTCCGGGCCGATGCGGATGGGTTTGATGTCCGGCTCCGGAAAGTAGCGGTAATCCGCCGCCTCTTCCTTGGTACGCTGCAGGATAGTGCGCCCCTGTTTGTCGCTCCAGCCGCGCGTGGTCTTGCCCGCCTGCTGCAGGGTCAGACGCTTCTCCCGCCATTCCTCGATCTGGCGTTCGGCCTCATACTCCAGGGCGCCGTGCAGCGATTTAAAGGAGTTCATGTTCTTGACCTCCACGATGGGCGTGGCGAACTTTTTGCCGTCCTCGTGGATCCACAGGTTGATGTTGGCGTCGCAGCGCAGGGAGCCCTCTTCCATATTACAGTCCGAGACGTCTAAAAAGCGCATGATCTCGCGGATGCTCTGCACATAGGCCACAGCCTCGTCGGCCGAGCGGATATCCGGTTCGGACACGATCTCCAGAAGTGGTGTACCCGCGCGGTTATAATCCACGTAACTGAGGTTCAAGCCGCCCTGCTCGTGAATGTTCTTGCCCGCGTCCTCTTCCATGTGCACGCGGGTAATGCGTATTTTACGCGTCCCCTCACCCGACGCCACCTCCAGGTACCCCCCCACGCAGATGGGCATGTCGAACTGGGAAATTTGGTAGGCCTTGGGCAGGTCAGGGTACACGTACTGCTTGCGGTCGAACTTGGTCAGCGGGGCGATCTCACTGTGCAGCACCAGCCCGGCCTTGACCGCGCTTTCGATCATACGGCGGTTGGGCAGGGGCAGCGAGCCGGGCAGGCCCAGACAGACCGGGCAGACACGTGAGTTGGCCGTGCCGCCGAAGCTGTTGGCACAGGAACAGAAGGCTTTGCTGGCCGTTAAAAGCTGCACGTGGATCTCGCAGCCGATGATCACCTCGTAGTTCATATGCTCACCCCCGCTTCCCGCTCCTCCTGCCAGACCAGGGCCGCCTGCAGCAGGGTGTCTTCCCGGAACATGTTGGCCGTAAGCTGCACACCCACCGGCAGTCCTTCTTTGGTCTGCGCCGCGGGCAGCGAGAGCGCGGGCAGCCCCGTCAGGTTGGCAAAGGTGGTGCACATATCGGTGGTGTACATGGCCACGGGATCGTCCACCCGTGAGCCCAGGGCAAACGGCGGCACCGGCGCCGTGGGCGAAAGGATGAAGTTGTACGTGCCGAACAGCTTCCGGCACTCGCCGGTCAGCACGCTGCGCACGGCCTGGGCCTTTTTGTAATAGGCGTCGTAATACCCGGACGAGAGCACGTAGTTGCCCACAAAAATCCGGCGCTTGACCTCGCTGCCGAAGCCCATGGTGCGCGTCTGTAAATACATCTCTTCCAGCGAGGGCGCGTCGTCTATGCGCAGGCCGTACTGCACGCCGTCGTAGCGCGCCAGGTTGGAAGAGGCCTCGGCCGGGGCGATGATATAATAGCAGGGTACGGCATAGCGCAGCAAAGGCAGGGAAAGCTCCTCTACCGTTGCCCCCTGTTTTTCCAGCCATTCGGCAAAACGCAGGGTGATATCGTGTACCTCCGGGTCTATACCCTTTTCCGTAAACTCTTTTACCAGGGCGATCTTTACACCCTTAAGCTCCATGGGCGTAAGCGGGTGCAGCGCGGAAAAATCGGTTTGGGCCGAGGTGCCGTCTTTCTTGTCCAGGCCCGCTGTCGCGCTCAGCACCAGGGCCGTGTCCCTTGGATCACGGGCCAGTACCCCGATCTGGTCTAATGATGAGCCGTAGGCGATCAGCCCGTAGCGCGAGAGCGTGCCGTACGAGGGCTTAAGACCGTAGACGCCGCAGAACGACGCGGGCAGCCTGACCGAACCGCCGGTATCCGAACCCAATGCGCACGGGGCCAGGCCAGCGGCCACGGCGCAGGCCGAACCGCCTGAGCTGCCGCCCGGCGCGTAGTCCCGGTTTACCGGGTTGCGCGTGGGCCCGTAGCACGAGTACTCGCAGGACGATCCCATGGCAAACTCGTCCATGTTGGTCCTGCCCAGAAAGAACGCGCCCTGCCCGGAAAGGCGTTCGATCACCGTGGCCGAGTACGGTGCGTTAAATCCCTTTAAAATCTTGGAGGCACAGGAGGCTTCCCTGCCCTTTATCATGATGTTGTCTTTGACTGCCAGGGGCAGCCCCTGCAGCAGGCCCTTTGCCGTTTTGTCCGGGACCGTGCCCGCTTCAACGGCGGCTCCCTTACCCGAAGCGCGCGCCTCGTCCGCCTTTCGCACGGCATCCGCCTCCCCTGCCCTATCCGCGCAGTCATCAAAGAACTCCACATAGGCATTCAGCGGTTTTTCATGCGTCCGGTCCGCCTCATAAGCTTTTTTGTAAGCGGCCGCAATCTCAGCCGAAGACAGCTCCCCCTTCTCCCGGGCACTTTTCAGCTCGCACAACCCCAGTTCGCGAATATCGGCCATCTACCCCTCCCCCCCGGTGTCTTCCATGTCCTCGATGATTCGCGGGACCGTGAAAAACGATTCCTGGAAATGCGGGCTTAAGGCCGCGGTCTCTTTACCCGCCAGACCGTCCGCCTGTGCGTCCGCCCTGAACCCCCGGGGTTCCAGGGCCTTGCCCAGGTCGGGATCTACCCCCAAGGTATCCACCTCTTCCAGCGTTTCCACGTAGGAAAGAATGTCCCCAATCTGCTTTTTAAAATGTTCTCTCTCACCCGCGCTCAGGTTGAACTTACAGAGTGAAAGAATGGATTCGAATGTCTTGTCGTCTATCATAATAAGTGTAACTAACGTATCATAACGGCATATTTTGTTCAACAATGGCGGTTTCCCGGCGGCCCAAGATTGCCTCTGACCGGATTAAGCATGCGTGGTCTGATAAAGTATGATTTCAGTGGAAACACCTGCGGGGCCGTAAAGAGCAGCGCCTGCTTCAGAGGGCACCGGTCGAAGACAAGAACGATTTTTCAGAAAAACAAGCTTTGATGAAATATTCACGGCCTGTGACAGTTTTAACGGGTTTTTAGCAGGCTCGAACGCGAAATTTCTGTTACCGGTAGCAAAAAACCTCGTGTTATGGTATAATTTCGCCACTTTATACATTTTGCAGCAAACGCGCCACTTGCGGATCATATACTATAAAAGGAGGGGGTAGCCTGTTTCGGCGGCATCCCACCCGCCAGAAGAGAAGGGCCGGTTTTTGATGGTAGGGGATGAGACCTCGGATTTCAGCCGTGCAGCGCAATGGCGGTCATTACGCCAGGCTTTTATCAGTTATTCCCTGTTTTATTTCAATCCACGAACCGGTGATTATTTTGCGACTGGGCATCGGCCCGGTGATATATGAGGGCGTGAAGCGGCGACGGGTATGTGGTTCAGAATGATTATTTAACGTGCTGATTAAAATATTTGATATATGAGGGAAAAGATTATTACAAGCAAAGTCTGTTTAACGAAACAACCTTCGTTAAACAGACTGGTATTAACTTTAAACGAAACAAAATACGTATATTTACCTACAACAGCATTTTAAACGAAATAAATGACTAAAAGGTTCGTTGATACAATTGTAAAACA
>CAZWKE010000032.1:0-42665 GCA_964634205.1 uncultured Spirochaetaceae bacterium
GCTTTAACGCATTGCTGATTCCGGTCAGGGGCAGGCGCACCTCGGCGCTGCGGATAAGGCCCGTTTGCTGTAACAGGAACTTAACGGGGGCGGGATTGGGCTCACAAAACAGGGAGGGGATGAGATCCATAAGCCCCTGCCACTCACGCAGCGCGGCCGTATGGTTATTGTTCCGCATATGTTCGTACACAGCCGTAAACCGCTCGGTTTGCAGGTGGGCCGAGGCAAGAATGCCGCCGTCCGCGCCCAGCGCCAGATCGGTAAAATAATGTGTGTCGTGCCCGGTAAGCACGGAAAAGTCCGCGGGCCGGTCAAGCAGCAGTTCCATGCTTTGGTCCAGGCTGCCGCAGGAGTCCTTCAGCCCGATGATGTTGGGCAGTACCGCCAGTCTGCGGATGGTACGGTTTTCCATGTTGCAACCGGTGCGGTAGGGAATGTTATAGAGGATGATCTTCAGCTCGGTGCCCTCTGCCAGCCGTAGAAAGTGTTCATAGATTCCCTGCTGGCCGGGCAGGTTGTAATAGGGAGCGGCGCAGAGAATCCCGGCTATCGGGTATTTTTCCAGTCTCACCGCTTTTTGTAACAGCCGCCGGGTATTGTTGTCGCTGATTCCCACAAAAACAGGGACCCGTCCGGCAGTATATTCAATGCACTTTTCGGTAAGCATAAAAAACTCATCTTCTTCAATGGTCGGGTATTCACCGGTTGTAGCGAGGGGGATAAGTCCGCTGATGCCTTTGGAAATATAAAATTCGATCAGCTTCCGATACGATTCAAGATCAATCGTGTCCTCATAAAAAGGGGTGATCAGTGGGAGAAAAACGCCTTGCAGTCTCATGGTTCTTGATATTATGCGGATTACGGTGTATTGTCCAATCGTATGTTTTAATACCCGTTATCACTTTTTCTTATAACGGACACGCGCTATGGAATTATATCAACTGAAAACTTTCGCCGCGGTTGCCGACACGGGGAACCTGAGTCGGGCCGCGGAGATGCTTCACACCAGTCAGCCCGCAATAACCGCCCAGATTAAGGCCCTGGAAGCGGAGTTCGGCGTAACCCTGTTCGAGCGTACGGGCAGGGGGGTGCTGTTGACTCCCGACGGGAAGAAGATAAAAGACAGGATCGAAACCATCCTTGCCGCGGAGCGGGATTTCGGCTATTTTCTGGCCGAACTCAAACAAAACATCCATGTAACGATTACTCTGGCCCTGAATACCGATTCGGGGGTGTTGAAGATCAAAGAGCTGCTGGACCAGGCCGCCGCTCTCCATCCCGAAGCCGAGTTTCATTTTCTCCATAGTGCAACAGCGGAAATTATAAAAAGCATTCGCGGTGGAAAGATCGAGGCGGGCTTTATCTTCGGCAGGGCGCAGCAGGAAAAGCTTGCGCTGCTGCATCTGACCGAAGTGCCCCTGGTGATTGCCGCGCCCGCGGCATGGAGGGACAAATTCGAAAAGGTTCCGCTGCGGGCCGTGCTGGAACTGCCCTGGATTATGCCCCCGGAAAACTGTCCGTTCTTTGCCAAGGTAAAGGGTCTGTTTGATGAACACTCGCTGGGATCGGTCCGGTTCGTCAGCTCGGACCATGAGACCACAACCCTTCACCTGGTACAGTCAGGCATCGGTGTCTCACTCCTGCCGGAGTTTATGTGCCGGTCCGGTGTGAAACGGGGCGAACTGGTCATATGGCAGGGTGAGAAGTTCCGTATGGATCTGTGTTTTGCCTACCTGTCCGGAAACCGCGAAACACCGGAGATCAGGCTGCTGCTGGAACTGCTGCGGAAGGTCTGGCCGGAAGCGGAATAAAGCTTGCGTTGTAACGCAACTATTGTCCTTGGCGCAGGCTTTTCGCGCTCAATCATGCCGACGGCAATGATACTATACCCGGATTTTCAATGCACACCTCGAATAATTTTTCATACTATAGTATGATTGCACATCTTTGAAATACCGGTTATTATTATAAAAAAACAGGCGTAGTGTTTCATGAGAGTATTACTTTTTATTTTTTTGGCGGGAATCTGCATCCTGCTGCCGCTTTCCTGCCCCGCCCCGGGAGGCGGGGACGGCCTTCCTGATTATTACATTCTTTTTTATATCGACGGACAGCGGTATGTCTTTGAAAAAGGGCTGACCGATATAGAGACGGTACCGTTCGCCGGGCACTGGGGCGCTACGCATACCGTGATTTTTGCCACGCCGGACACCGGTACGTCCGCTGATTACATAAATTCCAATCTCTCGGCACATATATACCTCGGTTTTGAGGACTGGTATGAAAACGCAAATGATACTCCCGGTCAAACAGGTGAGTTTGTGTTGGAGTTTCTAGACTACTATGACGGCGGGACGGACACATTGTATCAATTGAAATTTGATATCGACACTCCCGACACGGCGACCGTAACAGCCAATGCGGCAGTAGGCGGTACGATCGTCGGAACATTCGCCGGTACGGTGGAGCACAACGGCCGGGAGCTGGAGATAACAAACGGTGTTTTCCGGGTAAAACGGGCTGATATTATGTTTTAATAAACGGGCGCAGCAAACACATCATCAGTGCCCGTTTCCGGTAAAAACAGGGAGTCCCCGGCCGCGCGCTGCTGCCGCCTTCCTGCCCGGCCGCGTGCCAAGATGTCTATGACAATTTTGTTACTATATAGTATAATTAAAGCATGTCGTACGCGGAGTATCTGAAGCCGGAAAGGATAATTCTTTTAAAAAGTGAAACCAAGGAAGAGGCCTTCGCTGAGCTGGTGAACCTGATCTGCCGGCAGAACCCCAGCCTGAAGTTCGGTACATTGCTGAACGAGGTATGGGAGAGGGAAAAACTGGTGACCACCAAGGTAACGCCGGGTATTGCCATGCCGCATGCCAAGCTGACCGACCTGCAGTCACCGATTATCGTGGTGGGCAGAAGCAGCAGGGGGATTTATTACGATGTGGGAGACGAGGAAAAGGTTCATCTGCTGGTGATGATCGTCAGTGATAACGAGAAATACCTGGCTATTTTAAGCAGTCTGGCGGCCAAGCTGAATGAGGCGGAGACCTATGAAAAAATTATGCGGGCGGGGAATGCCAGGGAAATCTATGCACTTCTAACCGGTCATCACGCGGACAAGGCGGAAACACGCAGTACCAAAAAGATATCCGGCAGTATTTTTAATCACGCCCGGGAGCTTTTTCTGGAGGCCAGGGCCAAAGCCCTGGTGTTGTACGCGGACGCGGTTCATGATATTCACAGTTTTTTGAAGGGGTTGGAACGTGAGAAGGTGTTCCTGATTACCCATAACCGGGAAAAATATGCCCATATCGAGGGGAGTAAAAATATCGAAATTATCCAGGTACCCTTTGAGGGGCTGACCCGCGTGGGCCAGATAGAGCTTACCAACCTGTTCATCGCCGCGAGAGGATTTTTAAAAAAAGGGGACAAGGTCATCAGTATTTACGGTAAAAAAAACTCCGGTATGTTTGATACCGTGATGATCACGGATATTGAGCGTGAGTTTACGGGGTACTTTCTGGAACCACAGATTTTACCCGCCGATTTACGCCAGGAAGTGTTCGCCAGGGCGATCCAGTTGATTAATGACCTTGCACTCGAGGGACGTGAGGGCAAACCCACCGGAACCATCTTTGTGCTGGGTAACCACGGGAATGTCATGCGCTACTGCCGGCAGATGGTGGTAAACCCGTTTAAGGGGCTGCAGGAACAGGAGAGAAATATTCTTGATCCCAGCATAGAGGAGACCATCAAAGAGTTTTCCAAATTGGACGGTGCCTTTATTATTCGCGGCGATGGAGTGATAATCACCGCGGGGGCCTATGTAAGCACCAATACGCCTGAGATCCCTTTTCTCCAGGGGCTGGGGGCCCGGCACGCGGCCGGGGCAAGTATAACTGCGGCTACCGGGGCCATCGCCCTGGTCCTTTCAGAATCCAACAGAAAGGTAAGCATCTTCAAATCGGGCAAGCGCTTTATTGTGTTTTGAGATTTCCGGCCCGGAGCCTATCGGTATGACAGAGCCCATTACCAGCTATATCTACAAAGACGTGGATTTCAACTATTATGGAAAATCATTGCGTTTTTTTACCTCCCGCGAGCTGTTCAGCAGTGTTGCGGTTGACAGGGGCTCAGATTTCCTGCTGCAATCAATCGGCAGGCGGATTCCCCCGGCAGACGGAGCCATGGTCGCGGATATCGGCTGCGGTATCGGTGTGCTGGGGCTGGCCCTGCAGGCCCGCAATCCCGCCCTGCGGCTGACCTGCGCGGACCGCGACGCCCTGTCGCTCGCGTTCACGCAGCATAACGGCCGGGCGAACAAGCTGCCGCCGGCGCAATGTATCGGATCCCTGGGCGTTAACGGGTTACCCGAAAAAAATTATGATCTGGTGGTGTGTAATATTCCGGCAAAGGCCGGCGGACCGGTTATCAGGGCGATGATACACGGTTTCGGTTCCGTCATTACCAACGGGAAGGGAACGGCGGCCGTGGTTATTGTGAAGCCCCTGGCCGAATTCGCGGAACAGGTTATACGTGATACGCAGGGTGAAATATTGTTCAGGGATTCCGGCAGCGAGCATACGGTGTTCCACTTCAGGCGCGGCCGTCCGGTCCCGGCCGACCTCTCATTACAGCCCTATTTCAGGGAGGAAAAGGAGTTTACGCTGAAAGATCGCGGTTACCGCATCCGCTCGGTGTATGGGCTTAGCGAATTCGACCGTTTAAGTTACGCGTCCGAATTGGGTATAAAGCTATTGGGGAAAAGCGGTATCCGGGGCAGGGTCCTGTTTCATAATCCGGGCCAGGGGCATGTTCCGGTCCGCGTGCTGTTGTCGCGCGGAAATGAAATCAGTCATGTCAGTATCAGCGGAAGGGACCTGTTGAGTTTATTCGTTTCCGAACTGAATATCTCTGAGAATACCGGTGTAAAAGTTGATACCTTCCATATTCCGTATCTTGGTCGGCTTGAAAAAAAATTTGATGTACTGGTTATCAATTATGAAAAGGAGGCCTTTGCCGCCGCGCCGGAATTATTATGGCGGGAGATTTCAGGGCTTCTTGATAATGACGGGGAGCTTGTCCTGGTAGGAAGCAGTACCTTCATGTTCCGTTTTGACGGCCGGAAACATCCCTTTAAGAAACTGCATGATATAAAACACAAAGGTTTTCGCGGCATTCACTATAAAAATCCGTAACGGTAACTCCAAACCTGACATACTGTTGTCACATGGTCCGGTATATGATTTTTAGAAAAATAAAGGAGTGCAAAAATGCAAAAAATAATCGCCAAATGCGGGCTTGTCTGTTCCGACTGCAATGCCTACAAAGCAACACAAAAAAATGACGATGATCTGCGGCAGAAGACGGCGGCGGAGTGGTCCGCCATGTTCAAAACGGAAGTAGACTGGAAAACCATCAACTGCCTCGGTTGTCAGGAGTCCGATCGGGAAAAAATATTCAGTTACTGTCGCGTCTGCGCAATCCGGCAGTGCGCCCTGGAAAAGGGATACGCCACCTGCGCCGAATGCGCCGATTTCGGCTGCGAAAAGGTGCAGGGTATCTGGGAACATGACGGCAGTATTCGGGAACGGTTGGAGCAGCTGCGGCAATAGCCCTTTCACGTCGGATCCGGCCCGGGGAGATGAGTCTGCCTTCCCGGGACAAATAAAAAGGACGGACGCCTTGCAATGTGTGTCTCTGCTCGCTATACTACACCGTAAGAATCGAATAGCGGGTGGAAATCGAGGCTGTCGGTGTCGTTACCCTTCCGAATGAGTGTTCCCGGTGTTACCGGCCGGGAATGGCGGGCTGCTGTTGAATAGAACTTTTCCTATCGAATGTATCATGATAAAGGGGGAGTTTAAATGAAAAAGTTTTTATCTTTCACTCTACTCTTTTTAATTTGCTGTTTCATTACCGGTTGTCCCAAGTGTATTGAAAATCCCGAAGATGACGGCAGTAAACCCAAAGCAACCATCACAATAGGATATAAAGCGGGTGGACATGATTTTATGTTTGATATTAATGATTCACTCGCATCGATAATACCCTTAACAGGATATCCCGTTGTTGTTCCTGAGAATACTGAATATGCACTGATGTTTAGCGCAAATGATGGGGGGTGTATCAAGAAGTTTCAAGTGTATAAACGTGAATGGAGCAGCAATAACGGTACATTAGGGGAATGGGTGTTGGTAGAAAAGGATTTTTCCTCATGTGCCTATAAGAATAGAATCTGGGCGCAAAACTATCAAGCCGGAAGCAGTAATTGGCGTTCGCATTTGCTTAGGGTAGTTGATTTTGCCGATGAATACACGGATGTATTGATTACGGTAATGCCGGCTGCGGAAGGAGATTTCACGCCCCCGGCTGAAAATTGTACAAGCACGGGAGATCTGACTGTTCCTCTGAAGTGGAACGGCCTTGTACAGGACTCAGTGTGGAGAAGTGATGCAATTAAGGCCGCGGATTTGGTTCAGTACTGCGAACAGCGTAAAATAAAGAGGATTACTTTTACCATAACAAAAGAAGAGTGCCAGACTATCCATTCGACGGGCTGGCACATTAAGTTTGATGAGATTGTGATTGATATTCCGAATGATGACGTACCTCCAAATAAACAGGATGATGGTGATGATTTTACCGATTCTTATTCTTGTTCGTTCGAACTTGATCAACCTGTTTATGAGGGCTTAAAAATTGAATTATGGCCGGATGTAATCTGGAAAGCAAATTGGGGTGATGCTCCGGTTGAGGAATGTGATACGGGCAGTTTCGGAGATATACAGCTGGTACTTCATATCAGTGATTAACAGATAAAAAATATTCTTCCTCCTTCTTTACAAAAAAAATATTCTAAGTATAATATCCTATGGAAAAGAGAAATATTTTTTTAAACCTCTCTCCTCTTGATCACCGTTATTATCTATCCAACCGTGAACTGCATGAAGAACTCGCCCAGTACCTCAGTGAGGATGCCGCTGTGGGATATTGCGTCAAGGTTGAGATTGCCCTGCTGAAGGCGCTTATTCCCCTGGCCCGCAATCTGGACGGAGACGCGGAGAAACTCAGCGCCGAACTCGACGCTGTTCCGCAGCGTGTTGATCCGGAGGAGGTGTACCGGGAAGAAGAAAAAACCCGGCACAATATCAGGGCCCTGGTGAATGTATTGAAAACCAAGGTGCCGGATCCGGTGAAACACCTGGTGCATGTGGGCGCCACCTCAGTGGACATCCTGGACACGTCCTTTTCCCTGCGGGTGAAAGACGCGGTCCGCAGGGTCGTTCTGCCCCTCCTGCTTGAACTGGAGGGGGGGCTGGTAAAGCTTGCGCGTCAGGAGGCCCATACCATCCAGGTGGGACGTACCCATGGTCAGCACGCGGTGCCCGTCACTTTCGGTTATGCCGTGGCCGAGTATGTGTCACGTCTGGGACAGTCGATAGAACGGATGGAGCACAAATCACGCAACCTGCGCGGAAAACTGGCCGGGGCTGTGGGGGCCTATAATGCCACCAGTATGGTCTGTGTGGATCCGGAAAAGCTTGAGGCCGATGTGCTCTCCAGCCTGGGGCTTGCACCTTCCGAATACTCCACCCAGATGGTGGAACCGGAATACCTGTTGGAGCTGATGCTTGAGGTGAATACGGCATTCGGCGTTATCGCCAACCTGGCCGATGACCTGCGCCACCTCCAGCGTTCGGAGCTGGCCGAGGTAAGGGAATCGTTCTCCAGGCAGCAGGTGGGTTCGTCCACCATGCCGCAGAAACGCAATCCCTGGAACGCCGAGCATGTAAAGAGTCTCTGGAAGGCCTTTATGCCGCGGGTGATCACCATGTTTATGGACCAGATTTCCGAACACCAGCGTGATCTTTCCAATTCGGCCTCCGGGCGGTTTGTCGCGGATTTTATCGCCGGATTCACCTTTGCGGCCGCGCGTATGGAAAAGATAATCCGGGGCCTCTCCGTAGACCGTGAGCGTATGAAAAAAAATCTCTCCGCCGCCGGAGACGCGGTCCTGGCCGAAGCCGCCTATATTCTCCTGGCCATGGGAGGAGAGGCGGAGGCACATGAGGTAATCCGCCGTGCCACCCTGGACTGTGAGCGCGAGCACAAATCACTGGTCCAGGTACTGAAAACCGACTCCGAGACATGGAAAATAATCAGCACGCAGCTTGCCGGGGTGATGGACGCGGACGCAACCGACTTTTTCTCCCATCCCGAGATGTATACCGGGGCGGCTGCGGCCAAGGCGCTGCGTCTGGCTGATCGATATTCAGATAAAATAAAACAGTTACAGGAGGCTTTAGTGTGACCATCAAAGAAGGATTGAGTTTTGACGACATACTTATTGTTCCCTCGTATTCCGAGGTACTGCCCGACCAGATCGATTTAAAGACCCGGCTGGCGGGAAATATTGAGTTGAATGTGCCGGTACTATCCGCGGCCATGGATACGGTAACCGAGGAAAACCTGGCGATCGCCCTGGCGCTTGCAGGCGGACTGGGCGTCATTCATATGAACCTTTCGCCGCGTGAACAGGCAAGACAGGTTGCCCATGTGAAGCGCTTCTTAAACTGGATCATCGATATGCCGGTGACCGTAAACAAAGATCAGACCGTGGCGGATGCCCTGTCCATCATGAGTGAGCACGACATCTCCGGGCTGCCGGTGCTGGATCAGGGCCGGTTGTGCGGGATTCTCACCAGGCGTGATATGCGTTTTTGTGACGATGAAAGCCTGAAGATAGAAAAGGTTATGACGGCCGACCCTATAGTTGAAACAGACGCGGTGAGCCTCTCAAGCGCACAAAAGAAGTTTGACAAGCACAGGATCGAGAAACTCCCCGTTGTTGACGCGGAGAACAGGCTGATCGGACTGATCACCGTAAAAGACCTGGAAAAGCATCAGCGGTTTCCCAATGCGGCCCTGGACAAGAAGGGCCGGCTGCTGGTTGCGGCCGCGGTTTCGCCTTACGATTACAAAGAGCGCATGCCGCTGCTGCAGGAAGCCAAGGTGGACCTGGTGGTGATCGATACGGCGCACGGGGACTCCAAAAACGTCATCCAAACCGTGTCCGATATCAAAAAGAATCACGCCAATATCCTGGTGATCGGCGGCAACACGGCAACGCGTGACGGAACCAAACGCCTGATCGATGCCGGTGCGGACGCGGTCAAGGTAGGGGTCGGTCCCGGTTCCATCTGTACCACCAGAATCATCGCGGGAATCGGGGTGCCGCAGTTTTCCGCCATCTGGGAATGTGCCGAAGAGGCGGATAAGCAGCATATCCCCGTTATCGCCGACGGTGGTATCAAATACTCCGGAGACATCACCAAGGCACTGTCCGCGGGGGCCAGCACGGTCATGATCGGCAACCTGTTTGCCGGACTGAAAGAGGCGCCGGGACATGAAATCATCTATGAGGGCAGAATGTTCAAGGAGTACCGCGGCATGGGTTCGATCGGGGCCATCGAAAAGGGTGCGGGCGGCCGTTACCAGGTAAGCGCGGATACGGAAATCGTGCCCGAAGGGATAGAGGGCCGGGTACCCTATAAAGGCGAACTCAAACCGTTCCTCTACCAGTTGGTGATGGGACTGTGCAAAGGCATGGGATACTGCGGCTGCAAGACCGTGGAAGAGCTTAGAAACTATAAAAAATTCATAAAAATCTCCCAGGCGGGGTTAAAAGAAAGTCACGCCCATGATATATATATCTCTCGAGAAACGCCGAACTATTCGGTTAAATTCGGGAGTTTTCTATGAGAGTTGTTGTAATCGGGGCGCAGTGGGGAGACGAAGGCAAAGGGAAGATCGTTGATTTCCTGGCCGAGGAATCCTCACTGATAATCCGCTTCGCGGGCGGTGCCAATGCCGGCCACACCATTGTAATCGGTGACAATACGTATAAACTGCATCTTGTCCCCTCCGGCATTATCTCGCCCAACAAAAAGGTGATCCTGGGCATAGGCATGGTCATCGACCCCGAGGCCCTGTTCAAGGAACTTACCACCCTGTCCGAGCAGGGGATCAAATGGGAGGGAAGGATTTTTATAGCCGACCGGGCGCACCTGGTGCTTCCCCGCTACCGTGAGGAGGACAAGAAATGTGATGAGAAGCGGATCCGTCCCATTGGGACCACGGGACGCGGGATCGGTATCGCCTATTCGCTGAAGGCGGCCCGTGACGGTATCCGCGTGGGCGATATTTTTGAGGATGAATTTTTTAACCTGCTTTCCGGTGAGGACAGGGCCTTTCTGGAGCAGTACAAACCGCGGATCAAGGACATGGTGATCGATCTGGCCCCTTTTATGCACCAGCACAAACACGAAAACATCCTGTTCGAGGGCGCCCAGGGAACGCTTCTGGACCTTGACCTGGGGACCTATCCCTATGTTTCCTCCGGTATGTCATGCGCCGCCGGTGCGGCCATCGGCGGGGCCGTGGGCCCCAAGGGGGTGGATACAATTCTGGGTGTGTGCAAGGCCTATTCCACCCGTGTCGGCAACGGGCCGTTTCCCACCCAGTTTGATCCCGGGCGTGACGGCGAACTGGATAACTACGTGCGCGAGACGGGCAGGGAGTACGGGGTAACCACGGGCAGGCCGCGCCGCTGCGGCTACCTGGACCTGGTTGCGCTGCGGTACGCCTGCTTTACCAACTCCATCGATTACCTGGCCCTGACCCACCTTGATGTATACGATGAGGCACCGGAGATAAAATGCTGCACCGCCTACCGCATAGACGGTGTAGAGAGCAAGGTATTTCCGGCCTCCACCGCAAAACTGGAGAAGGCCGAGCCCGTGCTGAAAAGCTTCAAGGGCTGGCGGAAGAGCATCAAGGGGTGCCGCCGTTTTGATGAACTTCCGGTAGAGGCCCAGGAATATATTTCATTTATTGAACAGTATACCGGCACCAAGATCGGTATCGTATCGGTGGGATACAAACGCGCCGAGACCATTATCAGGGACAATCCATGGACCAAATCCTGATCCTGGACTTCGGCAGCCAGACCACCCAGCTTATCGGGCGCAGGATCAGGGAGCTGGGCGTGTTTTCACAGATCCTACCGGGAGATACGCCGCTTACCCCCGCGCTCCTGCGGGAGGTAAAGGGGATTGTGCTTTCGGGTTCGCCCGAATCCGTGTACGATGAGGACGCACCGCGTCCCGATGCGGCCCTTTACGATCTGGAGCTCCCCCTGCTGGGGATCTGTTACGGGCTGCAGCGTATGATGCAGGACCGCGGCGGCAGGGTCACCCCGCACTCGAAAAAAGAGTACGGCCGCGCCAAGGTGTTTATCAAACAGGAATCACCCCTGCTGGAGGGGGTGCCCGACGGGTTTGTCTCCTGGATGAGCCACGGAGACACCATTGAAGCACTGGCACCCGGTTTTGCGGTGACGGCCCAAACCGAAAACGGGATTCCGGCGGTGGTAAAGCATAAGGAAAAACCGGTATTCGGACTGCAGTTTCACCCCGAGGTAACACACTGTGAACACGGCATGGATATCCTGCGGAATTTCAGCGTGGGTATCTGCGGCGCGCGGCGGGAATGGGACGTGGACGCCTACCTGCGCGCGGGCGTGCAGGAGATAAAAAACCGTGTCAGCGGGCAGAAGGTGCTGCTCCTGATCTCCGGCGGGGTGGATTCGTCGGTGGCGGCGGGTCTGCTGCTTGAAGCACTGGACCCCGATCAGGTGCACCTCATGTATATCGATACCGGGTTGATGCGTAAGGATGAGTCGCGGGAGGTTGAGAAAAGCCTGGCGAAGCTGGGCGCCGCCCATATACATCATATCAAAGCCGCAGAGGATTTCCTGACCCCCCTCTCCGGCGTTGCCGATCCTGAAGAAAAGCGGCGTATTATCGGCGACATGTTCATCAGCGTGCAGGAACGGGAGATAGGCAGGCTGGGAATCCCCGACGCCTTTCTGGCCCAGGGCACGCTGTATACCGACATGATCGAATCGGGCAAGGGCGTGGGGGGAAAAGCCCATGTCATAAAATCACATCACAATGTGCGTTCCCCCCTGGTGGAGGCCAAGCGGGAGAAAGGGCTTGTGGTGGAGCCCCTGGCCATGCTCTACAAGGACGAGGTGCGCAGGCTGGGACGCAGGCTGGGGCTGTCTCCCGATATCATCGGGCGCCATCCCTTCCCCGGACCCGGGCTGGCCGTTCGCATCCTGGGCGAGATCACTGAAGAAAAGCTGCGGGTGTTAAAAGAGGCGGACTATATCTATATTAGTGAGCTGAAAAAACGCGGGCTGTACGACAAGATCTGGCAGGCCTTTTGCGTGCTGCTGCCCCTGCGTTCCGTGGGCGTCAGCGGCGATATGCGGCGTTACGGCTACGTGCTGGCCCTGCGTGCGGTGGTATCCCATGACGGCATGACCGCAGACGTATTTCCCTTTCCCTCCGGTGACCTGTTGGAAATCTCGGCCGTGATCACTAATTCCGTGAAAGAGGTCGGGCGGGTAGTGTATGACATCTCCAGCAAACCCCCGGCCACCATCGAATGGGAATAGATCCGCGGCTGGAATCGGTTTCATCACCAAACTACTTGCTATTTCTGCTTATTTGATATTTTCTTTAATTATGGCAGATTCCCAAATAAAATGAGAGGTACATAAAATGAAGTGTAAATCAAATCAGAAAACAATATTTGCATTTTTTGTTATTCTGGCGGCGGTGTTGGTATT
This sequence comes from uncultured Spirochaetaceae bacterium, assembly GCA_964634205.1. GTDB lineage: Bacteria > Spirochaetota > Spirochaetia > SZUA-6 > RPPD01 > JAFGGG01. Next base: position 12,707 of record CAZWKE010000032.1, read on the forward strand.
GGGAAGCGGATGTAAAAGCCCTTCCGCCGAAAACACCGAGGCGCCGTTAAAGCTGACCTTTGTCGAAAATTTTAATGATTTTAATAAGGTCAACTGGCAGAAGTCGGACGGCTGGACCAACGGCAGCATGTTCAACTGCGGCTGGCTGGCAAGCCATGTAGGATTTTCCGGCGGTATCATGACGCTCACCCTGGATAATACGCCGAGCTCCGGCAAAAAATATTCTTCCGGTGAATACCGGACAAACAACCATTACAGCTACGGCAAGTTCGAGGTCAGAATGAAGGCGGCCGCGAATCCCGGTATTGTCTCATCGTTCTTTACTTATACGGGACCCTCTGAAGGAAAACCGCATGACGAAATCGATATCGAATTCCTCGGGAAAAACACCCGGAAGGTGCAGCTCAATTATTTTAAAGCCGATGTGGGCGGGCATGAAAAAGTGATAGACCTTGGATTTGACGCGTCCAAGGAGTTTCACGTATACGGTTTTTTGTGGGAACCGGATAAAATCACCTGGTATGTTGACGGCAAGATTGTCAATGTGGCAACCACGGATATCCCCACTGTTCCGGGCAAAATAATGATGAATCTCTGGCCCGGTATCGGGGTGGATAGCTGGCTGGGGGCATATGACGGTACGGTTCCCCTGCATGCCTCTTATGACTGGGTACGGTATTCCGCATTGCGATAAAAATATCGCAATTACCGCCGTTCTGTTACGGCCGGGTCCTTACCGTTTCGGTTTTGCGTCCTTCAATCATGCGGCGCTACGACGAAAGGGCAGAATGAGCCAAGGGCAGCAAAAACACCGCCAAGAATTGTATAAAATCTGCCGCTTTCCCAAACACAGAATCAAACATAAGCATATTGGTAACCGGCGGGGCAGTATGGGCTGTTAAAATAATACAATAATGTAGTTAAAAATAAAATTAAATACATATATGTATTATTTATATTCAAATATTTTCAATCACTATTGACGCTGATTATTTCATTTATACAGCTCACTTCTCACCGGCGTCTGCGTAGGACTGCCAGATGAAGTACGGTCCATCCCTGTTTTTTATAATACCCAAGGGCATAACTGTTGTTCCTGTCCGCTACAAGCTGATACCGCTTCACCCCCATCTTTTTTCCCCATCGCATGATTTTGTCCAAAAGCGCACTGCCTATCCCCTTATTTCGCTTTTCCGGCTTGACATATAAATCCTCTACCCATATAGAATAACCCCCTTCGGACGTGGAAACTACCAGTTGTGCGGTGATCATCCCCACCACCGACGTACCCATCCTGGCAATGGCAATATAGGCGTGCGGCGAAGCAAGAAGCATAGTAAATCCCCTGGCCTGGGCCTTATGATTCACATTGAAATCCCGTTCAAGTGCAAAAAGCCCGGCAAGCATGCCGACACATTCATCCCGGTCTTCCGCCCGGGCCCGGCTGATTGTATATGTTGTTTTCATATGTCCCCCCGTATTATAAGCAATTAGTATACCAATATTTCATGGCATGAAAATTGCATATTTATCATGAAAAGGAGGACTGAAAATGAGGCCGTCATGCACTATTCTTGAGTCGACCCTGCGGGAGGGGGAACAGACCCCGTATATCTATTTTACCCACAGACAGAAGCTGGACCTGGCACGTATGATCGATGAGGCGGGTGTGGATATTATTGAAGCGGGTGTGCCCGCCATGGGGGATTCCGAACGGCGAACATTAGAGGAAATCGGCAGACTGAGGCTTCATGCGGAGGTTGTTACCTGGAACCGCATGAAAAAGGAAGACATCTGGTATTCGGTGGGGGTCGGTATTTCTTCAGTACACATTTCGGTTCCGGCTTCCGAATTATTGATCAAGAAAAAAATCGGTATGCATCCGCTTGAAGCGCTGGACAAACTGGCGGAAGTACTCGATATAGCTCAAAAAGAGGGCTGCCGTATCTCAGTGGGAGCGGAAGACGCTTCGCGAGCCGATCCGCTTTTTTTGCAGGAGATTCTGAAACTGGCGGTTTCTTTCGGTGCCGTGAGATTCCGTTACGCGGACACACTCGGGCTGCTGACGCCGGATAAAACCTTTACGGTTATTGCCAAACTAAAGAAAAACTGTCCCATCCCCATAGATTTCCACGCCCATAACGATTTCGGACTGGCCACGGCGAACGCCCTTGCGGCTTTCAGGGCGGGAGCGGAAATCATCAGTTGTACGGTTTTGGGGCTCGGCGAAAGAGCGGGCCATACCGGGCTTGAGGAGTTTGCCGGCTGTTTGAAATTCCTGCTTAATCTTCCGGTCGGGATTAATTTTAAGAAGCTTGGGAAACTCTGTACCAGAGTCGCGGAAGTCACGGGTACGGCTATTCCCTCAGCTAAACCGCTTTTCGGGCGTAATGTTTTTACCCATGAGTCGGGTATCCATGTAGACGCCCAGTTGAAGCACGATGCCTGTTATGAACCCATCACGCCGGAAGCAATCGGACGAAAAAGAAAGATTATTCCGGGAAAATATTCCGGGTCCGCCAGCATACGGTATCTTGCGCTGAAGAATGGAATCAGGTTGACGGATGAACAAGCTGACAGCATTATCACCCGTTTGCGGCAGGTGTTGTTTTCCCTGCCCGCAGTCAATGTTCAGAAACTCTTTGAACAGCTGCTGCTTGATGAGGTACGAGATGCCACCCGCGTTTAAGCAGGGTGGGCCGGTATCGGGCCATACCGGGCTTGAGGAGTTTGCCGGCGGCGGGCTGCGCATACTCGACAAATTCCGCTATTTATATTAAATTCGGCCTTTGAATACCTTTTCGCAAAAGGATGCAGCGATGAAGATACCGAAGCGTCTGCTGATTGCCTGTCTGGTGTTGCCGGCAGCGTTGCTTTTTTACCCGTCTTGCGAAGGGCAGGACGTACAGGTCCCTGCCGCCGCGGGCAGCGAGAACACCCTGGTGATCGGCGCGGCGCAGATGCCCAAATCCCTTAATTTTTTCATCGATTACGGCTCGTTCAGCATCCAGGTGGCCCAGCTTTTATACGAGCGCCTGTGCGAACGCAATCAGGATACCTGGGAGCTGGAGGGCAGGCTGGCCGAGAGCTGGAGTATCAGCCCGGACAAACTCACTTACACCTTTCGTCTGAACCGCGATGCCCGCTGGGCCAATGGATCTCCCGTAACCGCGGATGATGTCGTCTTTACCTATACTACCATCATGAACCCGGACAACCTGACCACGGTCTTTCGTATGTTTTACGAGGCGGCCTTCAAACGGGTATACGCCAAAGACAAGTATACCGTGATCTTTGAGGCCAAGAGCCCGCGCTGGTTCAACTTTGTCCACGCCTTTTCCTTCCTGGTGCTTCCCAAGTATGAGTTTCAGGGCAAAAACTTCAACAAGGACTTCAACCTGACGCTGCCGCCCGGCTCCGGTCCGTACGTGATTGAGGACAGCGAGCCGGACCGCTATCTCGTGTTAAAGCGCCGGGACGACTACTGGTGCAAAACCCTACCGCAAAAAAGGGGCATGTACAACTTTAAACATATCAAATACAAGTTCATCCTGGAGGACGCCATCCGCCTGGAGGCCCTGAAAAAGGGGGAGATCGACGTGATGACCGCTCCCACGGCCAAAAACTGGATTGAATGGACCGAAACAAATACACCCTTCCAGGTAAAGCAGCACTGGATCCTGCCCAGAAAGATTTTCAATTATATGCCGCAGCTTTATTCCGGCTTTCACATGAACATGCGGAAAAAATTGTTTCAGGATCTCAGGGTCAGGAAGGCCCTGGCCTTCCTTTTGAACGTGAAGGTCATCAATCAAAAGCTGATGTATGACCAGTACATCCCGCTGCACTCGTATTTTCCCAGTTTTTTCAACAACGACAAGGACCTGCCCCATTTTGATTATAATCCGGAAAAGGCGCGCGCGCTTTTGGCCCAGGCAGGTTGGGACCGGGTGGACAGCGACGGCGTGCTGATAAACAAACAGGGCCGGCGCCTGGAGTTCGAGTTTTTATATACTACGCCGAGCATCGAGAGGCACCTGACTGTGTACAAGGAAGACTGTGCCAAGGTGGGGGTGCGGGTCAACCTGAACCTGGTTTCCATGGCCGCGTATCGTAAACGGGTGTTCGAGGACCTGAACTTCGATATGGTTCGGGTGGGCTGGGGGACGGATCCGGGCACGCTCTTCCCTTCCATGGAGGACGGCTGGAAGAGTGATACCGCGGACCAGCCCAATACCAACAACATCGTGGGGTATAAGAACCCGAAGCTGGACAGACTTATCGATCAATATCTTGAGGAGTTCGATACGGGCAGGCGCAAAGCGCTGTTGAAGCGGATGGACCTGATCCTGGCCAATGACGTGCCGGTGATCCTCGATTGGTACGCGCCTTATACGCGCGTGTTTTACTGGAACAAATTCGCCGCACCTCCCCACCTGCTGAAGAAATACACCGATTCCGCGGCCGAGGATACCTACCTGACCGATTGGAGCATAGATTCGGGGGCGCTTGCCGCCCTGCAGACCGCGATTGCACACGGAACGGCCCTGCCGGCCCAGCCCGTTAATGTGTATTATGATGATGAACTGAAGGCGCAGTACGGGAAATAAAAATCAGGTGAATTATTCACGCGTTTCGGGTAAGACTTTGGTCATAAGCAGACTCATAAACTTTTGCGATTCCTCAAGAATTATAATATGGGCCGATTTTTCAAACCAGATGAGGTGTTTGCCTTTTTTTGCCTTAAGCTGATGAAAATATTTCTCGGCAAGTACAAACGGGGTGGTATAATCGTGCCTGCCCAGAAAAAAATAAACCGGCACATCCAGCGAAGGGGCCTGTGTAAAAAAATTAATGGTCAACAGTTCATCCCACACGCATTGTGTGGTAAAGAGGCTGCCGGGCTCGATATTGAGAAGGTCAACCAATGAATACTCCGGGGAGGCTTTGGCCATGTCTATCAGTTTGTCGAAGTCGGACTCACCGTATAATACCCCGCCGAATTTGCCCAGCCATTTTCGTTCGACCATCAGGGCCGCGGTGTTTCCTTTGTACGGCGGGTGAATGTTCTTTAATTCGGTAATGGCTTCCCGGTTGCCGGACTCACGCGCTTTTTGCAGCACAAACTCATAGGAGAGACGTTCGTTCTCCGTCATGTCGGCGATCTGCCCCACGCCGACGTAGGCAGAGATAAGTTCCGGATACTTTTGTACTGTTAACACCCCCAGCACACTGCCCCAGGAATGCCCGACCAGGTAGAGTTTCTCCTGTTTAAAGCGCGCCAGAAGCAGTTGTATCAGCTCATGGGTATCGGAGACAAACTGCCCGATATTCATCGTCTGTTTTGGGATGGTGCTGTTGTAGGATTTGCCCGCTCCCCGCTGGTCCCAGATCACTACGGTGAAGGCCTTTTCCAGGTCCCGCATTTCATGTTCGAAGGGGATGGCCGGTGTTCCCGGCCCGCCGTGCAAAAAAAGCAGGAGGGGGTTGGCGGTGTTTACCCCGCGAATAAGCACCCACTGCAGGACACCACCCAGCATAATCCGCTCAAGTACGGCTATACCGGTTTCACTCGCTATGGCGGGCGTCGCCGTACCGCAGGAGAAAAGCAGCATGACCAATGCCGCACAGAGGACCATCAGTTGCATTTTTTTCATAATTGAATATACCCGTTATTTCCCGGAAAGTATACCTTTTAAAATTATTATCAACCGTGCGAAACCGGGGAACTGCCTATACCTGAAACCATTTCTTCAGATCGACAGCCTTTGCCAGGCGATAGTGGATATACAGCAGGAAGATGCCCGTAAAAAGAATAGGGATAATCACAAATAACGACCAGGTAAGGCCGATCGTTCCCGTTAAGGCAAAATGCAGGATCATATCCAATCCCCCGGTGATTATCCCGACGCCGAAGAGGATAAACGCGGCGATATTGGCACCCTTTGTTTTTGCCTTGATGCATGCCGTAACCACGGCGGATGTCACAACAATCAGCATAAAGGAGATGGGCAGGGCAATATAATAAAACCAGTCGATAGCCCCGTTATCCATGAGATCAACCAGGACCAGAAACAGCATGATTGCGCATGCGGAAAAGACTGAAATCAGCAGGGGTTTTTTCGGCAGCAGCAGGGGAAAGGTGGCCAGCAGCCAGATCAATACTATCGAGGCCAATGGGTAACGGGCCCAGGTGACCCCGAAGCTGGTAATAATATTGGTAAGCGCGACAATGAGAAACGCGGTGAGCAGTGAAACGCTGACGATTTCCCAGGCCAGAAAGCGCAGCACTCCTTTGTCTTTTTCGGGTATCGCCTTGTCGGGGAAGACCGTTTTTTTGGGGGGTTTTGAATTTCTCTGTTGGGCTACGGGCGTAAAACAAAGCGGGCATACAGCAACATACTCATCAAGTTCAACACCGCAGCGGCTGCAATAAGGCATAGTTAATCCTTTCCGTCTCCTTTAATTCTAACATGGATTCCCAGTTTGACAAGCTTTCTGAAAAAATGCTTTTCCACTTCAGGTTCTTTATATATTCTGCCAAAATTCATGTAGACCTTGTCTTTATAGCTGCACACGGCAAGGTTTATCTTTACCGAACTGCTGGGCGGCAGGAAAAGCTGGAAATCTTCGATTTCATGCTCCAGCGCTTCCGGCAGGGTGACCCTGCCCAGATTTGTCAGCACCCCATTGTTTACGCTGGTAAAATACACCCTTGTTGCGAGCTTCAAAATAATTTTTTTTATAAAAAGCGGGGTGACCCTGAGCAGGGGGTGCAGCTCCGCGCGTATGTTCCGTTTAATCTGCTTGTTGATATACTTTTTATCCACCTCAACCCGCATGTAATGATATACCTGCTTTAAAATATCGTTGAATCCGTAACGGCCCAGGCGCGGATCTATTTCAGGATTGACAAAAAGCGAGAAATTCCTCATGGTGCGCGAAGGGTATATATTCCTGAGATTAACGGGTACCATTATTCTGATGGGTTTCAGATACTTTTTCCTTTTTGCGGCGGGGACGGCAAACAGCAGGTCCTGGAAGGATTCAAGCAATACGGCCGCTAAAAACTCTGTTACATGCACGTTCAATTTTTTTACAACAGGTTTCATGTCCTTGAAATCAATGATTCCGGTGGTCCGGTAAAAGGGCCGCCGGTGATCGGTTTTGAAGGGCAGGGGGAATACACCGGATTGCATTGCCGGGGCGGGCACGGATCTTTTGTGGAATTTCTTGTAGGCGTCCTCGTACTCGGCCCAATCGGGGGTCTGGTCCGGCCTGAAAATACCGTTTACGTCAGGGTTCTTAATTCCCGTCTGGTTAAGATATTCGGCCGTTAACGTCTTCAGGAAGATCAACCCACCGACCCCGTCGGTTATACTGTGGTGGAACTCGGCTGCTATTCTGTTTTTATAGGCCCGTACCCGGAAGGGGAAAATCCCTTTTTTTGTGATGGGCATCCGCTCACAAGGGTACACGGAATCCGCGATGATTCGGGGTTTTGCCAGATTGGTGTTCCAGAAATGCCAGAACAGGCCCCGCTGCAAATTCACCCGGTAATAGGGAAATCTTTCGATAATATTATCCAGGGCTAATTGCAGTTTCTTAACCGTAATCGGTTTTTTGAGACCGACTTCAAGCCTGAATATACACGGTTCTTTGGAGGAGGATATCAGGCTGTACAGCGTCGCGGCGTTATCCAGCCGGTACCATTCCCGGATCATTGTTTGACTGCCTGTTTTCGGACTCACTTTTCCCCCGGTAATTACGCTTTTTGCTGTTAGTATACGCTATTATCGCTGAAGTGTCAGGTTTTTATTTACCAGGTACCGCATACTAATCAAGTTTTACTCTACTACCTAATAAAATTCAAAAATGGTATTGATAGTAGCGGATCAGGATTATATACCTTTAATTCCCCTCTATGCCCTCGACAAACTCATCCATTTGGGTTAGATTTTTTACGTATTACTGTAACGTATGATTTGTAAAAGAGGTTATACAATTATGAGAAGAACAATATATATTTTCCTTTTATGCATAACGGTCCTGTTGTTCGCGGCCTGCCGGGGTCCGGAAGACCGGTCCGCTTCCCTGAGTACCGAGAACATGATCGTGATCGGCGCGGCGCAGATGCCCAAATCACTCAATTTTTTTGTTGATTACAATACCTTCAGTATCGAGGTGGGCCAGCTTTTATACGAGAACCTGTGCGAGCGCAACGCCGAGACCTGGGAGCTGGAGGGCCGGCTGGCCAAAAGCTGGACCATCAGCCCGGACAAGCTCACCTATACGTTCAAACTCAATCCCGACGCCAAGTGGGAGGACGGTACCCCCGTTACCTCCGATGACGTGATCTTTACCTACAACACGGTTATGAATCCCCAAAACCTCACCAGCCTGTTCCGCCTGGATTACGAGGCTTCCTTCGTCAAGGTCTACGCCCCGGATAAAGAGACCGTGGTATTCAAGGCCAAGAACAGGCGCTGGTCCAATTTTAACACCGCCTATTCCTTTACCGTGCTGCCCAAACACGAGTTCGAGCACGGGGATTTCAACAAGGACTTCAACATCGCGCTTCCCCCGGGATCGGGACCGTATATCATTGAGGACGTGCAGCCCGAGCGCTTTATCGTGCTGAAGCGCCGCGATGATTACTGGTGTAAGGACCTGCCGCAGAAGAAAGGCATGTATAATTTCGCGCGTATCAAGTACAAGTTTATCCTGGATGACGAGATCCGCCTGGAGGCCCTGAAAAAGGGTGATATCGACCTGGCCTTTCCCCCTTCCGCCAAGAAATGGGTGGAGTGGACCCAGGAGAACCCGCCCTATCAGGTTAAGCAGCACTGGATTCTGGCCAAAAAGGTATATAACGAGCGCCCCATGGGTTATTCCGGCTTTCACATGAACATGCGCCGGGACAAGTTCAAGGACGTCAGGGTGCGCAAGGCCCTGGCCTACCTGCTGAATGTAAAGCTGATAAACGAGAAGTTGATGTATAACCAGTACCTCCCCCTGTACTCATACTTTCCTGATTTTTTCAATAATGACCCCGACCTGCCGCATTTTGCCTACAACCCGGAGAAAGCACGCGCCCTCCTGGCCCAGGCGGGTTGGGACAGGGTGGACAGCGACGGCGTGCTCATAAACGGCAGGGGGGAGCGCTTCGAGATCGAGTTTCCCTACAGCAGCGCAAGCTTGGAAAAGCACCTGACCATTTACAAGGAAGACTGCGCCAAGGTGGGCATCCGGATCAACCTGGATCTGCTCTCCGCGGCCGCGTACACCAAAAAGGTGTTCGAGGACCATGATTTCGACATGGTCTGGCTGGCCTGGGGGCGCGGCGGACGCTTTCCCTCGGTGGAGGACGGCTGGCGCAGCGACCGCGCGGACGCGGTCAATACCAACAATATTGTGGGCTATAAAAACCCGGAATTGGACAAGCTGCTTGATCTCTACCTGAAAGAGTATACTGTGGAAAAGCGTATACAGATCCTGAAAAAGATCGATCTGATTCTGACGAATGACGTGCCCACCGTATTGTTGTGGTACGCGCCGTACGTCAGGTTTTTCTACTGGAACAAGTTCACCATGCCTGATAAGGTATTAAAGAAATACGCCGATACCTACTCCGAGGACTCGTACCTTACAAACTGGAGTATCAACCGCGAAAAACTGCAGGCCCTGATGCAGGCGGTGAACGGCAACAAGGCGCTTCCGGCGGAAGATGTCGATATATACTATGATGAGGCTTTGAAAGAGAGATATGCTGCGCTATCTGATTAAGCGCCTGTTACTGATTATCCCCACCCTGATCGGGGTCAGTATCGCCTGCTTCCTGCTGACCAGGTTTCTGCCCGGCGGCCCCATCGAGCAGGCCATCATGCGCCTGACCTCCGGCGGTGAACACATGCACAGCCGCTCCGTGGAAAGCGGTGAGGTGGAGCGCCTGAAAAAAATCTACGGCTTCGACAAGCCCGTAATTCAGCAGTATTTCTCCTGGATGGGCAAGATCGTGCAGGGGGACTTCGGGGAGTCGTTTCGCACCTTCCGCCCGGTACTGGCGGAAATAGCCGCGCGTCTGCCCATCTCGCTCACCTTCGGGCTGACGGGATTTTTGCTTTCTTATCTGATCTGTATTCCCCTGGGCATAAAAAAGGCGCTTACCCACCGCAGCCTGTTCGATACGGTTTCCAGTGTGGTGGTCTACGTGGGGTATGCCATCCCGGGCTTTGCCCTGGGGGTGCTGCTGCTGGTGTTCCTGGGGGGCGGGAGCTTTTTGAACCTCTTCCCCTTAAGCGGGATCGTGTCCGACAACTTTGAGTATCTGCCCTGGTACCGGCAGATCCTGGATTTTCTGCACCATATGGTGCTGCCGGTGCTGTGTTACAGTATCGGGGGGTACGCGATCCTGACCACTTTGATGAAAAACTCATTAATGGAGGAGCTGAACAAAGACTACATCCGTACGGCCCTGGCCAAGGGGCTGCCGTACAACAGGGTGGTGTTTCGCCATGCCCTGCGTAACGCCTTCATTCCCATTCTCACGGGAATGGGCAGCCTGTTCACCCTGTTTTTTGCCGGATCGATCCTGATCGAAAAGGTGTTTTCCATCCCCGGTATGGGGCTGTTAAGTTTTCAGGCCATGCTGGACAGGGATTATCCCGTGGTGCTGGGGATAATCATCATCCAGACCCTGTTCAACCTGTTGGGCAGGCTGATCTCGGATTTTTCCCTGGCCGTGGCCGATCCGCGGATAAGTTTCGAATGATGAAATTCCGTTTGTCGCCGCTGACAAGAAGAAGACTCAAGCGCTTTGTGCAGATAAAGCGGGCCTTTGTCTCGCTCTTGATCCTGGGCTGCCTGTTTCTTATCTCCCTGGCAAGCGAGCTGATCGCCAATGACAAACCCCTGCTTATACGCTATGAGGGCAGATGCTACCTGTTTGCGGCCTATAATTTCTACGCGGACAAGGAGTTCGGCGGTAAGTACGATACCGAGGCCCAGTACCGGGAGCTTGCCCGCAGCCCGCGCTTTCAGGACAACCCCGGAAACTTTATGCTCTTTCCCCTTATTCCCTACAGCCCCTATACCTCTACGCTGGCCGAGCTCAAGGGCAGCCCGCCCACGCCGCCGGACGCGCTGCACCTGCTGGGCACGGACGACCGGGGCAGGGATGTGTTCGCGCGCCTGTTGTACGGATTTCGGATCTCAATCAGCTTTGCCCTGGTGCTCCTGCTGTTGGAGATTGTGGTCGGCTCTGTCATCGGGGCCCTGCAGGGCTACGCGGGGGGCGCGGCGGACCTGACGGCGCAGCGTTTTATCGAGGTGCTTTCGGCCCTGCCGTTTTTATACGTGATTATTCTGCTCGGCAGCATCCTGGGGCAGAGTTTTACCACACTGATTATCATCATGGCCGTGTTTAACTGGATCGGGCTTTCCTATTATATCCGGGCGGAGTTTCTGCGTATAAAAAAATACCAGTTTGTGGACGCGGCCAAGGTACTGGGGGTAAAACGGTATAAGATCCTGTTCTCCGAGATACTCCCCAATGCATTGACCCCTATTATCACCTTTATGCCGTTTTCCCTGATCAACGCGGTATTCACCCTGACGGCGCTGGACTACCTTGGCTTCGGCCTGCCCGCGCCCACGCCCAGTTGGGGTGAGCTGATCCGGCAGGGGCTGGAAAACCTGCCCAGCTACTGGCTGTCGGTCTATCCCTTTATCGCCCTATTTCTGACACTGCTGCTCTTGACCTTTATCGGGGAAGGGGTAAGGGAGGCCATGGACCCCAAGGAATACGCGAGGATGGAGTAGATTATATGGCGAGCGAACAGCCACTGGTACAGGTGGAAAATCTCTCAATCGGTTTTACGGTGGAAGACACCGCCATCCAGGCAGTGGATTCCATCTCGTTTGAACTGAAACACGGCGAAAGCCTGGGGCTGGTGGGTGAGTCCGGCTGCGGTAAGACCGTGAGCGCCATGTCGATCCTGAAACTCCTGCCCATGCCCCCGGCGCATATCGAGAGCGGCCGCATCCTGTTTGACGGCCGGGACATGCTGCGGCTTACCCCGTCCGAGCTTCACGCGGTCCGCGGCAGGGAGATCGGGGTGATCTTTCAGGAGCCTATGACCAGCCTTAACCCGGTAAAGCGCATCGGCGAACAGGTGTCCGAGGCCCTGACCGTGCATTTCCCGGATACACCGCCGGATGAGCTTGCCCGGCGGACCGCCGAGCTGTTGCGGGTGGTGGGCCTGCCCAATCCGGAGCATACCGCCGGGCTGTACCCGCATAAGCTCTCCGGGGGCATGCGCCAGCGGGTGATCATCGCCATTGCCGTGGCCTGCAATCCCAAGCTGCTGATTGCGGACGAGCCCACCACCGCCCTGGACGTGACCATCCAGGCCCAGATTATGGAACTGATACGCTCATTAAAAGATTCCTACGGGATGTCGCTGATCCTGATTACCCATAACATGGGGCTGGTCACCACCACCTGCGACCGGATCATCGTTATGTACGCGGGCCGCTTTGCGGAAACCGCTTCCGTCGGAGACCTTTTCAGGGAACCGCTGCATCCTTACACGCAGGGGCTGATGAAATCAATCCCCACACTGCGCTCAGGGAGCAGGGAACTCTCTTCCATTAAGGGCAGTGTGCCCCATCCCAGTGAGTTCTTGCCCGGCTGCCGCTTTGCCCCGCGCTGTCCGCGCTGTTTTGACAAATGTGGTACCCGAGAGCCGCCGCCGCTGTTTGCATACCGTAAGGACCACCGGGTTTCCTGCTGGCTGTATGAGGGAAAGGAAGACAATGGCAGATGAGCTATTGGCCGTAGAGGCCGTAAAAAAGTATTTTCCGATACAAAAAAGCCTGCTTTCACGGCAGAAGACCTATGTGCACGCGGTTGACGGCCTGTCATTTGCCATAGGCAGGACCCGGACCATCGGTCTGGTGGGTGAGTCGGGCTGCGGCAAGACCACACTGGGCAGATTGCTGGTGAACCTGGAAAAGCCCACTGCCGGTGAGATCCTGTATCACGGGATGAGTACGTCCCGCTTTTCCGGTCGGGAATGGCAGGATTATCGTAAAAAAGTCCAGTTTATTTTTCAGGACCCCTACTCGTCGTTAAACCCGCGCAAGACCGTGTATGAGATCATTACCACCGGGATCCGCTCTTTCCGCCTGCTGCGCACCGCAAAAGAACGGATGGCACGCGCGGCCGAGCTGTTGGAGCTGGTGGGACTGTCGGCGCAGTACACCCACCATTATCCGCACGAGTTTTCCGGCGGCCAGCGGCAGCGCATCTCCATTGCCCGGGCCCTGGCCCTTTCACCGGAGCTCTTGATCTGCGACGAGCCGGTGTCCGCCCTGGATGTTTCCATCCAGGCCCAGATCTTAAACCTGTTGAACGGGCTGAAAAAACGCTTCGGCCTGTCGTTTATCTTTATTTCCCACGACCTGGCCGTGGTAAAATACGTGGCTGATATCATTATCGTAATGTACCGGGGGAAGATCATGGAAAAGGCCTCCAGCAGCAGGCTGTTTTCGCATACCGCGCATCCGTATTCCCGGGCATTGATCTCGGCCATCCCCCAGCCCGTGCTGACAAGGCAGAAAAAGCGGATCATTCTGCAGGGCGATGTCACCACCCCGGTGGGATCGATCTCCGGCTGCTGCTTCCGTGAGCGCTGCTATATGGCCGAGGAGATCTGTGCGCGGGAAGAACCGTCATTCAAACAGATGGCGGACGGCCACTATTCAAGCTGCCACTTTGCCCGGCGGGTGGCGGGAGAAGGTTAAAGGAGCAATCTAAAACTGTTCAAAATGAGAATTGCCGACCTGAAAGTGGTTTCGCTTGACGACGGCAAGGTTTTGACAGTATATACAGTAAGGGGATTAAACATGATCAGAAAAATCAAGTATTTGGCATTCGCGCTTCTTATAAGCGGGCTGCTGTTATTTTCGATTTCGGCCGATTCTACCAATATTCCGGGCCTGCATCGTTATCAACTGGACAACGGCATGGAGGTGTTTATCTTTGAAAACCACGCGGTCCCGCTGGTTAAGATACAGATTACCTTCCGCTGCGGGGCCATCGCCCAGACCGCCAAGACCGCGGGACTTTTTCATCTCTATGAGCACATGCTTTTTAAGGGCAACAAGGTTTTTAAAACGGACAGCGATTTTCAGGCGGCTATGAAGGAAATCGGGGTGACCTCCTGGAACGGGGGGACCGCCACCGAAGCGGTGGAATATCATTTTACCGTACCGGCGGACAAGCTGGCCAAGGGGGTGGCGTTCTGGGCCAATGCCGTGCGTTATCCGCTTTTTAAAGAGGACGAGCTTGCCACTGAGAAGCAGGTGGTCATTAATGAGATTCGGGGAGGACATAACGATCCCGGGCGTATTTACGAAGGGGCCATGACCAAGGCGTTTTACTACCGGTACCCCTGGCGCAGGGATGTTTCCGGACCGGAGGAGAATATCCGTAACGCCACCAGGGCCCAGCTGCTTGATATTCAAAAGCATTATTATATTCCCAATAACGCGGCCCTGTTTATCGGCGGCGATGTTGATCCCGAGGCGGCGTTGGAGGTGGTGAAGACCTATTTCAGTGACTGGAAGGCTGGGCCCGATCCCTGGGAGTTTGAACTTCCTGCGCATCCCTTTTTGACCAAGGATATTTCCCTGGTATACCCGTCTCCCCCCATGTATCAGGGGCTGATGTCCGTGGACATGCGATTGCGCGGACCGGATGTACTGGCGGACCCGCATGATACCTACGCGGCCGACGTCTGGCTGATGCTGCTGGAAGATCCCAACGGTAAGTTTAAGAACGATATTTATAAAAAGGTAAAGGGTATCTATAAAAAAGAATATATCGATGCCTCATATTTTACCCAGAGGGATGGGGCGGTGATTTATTTCCGTACCTACCTGGTGGTGGACCCGGCCGGGAACAGTGCCGAACATGTGGAAGCGTTCAAGGCGGCGGTGCTGGATGAGATGAAAAAAATACTGGACGATCCGGATTATTTCAGTAAACAGGATTTTGATCTGGTGAAGACCCGCCTGGAAGACAAGCAGCTCCTGGATATGCAAACCGCCGACCAACTGGTCTCCTCACTTGCTTTCTGGTGGTCTTCCGCCGACACGGATTATTACCTGCATTATATCGCCAACATGAAGAAGATCACCATAGATGACGTCAAGGCCTACATCCGTAAATATATCAGCGGCCGCCATATTCTTACCGGTGTCCAGATGAATCCCGGGGATTATCAGAAGGAAAAAGACCGGTTTTCAAAGGACGGGTATACTGAGATCAAAAAAGAAAACGCCTTCTGGTGGTCGAACCTCGAGAAAGGTGGGACAAAGTGAAAATAAGAATTGCTTTCGGCTTCCTTGTGATTTTGATCTTCGGTGTTTTTTTCTGTAAAACCACACCGGGCTTTATTGAACAGAACAAGCAGAGTATCAGCCGTTATACTCTAAAGAACGGCATTCCCCTGGTTGTGAAGAAAAACCATAATAACCGGGTGTACTCGCTGCTCATCGGCATCAAGGGAAACGTGATGTACACGCCGCCCGGCAAGGCCGGGATTGAGGGCATCACCCTGCAGCTGCTTGCCAAAGGTTCGCAAAAATACGATTACCAGACCCTCCAGGATATTCTGTTTAAGAAAAGCTCCTCTATCAGCGCTTTCTACAGCTCCTTTGATTACACGGCCTTCAGCCTGGCCACTCTGGACAAGTATTTTGATGAGTTGTTTCCCATCTACATGGATTGTTTTTTGCATCCGGCCTGGGATAAAAAGCAGTTCGGGTTTGTGCTGCACGGGATGAAGATACAACTGCAGCAGGAATTGAACGATCCCTACAGCCGGCTGGTGATGAAGCTGCATGACCACTTTTTTGCCGGTCATCCGTACGCGCAGTATTTCGGCGGAACGGAAAAGTCGCTGGATAACATCAGCCTTGATGACGTGAAAGATTATTACGCGAAATACCTGACCCCGGACCGCATGTATGTGGTGGCGGTCGGTGATTTTGACGCGGACAGCCTCTATCAGCGCCTGAACGCGACCCTGGGCGAGCTCTCCGCGCCTGCCGCCCGGCCCGCGGCTTTGCAGGTTCCGCCCTTTAAAAAGATTGCCAAACCGGAATTATTTCTGGAGCCCTTTGCCGCTTCGCAAGGGCTGGCGTATGTGCGCGCGGATTTCCCCGCACCCGATATAAACAGCCCGGACTACCCGGCCATGGCCCTGGCCTCGGCCATGTTGAACGACATGCTGTTTGAGATCGTTCGTATTCAGCACGGCGCGGCTTACGGCATGTGGGCGCATGAATTCGGATTTAAACAAAACTACGCCAGTATCGTGATTTTTAAAACAACCGTACCCCAGGACGTAAAGAAGTATATCGATGAGGCGGTGAATACCATGGCCCGGGGGCGCTGTGTGGGGGCCAAGGTCTCGGTATCCGCGGCGGGCAAGGGCGGCATCGGCCTGAAGCAGAATCCGGAGCTTGCCCACGGGAATTTTGTGCCGATTGCCGATGCCATAGAGTTTTATAAATCACAGTTTATCACCGCCTATTACGGCACCCAGGAAACCAACGCTTCGATTGCCTCGCAGATTTTATCGTCGCTTATTTATACCGGTGATCCGGCGGATTACCTCTATTTTGTGAATAAGATAAACAACGTCAGTGCGGAGGATGTTGTGCGGGTGATAAAAAAGTATTTTGCGGGGGAGCCGAAAATGTGGATGATCTTGAGTTCCGATGATCTGCTGCAAAAGATCAACAAGCAGGATTACCTGGAGGGTACCGGGAAAACGAACTAAAACGTTCGCGCGGAAATTATTCCACCCCGGAGCTCAGTGAAAAACTTACTTCGATTTAACGGTGGTTTTATCTTTCCGGGTGAAAGCGCTCCGCAGAGCCCTGCGTCATCAGTTTTTCGGGGTACCGGTTTTGAAATACCGCGGTAAACACAAACATGGGCACCAGCAAAATATACCCGACAATCCGCCAGAATAATTCATGCCCCAGTCCGTTTCGGGCCAGGAATATAAACAAGGCGCAGAGCAGAAAATACAGGCCCCATACTCCGCAGATAATCCTATTGGTTTGCAGAAAGGCGTGACTGTGCCAGAGTTCCGGGGGCAGGTTGTGCCGTGAGTATTCACCCGTCAGCGTGAAGGTTGTCATTAAAGAACCCAGCCAAAGCGCGCCCAGGTACAGGTTGTCGAGGAAGATGGTGTTTTGGGTGTAGAGAGAAAAACCGCCGATTTTCATGGCCGCGGCCAGGACCAGATAGATAACCGAACCGGTTTCGAAAAGCGTGGGCCGATTGGTCAGCAGGTGATAGAAAAAGATGATCCCCGCCGAAACGGCGGCGGCCGCAAAGGGCGCGGCTGTCGTGGTAAATCCGCCCCAGATCCACTTTATTATCCAGGGAATGAAAATAACATTCAACCAGAGCATTCCGGGGATTTTCAGCGGCCCCCGCAGGCCCGAGGCGGCCTTTTCGCGCTTTGCCTGTTGCTCCGGAGATGCAATTTTATCATGTGCGGCATTCTCTCCGTTGCCTCCCCGCGCCCCGGGGTTGTTCAGGTTGCTCTCCCGCGCCCCGGAGTTGTCTCCCCCAAACAACCTGCCCATCTGCATCAGCAGACCCAACTCTCCGTCCACTTTCATGTCTCCCCGCATCACCGCCTGCTGCCCGTCCAGTTTGCCGGTACCGATATCGATCCAGGTCTGAGCCGGTGCGGTAAGTGTCAGGGTGGGGTTTTCCAGGTACCCGCTGTAGGCCAGGCACTCACCACCTTTAATGGCCATGAAATAAGGAGAGCCGTCAAGCAAAAACTGGATACCGGCTTCCAGTCCGGGAACGGCCGCGGGTTTGTACTGCATGGCCATCCCGGCCAGAAAAGACTTGATACCGCCGTCACTGAGCTTTAACCGTTTGGCCCGGCCGGATATACTGATAGGGCGGTTTTCGTGTGGGGTAAAGGATTCCCAGTAGCTGTTGGCGATTTTACGGAACTCCTCCAAGGCCTGTTTGGATAAGGTGGTCTGCCTTATTATCTCCCGCTCGGTTTGCTTACTCATTATACCGTCCTTTCCCACCTCATAACCTGCTTTTTCCACGAGTGTATAAAGATCCGCGTATGCCGCCTGCATATCCTCCCTGTGCATGGGTTCGGCACCGCCGATGAGGATACTCCCTGTGAATTCGGCATGTTCGGAACAAAAGTTTTGTTTGAACGTGCTTGCCAACGAATCAAAGTGGGAGCGTTCGGGAAAACCGGCCGTGGAAATGAGAAACACCTTGTTTCTCCTGTCGGGATTTCGCGGGGGGTGCCCTGTACGACCGTTCCGCTCCACGAGTTCCGGCCGTACCAGGGGAAGCTGCCGATCCATCAGGTTCTTCACAATGCCCGGCATGCTGTAGTAGTACAGCGGAAAGGCATAGACGACCAGATCGGCATTGTCGATTTTGGGAAGGATTTTGTCCATATCATCCCTGTACACACAGCGGCCGGGTGTTTCAAGCCAACAGCTAAAACAGCCGCGGCAGGGATTAATGGTGCAGTCCCTGACAAGAACCTCTTCCGTGCGGCACCCGACGGAAGTAAGGCCTTTGCTAAAGTGGGAGGCCACATGAAAAGAGGAGGACCGTGTTCCCCTCGGGCTTCCCAGGAATATCAGTACGTTCATTTCGTTGTTCCTCCGATATTCTCGATCATGCCGATGACAAACCGGCTCATGAGCCTGAGATTCTCCGGACCAAGTTGGTCGGGCAGATCTTTGCACGATTCTTTAAATCCCCGGTTTGCCCGGGCCAGGAGTTCCCTGCCTTCTTCCGTAATCCCCAGACTATATGAGCGCCGGTCGTTCTTATCCGGATGACGGGTAATGGCTCCCTGTTTTTCCAGTTTGTCCAGTACCCTGGTGATTTTGGCCGGGGGCATAAGCGCGTAAGCCGCCAGTATACCTGGTGTGGCCTTCTCCCGATGTGCTATGGTAAAAAGGGCCTCAAACTCATGTACGCCCAGATCAAGAGGGCCGAACACCTGCTTTTCTCCCTTTTCCAGCAGCAGGCGGCCCAGGTGGATGATGGCCACGATCAACATGGCCGGCTCGCTGATGGTCCGTAATTGCTGCCAGGCGATTTCATATGAAAAATTATTATTTGAAACTATCATGATTGAAAATATATTACTTGAAACTAAAAATGTCAAGCTGCCCTGCGTTTTTTTTAGTGGTACGAACCGTGGACCCGGGGGAATGGTTCAAATAAAGGCGGCCTGACCATATTCGCGCAGTAATAAATATTCCGACAGGCCCTTTTCATATTCGCCTTTTTGCGGTATTATAATCGTAACATCTTCAGTCCATTTCATAAATTCATTTAAAATAGGTTTTCAGGAAAATTACCGGCAGAGTATAGATTGTACCTATAGAATTGTTCCGGCAAAGTGAAATGGTATGGGAACAGAGAAAAATAAATTTACAATCGGTTTTTTATTCGACTACCTGTATGAAGATTATACAAACCAGATTTTCAATAATATTTTACAGACCTGTCGCAATTACGATCTGAATTTTATCGGCTTCGGCGGGGGAACATTTAAGGCTTCGGCCTATAAATACCGGGACCAGAAAAATGTGGTTTTCGATCTGGCCGGAACATATACGCTGGACGGGATCATAGCGCTTACGGGTGTGTTCGGAAATTTTGTTTCCCAAAACCGGGTAAAAACCCTGCTGGGCAGGTATGACAACCTCCCGATCGTCAGCATAGGGCTTTCTATCGACGGTATGGATAATGTCACCAATGTAGTGATCGATAACAACAGCGGCATGGAAGCCCTGCTTTCACACCTCATAGAAGCACATCACTGCCGCAAGATCGCCTTCATCAAGGGCGCGTTTAACAATTATGACGCCGTTAAGCGGTTCGAATCCTATAAAGGGGTGTTGGCACGTTATAATATCCCCCTGAATAATGACCTTGTTATAGACGGAAACTTTGACTATTTTTACGGCATAGAAGCGGTAAAAATACTGCTGGATCAGAGGAAAATAATTCCCGACGCGCTGGTGAGCGCGAATGACGCCATGGCCATCTATGCCATGCATGAATTGCAGGATCGCGGTTTTCGGGTGCCGGAGGATATTGTGGTGACGGGTTTTGACGACATCGGGATGTGCCAGGCGGTCAAACCAAGGCTGACCACAATACGGCAGTCGTTTTTCGATATCGGCAGGGTGAGTGTGGAAACCATACTGGCCATGCTGCGGCAGGAGCGTGTACCGAAAAATATCGTCCTGCCCAGTAAGCTCTTAATCAGGGAATCATGCGGATGCTCGGAGCTCGAAGTCCTGGATGATATAATGCGCTTCGGCCATACCTGGAATATGAAAGGCGGTATTACCACTGTTTCGGATAATTCGGAAACCGTATCGGAAAGACTGGCCGGGGCAATCAGGCAAAGATTTCCGAATTTAACGAAAATCATAGATATTGAAGCCTGTCTTACGGAACTGTGTAAAAAAGCAATCAGCAAAAACAGCCTCCTTGTTTTTTTTAAACAGTTGTTTCTCCGTCTGTTTGAACACAAGGTCGAGATTGAAGACGTATACCGCCTGTCCATGCTTCTCTTCAGCGCCCTACTGGAAAACGTGGAGCAAAAAAAAGAGGCACGGAAAATTTCAGCGGCATGGCCGGACTTACTGGTGCTGGCGGGTCTTATTAATCACAATTTTCATTCCGGGCGGCAGGTGGAATCGCGAAAAGAAGAGGAGGTGGTTTTCAGAATAAATGAGGAGTTCATTAATACCTTTAATCTTTCACAGTTAAAAAAGATGATTCTGACGCAGTTACCGAAGTTACCTGTCCGCAGCCTGTATTTGTGTTTATATGAGGATCAGCAAAGGAAGAACTCCCGGGTGTTGCTTCATTATGATCTGGACGGGAAAAAGGCACACCCGAAACGGGGTGCTTTCCCGTCACATCACCTCTTACCCAGAAAACTGGAGCCGGAAGCGGGATTTGAGTATATGGTGATGGCCCTGTACTTCAAAAGAGAGCACCTTGGGTACATTCTGTTTGAAATCAGCACATTAAACGGTTCGATTTATGAGACGTTGGCCACGCAGATCGGCAGTTCCATCAAGGGGGCAATGCTGACGCGTGAGATTAATGAATATACCCATACCCTGCAGCAGATGGTACAGGGAAGGACCAAAGAGCTGGAAGAAGCAAACCGCAAGCTGAAGGAACTGGATTCCGTAAAAAATGATTTTATTGCCAATATTACCCACGATTTCAGGTCTCCCCTGACCGCGGTATTAAATATCGCGGATCTGGCACTGAAATCAAGGAGTATTGATACGGAAAAAGTAAAGGAAGATTTCAGGATTATCTATGACGCTTCGGTGAAACTGAAAAAAACCATTGACAGGCTGCTTGAGCTTGCCCGGATGGATGTCCAGGGAATTACCCTGCGCATCAGCAAGGTGACGGTGGTACGTATGTTGAGAAGCATAATAGATTTTTATTCTTCCTCGGTTATCGGCAGCGGGATAAAGATAATCAAGAACCTGCCGGAAAGTGAAATTGATAATTTTTATACCGATCCCGATAAATTCGAGGAGGTCATCAACAACCTGATGTCTAATGCCGTAAAATTCGTGGATCCGGAAAAAGGGATTATCAGTATTTCGCTGAAGAACAAAAAGCATACAATAGAAATCACCGTCGCGGACAATGGTATCGGCGTTCCTCCGGACAAACTCGATACCATTTTCAATCGTTTTGAACAGGCCCATTTGGAGAAAAACAGTTTTTACCGGGGAACCGGGATCGGCCTGGCTTTTGCCAAACAACTGGTGGGGTATATGAAGGGTGAGATTCGGGCGGAATCCGGGGGCAGGGGCAAGGGGTCCTGCTTTATTGTTGCCTTCAAAAAAGGCAGAGAAATTTTCAGTGAAAATGATTTTTACAGCGGTGAACGAACGGTCAGGAAATATAATGACGATAAAATCCTGATCCGGGCGGAATTGCAGAACAGGCTGGAGCGGCAGGAGATATTCGCCCACCTGCAGAATCTGAATAAAGAGGGTGAGTTCGATTATCGTAAAGGAAAGATCCTTATTATTGAAGACGATACCAATATCCGCAAGGTGATTGCCCAATACCTGCTGAGGGACTCCTATAAAAACTTTATCCAGGCGGCAAACGGAAAACAGGGGCTGGAGGCCGTCTATGAATACCACCCGGATCTTATCATCTGCGATTACAATATGCCGCAAATGAAGGGTGATGCGTTCCACGACACCATCCTGGCCAATCCCAACTTTAAAAATATCCCCTGTATCTTCCTGTCCGCCATCGCCGATGACAATATCATCCTGGAGAGAAGGCGAAAGGGCGCGGGAGCCTATTTAAAGAAACCCATAGATGAAAAGGATTTGTTATTGACCGTAGGTCAGCACCTGCAGAAATATTTTGAGTATTTGAAGACCGTACGCCTGGCTACCATAGACGAATTGACCGGCCTGCTAAACAAACGTGCCGTGAGAAAAAGCCTGGCCCATGAGTTGTATATCCGGCGCTACCGGGACCTGTCCGTGATATTTATGGATATAGACCATTTCAAGGTGATTAACGACGGTTACGGCCATCCGGCGGGGGATAAAGTGTTGTCGGTCATCGGGAAACTGCTGAAATCCGTGCTGCGCAGCTATGATATTGCGGGCCGTTTCGGCGGGGATGAGTTTATTATTATTCTCCCTGAAACCAACCTGACCAACGCCTTTTTTGTGGCGGAAGGATTACTGGAAAAAATTGATTCCAAAAAAATCGCGTATGACGGAAAAACAATACGTATTACCGCCAGTTTCGGCATTGCGTCGCTTCGTGACAACGCGGATTATCTGCAGAGAATCCTGCATTTGGATACCTTAGAGGGTATTTTTGAGGTAAAACAAAGCAAAGAGGTGGATTGGAAAAAGATTGAGCTCTGTAAGTTAAAAATCAGCGATCTGCTGATAAAAATGGCCGACCAGGCCTTGTATGCGGCAAAACAGACAAGCTGCCGCCACTGCGGTTTTGTTTCCGAAAAACAAAGTGTCTGGCAGTCCGGCTGTTGCCCACGGTGCTCCAGTGCGGACATTTTTAGCGGCAGGAACAGGGTTGTTGCTTTTGGTAAAGAGAAGGCTTAAAAAACTTGTTTTTTGCCGGTGCCGGTACACCAGACGTTGTATCCCTACTGCTTATCAGTGCGGTTACGGCAGGTAACTGATATGCTTATCTCTTAAAAAAATCCTTCCCTTTCTCCCGGAAACGCGGATGAAAAAAGCCGCGGGCAGGCATAACAGGTAGACCAGAAAAAACCGCAGACCGTTGCCCGGGGAACGAACCCCCTGCCGATGCGCCTCCACCGTGTTGCTGATCATATTGCCGGTGTAGAGGACGCGAATTACCGTTTCTATGTTTTTTGTTTTTTCTTCACCGTAATAGGCCGCCACCCCCGACCTGACACCCGCGTCTGGGTGGCCGCCGGTTTCCGCCCAATGTTGGCCGTATAACAGGGCCACGGACTCATTCTCCGGAAAATGACCCAGTTCACCGTTTAACAGGCGGACAATCTCCGCGTCGTTCACTCCTTTTTCCAGGGCATAGCGCGCGTGCAGGTAGGAACAGTTTACGCAGCCGGTTACCCCGGAAACCGCCAGCCGGATCTTCTCGGCCAACGCCGGGTTCACGGTTTGTTTCTTGTCCGTATGGGCCGGCATGGCTTTCATCAGGGCAAAGAGCTCGCGGGGTCTCTGCAAATACCGTTTTTTATATGCTTTCATAGTATAGAATTTAGCAATTTTTTTCGCTTGAATAAATAAATTCTTTTTATAATAATCAAAATCCTAATGACCCAAAAAAAGGAGTAAATATGAAAACCATCCTGATCACCGGGGCATCTTCGGGTATCGGTAGGGCCACGGCCCTTTATATGCGGAAAAAGGGCTGGAACGTGGCCGCGACCATGCGCTCGCCGCAAAAAGAAAGCGAACTTACGGGACTGTCCGGCGTACAATGCTTCGCGTTGGACGTCACCCGGCCGCAGACCATTAAAACCGCGTTTGCAGAGGCAATCAAAGCCTTCGGGCGTATCGATGTGGTCTTGAACAACGCGGGATTCAGCCTGATCGGGCCTTTTGAGACCACTCCTGCGGTCGAGATTGAGCGGCAGTACAACACCAACGTCTTCGGACTGATGAACGTGGTACGGGAGGTACTGCCCCATTTCAGGGCAAACAGGGGCGGAACCATCATCAACGTGGCCTCGGTCGGCGGGCGGGTGGGGTTTCCCCTGTACTCGCTGTACAACAGCACCAAGTTCGCGGTGGAAGGGTTTTCCGAGGCCGTGCAGCATGAGCTCTCCCACCTGGGCATCCGGGTAAAGATTATCGAACCGGGGGTCATAAAAACCGATTTCTACGGAAGGTCCATGGGGCATACATACAAGCCGGGTCTGCCGGACTATGACGCTTATGTGGAACGCACGCATGCCAAGTTGATGGCCCTGGGAAAGGGCGGTATTACTCCGGATAAGGTTGCCGGGAAGATTTATAAGGCGGCCGTCTCAAAAGGCCGGCGTATGCGCTACAGCGTGGGCGCGGACGCCAAAGCCCTGCTTTTTATCCGCAGGATGCTGCCCTTCAGGTTCTTACGCTGGATGCAGCGCAGAATCTTTTAACAGAACGAAATACCGTATGGGCAATCAGCCGGTTTTACGCCGACGGTTTGTTTTCACGGTCAGCAAAAACAGACCGCCCAGGATCAGGACCACACCCAGCCACTGCAGGATGTGCAGTTGTTCCAGAAAGCAGGTGACCCCACCGATTACCGGGACCAGCAGGCAGTTGGCCGAAAAGCTGGGTATGATGCGAATGGCCGTATCGTGCTTGTAGGAAAACTGCAGGATAACGATGGAAACAAAGGAAAGGCCGATCCAGATCAGGGCATAGGGATTGGCAAAAATCGAGAGCAGCCCGTTCAAGGGTGTTTGTTCACCGCCTGAGACTGCCGGGAAGAAGGCGCTTGCCTTGCCTAAACCTGAGGTGGCGACCTTTTGAAACAGGGGGATAAACCCGCCCAGGGCACCGGCGAATCCGCCGATGATGATCCCGGCCACACTTTTTTTCCGCACAAATATAATCCAGAGCATCACATAAAGTATGGTAATGACTCCCAGCAGGATAAAAAGCCGGTCAAGTAAAATAACCCCGGCCTTGTTTTCCTCCGCCAGGTAACCGATCAGCGCCGCGCCGCTCATAATGATGACGATCCCGGCCAGCTCCTTTTTCCCCACCCGCTCTTTCATGACAAAATGGGAAAACACGGCCAGGGCGGCCAGTCCGGTTCCGGCCATGGCGCCCACCAGTGAGGCGGTTCCCAGGGAAACGGCCCAGAGTACCACGAAGACGGATACCGACGTACCCAGGGTGGCCGCGGTCCAAAGCAGCCGGCCCTTCAGTTTCTCCTTCTTGGCCAGGCGCAGACCGATCTTCTGCGTGGCCTGGGCGATGTTTAAGATCGAATAGCCCAGAAAACCCAATACTATCGACAGCATGCTTTATTCCCTTTCCCAATTTTTGTGAGCGGCCGCGGGGTTAAATGGTCCCCGGCGTATGGCCGCGCGGGGCTTTTTAGTTCTCGAATGTTATCAACCGCCTGCACAACTCCAGTGATTTTTTTTTCGTCCTGGATGAGCGGGGTACCCTTATGCCCATCAGAACGGGGGTCGGGGTGCTGGTGTAAAACTCAAACACGGCCTTGCCGTTTTTTACCCGCACCTTGGTTTCCGTTTTCTTTGATGAGAGATAGGTGTCCGGTGGATTGTCGAAGATCACCGCCAGTCCCTCGAGCTTTTCCGGGCTTACGCCGGGGACCAGCCCCGCAATCTCATCGGCCGTGACCGTTACCGTTATTTTTCGGCCGGTACGCGCTTTTATCTCCCGCAAACAGTCCGCGTAAATGGTGTCCGTGCGGTTGCGGGCGTCATATCCGCGTTTGTACCCCGCCTCAAAACCCGCGTTGACGGCGGACTGCAGGGATTTCATCAGCGGGTATATTTCTTTGGGCAAAATATTGGGGCGCAGTTTTTGCGGCAGGTTTTTGGTATCGCCGCTCTGCTTCCATTGCTGTACTTCTTTGATAAGTTTGTCGATCTGTGAGTTCCCGCCCTGTGAGGTAATAAACTCCCGCACCGTGCCGGCCAGGGGGAAGTTCTTTAGAAAGGCCAATATCCGGGCGGCCATGTAAGAGAGGTTTACGTCGACAAAACTCCCACCGGGGTTTTTCTGTATGGAGTTAAGTCCGCGCATCACGGCTTGCAGGGGGTCCCCGCCGCCGCTGTCCCATGTGCTGATCGGGTAAAACGCGGCTGTCATACTTGATTCGGTACCTAATGACACACTGAAAGGAAACGGATTGGCAACAAGTGCATAAGAAACACTGAAACCAGTGCCGTACTGCACGGCACGTAGGAAGGTGTCGCTTTTGCCTTTACGGAAAAAGGTGTTGGAGGAGGAGATGCCCATGGAAAGGTTGGACAGGGGGCCAACCCCGGCGGCGTTGGTGGAAAAACTGCTCAAAGAAAAGGTAACCCCGCTCATACTGTTGAAAAAGGCTTTGGTAATGCGCTCTTTCGAGGGAGACTGCACCAGGCCGTAGAAAAAACTGAAACCGGCGTTGACATCAACCCCGGAATACACCGCCTTGCCCTTTTGCAGGGAAAGGTAGATACCTTCGGGCGCAAAATGGATGACCCAGGCGTAGCTTTCGCTGTCGGGTGAATAGCTTTCCGAAAAAGAGGCCTCAAACCCCACCCAGAACGACCACCCGTCAAAGGTCCCGATATCATCGTAGGCCTTTCCCCAGACAAGCTGTCTGCCGGCCGGAGCGTCTCCGCCTTGCGCGCTGAGCGGGAAGGGCTGCAGCCACAACAGCAGGAGCAGCAATCCTGCCGCCGTTTTAAGGTAAGATAAATACACTTTTTTCATACTGGCGCCTCCGTAATATTTTTTTAATGATAAGACGTATCTTTTCGGTCGTCAAGCTTATTTTGAAAACGCTGTCTTTCTATTGTGCAGAAAAAATTCTGTTGCAGAAAGAACACCTTTCGGTTAAAGTATGATAATTGCGCCTAGTTATTAAAAAAGGAAAATTGCCATGAAAATTATAAATTTGTTATTTGTCTTTTTTCTATCGCTTTGCTCAATGTGTCTATATGCCCAATCCGAGGCGGAAAACAACTCGGTCATAGTACTGTCGCCGCAAGTGACGGGTGATGTGTTGGTGCCGATGGGGGCTTTTTCGGATATTGCTCCTATCGGAGTAGGCGCCGGATTTAACATGAGTGTCAACAATCTGTTTTTTAAATACAGTGCCATTAAACTGTGCGCGGGGTATGATTTTATTTATGAAGAATCGGATACAATTAATTCTTTCGGAATACTGTCGTTAACGCTGTTCGGCGGATACCGTGTGCTGGAACAGGGGATTTTCAGTATTACTCCGCTGGTGGGAATCGGATATATAGGGCATGTGGTGGATGATTCCGGCTATAACCTGTATTTTGATCCGCATATCGCGCTGCAAACCGATTTTGATATTGCGCTTTTTAATAATTTTTCTCTCTGTATTACGCCGGGCGTACTGTTCTTCTTTGAGCAGAACAATATCGGAACTTATTTTACTGTGAATATCGGGGTAAAAGCCTCTTACAATATTTACTCGGGTGAAAGCAGGCCGGAAAAAACCATTCCGGTCCCCGTACTCCCGCATATTCTTATCAAAAGGAACCCGCCTGTTTTTTCGCCGAACGGAGACGGCAGCAAAGATACGGTATCTATCTCTCTACAATCGGATAACAACGTCCCGGTGGCACGTTATGAAGTGCACATACTTGGTACGGGCCAAAAAGCGGTACGCAGTTTCAGCGGTAATCGGAAACTACCCGGGAAAATTGTATGGGACGGTAGTGCGGACAATGGCAGGCCGGCGGCCGAAGGAACATACACCGCGGAGCTTACGATAGAATACAAGGATGGAAGAGAACAAAAAACAGTGAGTCAAAGCTTTGTGCTGGACACCACGCCGCCCGAGATTTCGCTAAAGCTTACCCCGAACGTATTTTCACCGGATAATGACGGTGAAAATGATACCTGCACCCTGAACAGCACGGTAAAAGATGATTCCGCCGTGACAAAATGGGAGATTGCAATAAAGGATTCGGCGGGCAACGCCTTTAAGACCTTTTCCGGCTCGGGCAATATACCCGAGTCCCTGATCTGGGACGGAAAATCGGACAAAGGAATACTTGCGGAATCCGCGCAGGACTACCCGCTTGTGCTTTCAGTTTATGATGAGGCAGGAAACAAATCCGTAGTGCACAAGGTTGTCCGTACCGATATCCTGGTCACGAAATTCGGTAACAAGTATAAAATAATTATCTCAAATATCCATTTCGACGCATTTTCCAGCGATTATCGGCAAGGCACAAGAGATCATGTGAACGAGAATATCAAGATTATCGAACGCCTGAGTCAAATCCTGAAAAAATTTAAAAGTTATACCATTGTAGTTGAAGGACATGCTCTCAATTTTTATGGAAAGGACAATCCCCGGGCCGCCAAAGAAGAGAAGAATGTCCTGTTAAAACTTTCACGTGAGCGCGCGGAGAAAATTAAACAGGCCCTGGTTGAAAAAGGGATCAAGGCCGAGCGTATCCGCGCCGTAGGCAAAGGCAGCTCGGAACCCCTGGTACCGTACGACGATAAAAAGAACAACTGGAAAAACCGCAGGGTGGGAATACTGCTGGAAAAATAGTCCGGCAGCCGTGAAGGCTCCTGGGGGAAATGCCCCGTCCGGTTTTCATTTCCAAAAACCTTTCATTAATACGGAAATATTTCTGAATTGTATTATACTGTTTACTGTAAAACAGGAGGAACCGCCGTGATAAAAAGACTTATACTTTTTATAACCCTTTTTATTCTTGCCGCCGGCTTTTTGAACGTGTCTTTGCTTTTTGCCGACGACCGCATCGGCGATATGCGCGATAAAATCGAAAAAGAAAAAGAGAAGCAGGATAAAGAGAAAGAAGAGCACCATCATAACAACAATAATAATGATGATGATGACGACGATTCCTCCGGCTGCGGCGGCTGCCTGGGCATTTTTAGTATTTTCTCGAGCGGGGATGATGACGACGACAGCGGCTCGTCCGGCAGTTCAGACAGCAATAATTCCGGCGGCGGGTCATCGGATTACAACGATACTTCCTCCGAACCCGGCGGCTGTATGTTCGGCTTTTTCGATTTGTTCGGCCAGGTGCGCTACGCCGACCATCCCTACTCGGGCCAATGCCCATATAATTTTGTGGGTTCGGCGAATGCCTGTCCCAAGAATGAAAAGTTTGTGTTTTTGCAGGTTGATGTTGAAGGCACCTACCTTTTTGAGGATACCTACGGGATAAACGCCAAGGCCTCCATGGATTTGACCGTGCTGCGCGTTACCATGTTCTACCAGACTGTCATGGAACCGGGAGACTATTTTAATGTGTTTTCCGGGAACGCGGGCTTTACCATTCCCATCGGAGACGGGATGCTGCACCTGTTTGCCGGATTTTATCTTATGGATATCATCTCGGAGATGCTTTTTTCTTTCGGTACCGAGTTTACCTATTTTTTCCCGGCAAATATCATCCTGGATATCTACAGCCTGAACGCCTTTTACGGCGATCTGGGATTCCATACGTTATCCTGTTCCATCAGCTATGCAATTGGTAATTTCAGCATCGGCGCGGGGTTCAATTATAATTATTACGCGGGTATTACTTTCATGGGACCTATGTTGAAAATTACCATGTGGATATAG
>CAZWKE010000033.1:0-41916 GCA_964634205.1 uncultured Spirochaetaceae bacterium
CTGAGTACCATAATCGTGGCAATCAACGCGCGGCTGTTAAAGGTGAGAAAGACGTGAAAAAATAAGAACCCACAGGAAAATTTCAAATTAAATTGCATCGAATTCGTTCTCCGGTGTATGATACGGTATGAACCAATACTACGCGCGCATCAACCGGGTTGTCGATTATATCGAACATAATATCGCCGACGAGTTCACGCTGGAACAACTGGCGGGGATCGCCTGCTTTTCCAAGTATCATTTCCACAGGATCTTTCATTCCCTGATGCATGAAACCCTGTTTCACTTTATCTACCGGCTGCGGCTGGAACGGGCCGCCTCCCGGCTTGCTTTCGAAATTAACAAATCCATAACGGATATCGCGTTGGAGTGCGGTTTTACCAACCCCGCTTCCTTTTCCAAATCGTTCAAAGAGCATTTCCATGAATCACCGACGGTATGGAGAAGGAAAAACAGCATTATCCTCAATAAAGACAACAGCAATTTGAGTAAAAGCAAAAGCAATACCGGAAAAGAAACCCGCTCCGGGCTCAGCTATAATAGGCTCAATACAAAGGAGATGGCCGCTTTTGTAAAACAGAAACTAATTGGTACCAATGTGATCAATCATCCGGAAACATGGGTGATTTACGTGAGAAATGTGGGGCCGTATAAACAGGACATGGAGCTTTTCAAAAGGCTGAACCGCACACTGTTTACCTGGGCGTATGCCAGGGAACTGGTACGTTTTCCCGACACCAAATACCTGGTGATTGCCCACGACGATCCCGAAATCACGGAAGAGAGTAAACAACGGATCAGCGTATGCCTGACCGTGCCGCCGGAAACGGAGACCGGCGGCGACATCGGAAAGATGAACATACCGGCAGGCAGGTATGCGCACCTTGAGTTTTCCCTTGTACCCATGGAGATTAAGCAGGCCTGGGAATGGGCCTACGGAATCTGGCTTCCGGACAGCGGATTTGTTCCGGACGACCGGCCGAGTTTCGAGCTGTATCATCCGGACATCCGGGAGGAAGGGCCTTTAAGCACAATCCATATGGATATCTGTATTCCCGTGAAACCGCTGGAGGGGTGGCACGGGATCGATGATTAGAAAAATTACGTAAATGAAGGAGTGTTATACGATGAATAAAAAAGACATTACCATACATCCCATAGGGGAGGTACATGCGGGCAGCGGTGGTTTTCACATAGAGATCTATGAAAACTACCGGCCTGCTTTGACAGGGATAGACGGATTCAGCCATATCCAGGTGTTCTGGTGGTGCGACCGGCTGGACAGTCCCGAGTACCGAAGTATTTTGCTGGCAGACAGACCGTATATAAAAGCACCGGATAAACTGGGAATCTTTGCCACGCGCTCACCGGTACGTCCCAATCCGCTTGCCCTTACCGCTGTATCAGCGCTGCATATCGATCCGGAAAAAGGAGTTATTACGGTTCCCTATATTGACGCGGAGGACGGCTCACCCGTCATAGACATCAAGCCGTATCATCCGGCCACGGAGAGAATAAAAAAGGTCAGTGTACCCGGTTGGTGTGCGCACTGGCCGCAGTGGTATGAAGACAGTGCCGATTTCGACTGGCAGGCGGAATTTGTAAACGCGCAGTAGGCCATAGGTGTGTATAACAGCAGGGGAGCCGGCAACGCAAACCCCTGCTCTTTTCACCCGGGATTTGATACAGCATACTGCGACCTCAGGTAGGAGCACATAGATGAAATCAAAAATATCGCTGGTAAAAAGCAAAGAGCATTATGCGGGCAGCAAGAGAGTATTACGCTCTTTACAGAAAGACATACAGGAAATAACCGAAAAGATAGATACAGTAGTCATAAAAATCAATTTGGTTGTTACCGTAACCCCCCGGCGTCCCGACGGAGTGAAGTTGGCGGTTACACCGGTTGAAACCGTTAAAAGTTTTATAGATTTTATATCCGCATTCTATAATAAAAGAATAGTCATCGTTGAAGAGAGTTGTTGGGGAGATACAAAAAAAGGATTCGAATTATACGGCTATGAAAAATTGGCAAGTACATACCGCAATGTTGAATTATTGGATATAAAAGATGATGAGCATAGTATAAAAACTATCGACTACTCGCAGGGAGAACTTACCCTGCCGTTCAGTAAAACCATTATGGAAGCTCCATTTTTGGTTTCAATTGCCCGGCCCAAGGTCCATTGCAATGTGGCAATGACCGCAGGAATAAAAAATATTGCCATGGGTGTGGTGGAGGGATATAAAAATCGAAAAAGTCTGCATACAAAAAAGGATCTTCATGAATTAATTGCGTTGATCGCAAAACATATTCTGCCGGACTTGGTAATAATTGATGGTGTCTCCGGCATGGAGGAAAGCGGGCCGATACAGGGAAGGGAAATTAAATCAGGCTGGGTATTGGCATCTTTGGATGCATTGGCTGCGGATTCATTAACGGCATACTTAATGGATTTTAATATCGAAGGGATTTCCTATTTGGGCAGAATCCGAAAATACGGCCTTGGTAAATTGTATCCAAAAGATAAAATTGAGATTATCGGAGAAAATCCGGATGATTTGGTGATTCATTTTAAACCATATCGTAAATTTTCCCGTGATCTTAAAAAAGAGCCGTTACAATACAAGTAGGTTACGGACGTTACGGTAACCGGCCGGATGATAAGGGTTGATCATCCCTGCATAGGCATGTATTGTTTCACCGCGGCCGCGGTGCGCCGGCGTTCCGTCCCCCGGGTCCACGGTTCGGACCACTAAGAAAGGCATTCCCAAAACTGCGGCCGCGATACTTGATCTACCAGGCGTAGGCCTGCGGAGCCTCACCCCCGGGTCCGGGGAAGATGTCGTCCAGTTTTTTCAGAATCTCGTCGTTCAGATTGATCTCGGTGGCGCGGAGCGCGCTCTCCAGTTGGTCGATGGTCCGGGGGCCGATGATGGGCGCGGTGACCAGCGGGTTAGAGAGCAGCCAGGCCAGGGCCACGGCCGCCGGCGACTCACCCATTTCCTCACACAGCTCCTCATACGCCTCCAACTGCACGCGGTGCGCATTGATCGCTTTCTGCGTGTCCTCCGAGGCGGTCCGCCCCTCTTTCTGTTTTTGCAGTACCCCGCCCAGGAGACCGCCCCATAACGGGCTCCAGGGGATGAGCCCCAGGCCGTAATGTCTGCAGGCCGGAAGCACCTCAAGCTCCACCATACGGTTGCCCAGGTGATAAATGCTTTGTTCACTGGAAAGACCGGTCAAGTGTCGTTTTTCGGCTTCCTGGCAGGCGGTGGCGATGTCCCATCCCGCGAAGTTGCTGGAACCCACGTAGACGATCTTTCCCTGCCGCTGCAGATTCGAGAAGGCGTTCCAGGTCTCGTCCCAGGGACAGTCCCGGTCCACATGATGCATCTGGTAAATATCGATAACGTCGGTCTGCAGGCGCTTCAGGCTGGCCTCACAATGGCGGCCGATTTTCAGGGCCGAGAGGTTGCGCCCGGCATGATTGGGTTCGGGCAGATCACCCTTTCTGTCGGCCGGGTTGTATACCTTGGTGGCCAGCACCACGGCCTGTCTCCTGCCGCCGCCCTGGGCGAACCAGCGTCCGATAATCTCCTCGGTATGCCCGTGCGCCACGGCCCAACCGTAGACATCGGCCGTGTCGAAAAAATTAATCCCCAGTTCCAGGGCCCTGTCCATGATTTTAAAGCTTTCTTTTTCCGGGGTATGCCACCCGAAGTTCATGGTCCCCAGGCAGAGATTACTGACCAGTACCCCGTGCCTGCCGAGTCTTCTGTGACGTATTGCCATCGTATACCTCCTGTTTTTTTTCTATACTATCTTTAATATACCAAATTTATTTGACATGAAAGCATAGAATACATAATTTAGTAATAGATTAAAAATGAGTAAGAAGATTATTATAGTAAGTAATACCGACGATGTTTATAGTAACCTTGCAGTCGAGGAGTACTGCCTGCGAAATCTGACCGAAGAATACTTTATTTTTTATCTCTGGCAGAGCAGCAGTGCGGTGGTCATCGGCAAGCACCAGAATCCAAATAATGAATGCAATATCTCACTGCTGCGGCAGGCCCGCTTCAGGCTCGCCAGACGGGTAAGCGGGGGTGGGGCCGTATATCATGACCTGGGCAACCTGAATTTTTCGTTTATCTGTTCCCGGAAAGAATACGGCCGGGACGGGAACTGCGCGATAATTGTCCGTGCCCTGGCTGCGTTGGGAATATTCGTTGAAAAAAATGATAATTATGACCTGCTGTATGGGGATAAAAAAATATCGGGAAACGCGTTTTACCATACCAAACACGGGGTGCTTCATCACGGCACACTTCTTGTCAACAGCAACCTGGAGATGCTCTCCCGTGCCCTGACCCCGGAAGGCATGCAGAGTGAGGACCACTGTGTGCGCTCAAAGAGATCCGCGGTCATCAATCTGTCCCAGATCAGGAACACGCTCGGTATTCAAAATACAACACAGGCACTCATCCGTGAATTCCGCTCGACGCATGAACAGCGTGCATCGCTTATGCGGTGGAGTGATCTTCTGCACAAGAGTGATCTTGGCCCCTACCTGGAAAAACAGCGTTCCCCGGACTGGATATTCGGTTTTCCCCGTCCGGCGGCAAGGTACAGGCACAATCGGGTATTAATGAATGCCTGAATACAAATAATTTTTTTGGAGGTAACGGCATGGACAAAGCAGCGATGATGGATAAAATCGAGCAACTTCTGGATGATTCAA
Source organism: uncultured Spirochaetaceae bacterium (assembly GCA_964634205.1). Classification (GTDB taxonomy): domain Bacteria; phylum Spirochaetota; class Spirochaetia; order SZUA-6; family RPPD01; genus JAFGGG01. The sequence continues at coordinate 4,749 of CAZWKE010000033.1, forward strand.
AGTGCGCGGTACTGGCCACTATTGCGGAAGAAAATATTCCGCGGCTGCGCTGGATGACTCCCACCGTCCTGCAGGAGGAAAAACACACCCTCTATGCCGTCACTTCAAGCGGCTTTAAAAAAGTGAAACACCTGATACACAATGAAAATGTTTGTTGGATGGTGCAAAACAAGGCATTGACCGAGGTGGTCACCTTATCCGGAAAGATAAATATTATTGATAATCCTTCCCTGAAAACAAAAATCATCGAAAAGATCGGCAACCGTTTAAATATATTTTGGAGCCTGAACCGGGATTCGACCGATTTCATTATATTGGAAACGGTGATCAAGGAGGCCACCTATTTCCAGCCGTTAAAATCGTTGAAAGAGACGGTACAATTCAAATAACCTGAGGGGGACCTGCGTATGCCTGAACAAACGACCAAACAGCTTAAGAATTATAAAAAAGATTTTTTGAGCGGACTGCTGCGCACCATGTTGTTGATCCGCAGGTTTGAGGAAAACGCCTCCAAGATGTACGGTTTAAAAAAGATCGGCGGGTTCCTGCACCTTTACATCGGCGAGGAGGCCGTAGCCGTGGGCGCAATCAGCGCCGTTGATTTGAAGCGGGATTATGTGTTCGCCGCGTATCGCGACCATGGGCACGCTATTGCCTGCGGCGCTGATCCTAATGTGTTGATGGCCGAGTTGTATGCAAAAATCGACGGCTGTTCCCGCGGCAAGGGCGGTTCCATGCATATGTTCGATGCAGAAAAACATATGATGGGCGGAAACGGCATTGTGGGCGCGCATATCCCCGTGGCCGCAGGATGCGCGCTGAAAATTAAATACAAAAAAGAGGACGGCGTTGTGCTCTGTTTTTTCGGTGACGGCGCCATTCACCAGGGATCGTTTCACGAGACACTGAACATGGCTTCCATCTTGAAGCTGCCCATCGTGTTTATCTGTGAGAACAACCAGTACGGTATGGGCACCTATTACGAAAGGGTCTCCAGTGTCCATGATTTTTCGGTCATGGGCGGATCGTACGGTATTCCGGGTAAACAGGTCGACGGGATGGACGTGCTTGCGGTGTATGAGGCGGTGAAAGAGGCGGCGGAACGGGCGCGGAAGGAACGAATCCCCGGTTTGCTGGAGATAAAAACCTACCGCTACCGCGGGCATTCCATGAGTGATCCGGCCAAATACCGCACCAAGGAAGAGCTGGACAGCTATAAAAAACAGGACCCCATTCTGATCTTAAAGGAAGAACTGACGGCGGGTGGGCTTCTGGATGACAAGACCTACAAACAGTGGGATGACGCCTGCAAGAAGCAGGTGAAAAATGCGGTAGACTTTGCCGAACAGAGTAAAGAGCCGCCGCTTGAAACATTATATGAAGACGTATTAATCGAGTAAAGGAGCGTTGTATGCCCAAAATTACTTTCAGGGAAGCACTGCGGCAGGCCATGGATGAGGAGATGGCCCGGGATGAGGACGTCATTCTTCTGGGGGAAGAGGTGGCGCTGTATAACGGGGCCTACAAGGTAAGCAAGGGACTGTATGAAAAATACGGGGAGTCCAGGGTCATTGATACACCGATTACCGAAGAGGGGTTTACCGGGATCGGTATCGGCGCGGCGGTTGCCGGCCTGCGTCCGATCGTGGAATGGATGACCTTGAACTTCTCAATTCAGGCTCTGGACCAGGTCATCAACAACGCGGCTAAAATGCTCTATATGTCCGGCGGCCAGCTTTCCGTTCCGATTGTGTTCCGAGGCCCCAACGGGCCGGCCGAGTATTTAAGCTCACAGCACTCCCAGGCCCTGCAGACGATCTATACCCACATTCCGGGTCTAAAGGTTGTTTCACCGGCCACCCCGTATGATGCCAAGGGCCTGTTAAAAAGCGCGATCCGGGACAACAACCCGGTGGTATTTATGGAGGCCGAGATGATGTACTCCTGGGAGGGCGAGGTTCCGGAAGGGGAGTATCTTATCCCCCTGGGAAAAGCGGACGTAAAACGGCAGGGTAAGGACGTGAGTGTGGTTACCTACGCCAAGCCATTGCGGGTGGTACAGGAGGCTGCGCGCCGGCTGGCGGGGCAGGGGATTGAGCTTGAGATCATCGATCTGCGGACCCTGCGTCCGCTGGACACACAGACGGTGTTTGCCTCCGTCCAAAAAACAAACCGGTGTGTCGTGGTGGACGAGGCCTGGCCCGTCTGCGGCATGGCCTCGTACGTGGGGTACCTGGTCGCGCACCACTGTTTTGACGATCTTGACGCACCGGTGGAAACCGTGACCGGGGAGGACGTGCCCATGCCCTACAATCACACCCTGGAACTGGCGGCCCAGCCCTCGGTGGAAAAGGTGATAAACGCCGTGAAAAAGGTAATGTATTTATAGGAAGGGGAGACGACCATGGCAGAGTTCATCAGAATGACCGCGCTTTCACCCACAATGGATGAGGGGACCGTACAGAAATGGAATGTGGGGGTGAACGATACCATCAGTACCGGAGATGTTATCTGCGAAGTGGAGACCGACAAGGCGAACATGGATTATGAGGCTGAGGATGAAGGAGTGCTGCTGGAGATCCTGGTGGAAGAGGGCGGCAGCGCGCGGGTGGGTGACCCTATTGCCATAATCGGTGAGAAGGGAGAGGACATCAGCGCCCTGAAACAACAGGCCAAACAGCAGGCTGAGGCAGAGTCCGAAAAACAAGCTGCCTCCGCGGCCGGACAGGCCGATAAAACGGTCGCCGGCGGGGGAGCGGCCGGACAAGCGGCCGCCGGAACGGGCCGGGGGCAGAAACCCGCCCCAGCGCAAGCGGCCCCGCAGGAAGCCGGGCAGCCGCAACCCGTACCGGGAGCCGCGTCGCGGGAGACGGCGGCAGGGACAACGGGTGCGGCCGCGACTGTGCCACCGCAGGGAACGGTAAGCGGTGGCGGTAAGCCCGTCACGACGAGGGAGAGGATAAAGATATCTCCATTGGCCAACCGCATCGCTGCCCAGAACCGCATCAACATCGCCGCGGTGCGGGGCAGCGGTCCGGGGGGACGAATAATCAAGCGGGACATTGAAAAGATCATCCTGGGTCAGACCCAGGCCGGCACCACCGCACCCATAACGGGAGCCGGCGGGATCAGTGATATGGAAACTCCGGTGTCCCAAAAGCGGGCGGTCATTGCGCGCAGGCTGGCGCAGTCCAAGTTCAGCGCTCCCCACTATTACCTGACCGTCGAGGTACTGATGGATGAGCTGCTTGCGAGCAGGAACTTGATGGGCCAAGACGACCCGCAGGGAAAACTTGCCCTGAATACCTTTCTGATCAAACTGGCGGCGGAAGCCATCAAAAAACACCCGCTGGTAAACGCAACCTGGCTGGGAGATAAAATTCTTACCCACGGTTCCATCGATATCGGCCTGGCCGTTGATCATGAGGACGGGCTGGTGGTCCCGGTGGTGAGAAACTGCGGCGCGCGGGGGATGCGGGAGATCGATACCGATCTGCGCGCCCTGATAGTAAAGGCCCGGGAGGGGAAGCTGTCCCTGGTCGATATGGAAGGGGCCACGTTTACCATCAGTAACCTGGGTTCGTTCGGTATCGATCGGTTTACGGCCATCATAAATCCTCCGGGAAGCGCCATCCTGGCGGTGGGAAAAATCAACAAACGGCCTTGGGTAAACCGCGAAAATACTATAGAAATTAAACAGGTATGCGCCCTGACTTTGTCGTGTGATCATCGTGTGCTTGACGGGGCGGCGGGAGCGCGTTTTTTAGCGGAATTGAAAAACATCATTGAGCAGCCCCTGCGGGCGTTACTGTAACCGTAAAGGAGTACAGCACTTATGGCCAAAGAATACAAGTACGACATTGCCGTGGTGGGGGCCGGACCGGCCGGGTATGTGGCGGCAATCCGGGCCGCCCAGTTGGGGCTCTCTGCCACCGTGATTGAAAAAGACCGGGTGGGCGGCGTCTGCCTGAACTGGGGGTGTATCCCCTCAAAGGCCATCATCCACCAGGCCGGGATCTTTTCCCGAACGGAAGAGCTGCGGGGCATGGGTGTTGCGGTTGATCCTTCCGGATTTGATTATGAAAGTGTGTATAAAAAATCGCGCGCGGCCGCGGACAGGCTTTCCAAAGGGGTTTCATATCTGCTTAAAAAAAACAATGTGCCGGTACTCAAGGGATATGCCGCAATCAAAGACGGGAACACCCTTTTAATCAATGACAAGCAGGAACTTACCGCGCGAAACATAATTCTGGCCACCGGTTCCTCACCCAGGGAGCTTCCCGCGTTTAAATTCGATGAAAAACTGATTCTCTCTTCCTACGGCATGCTCAACCTGAAAAAGCTGCCGCAGAAAATAACCATCCTGGGGGGCGGAGCCATCGGCCTGGAGTTCGCTTATATCCTCTGCGCCTTCGGCTCGGAGGTAACGATTGTGGAAATGCTGGACAGGCTCCTTCCGGTAACGGACAGGGAGATCAGCAACGCCCTGCTGCAGGACTTCAAAAGGAAAAAAATCAAGACGCACCTTTCCGCCCGGGCCACCGGGTATAAGAAAGCGGGAAATGGGATCGAGCTGCTGTTCGAGGAAGGGGGGAAAGAATCCTCGGTAACAAGCGACGTGCTGCTGGTGGCCGTGGGACGGGCTCCCAACAGCAAAAATATCGGGCTGGAAGAGGCGGGCATTCAGATTGTAAAGGGGTTCATCGGCAGCGGGGATCATTACCGCACCAACCTGAAATCCGTTTTCGCGGTGGGTGACGTGATCAATACCCCGCTCTTGGCACACCTGGCCTCCAAGGAGGGTGAGGTCGCGGTGGAAGCCATAAAGGGGCTTCCGGTGGGTCCACGGGTAAAAAGCGGCGAGATACCGTACGGGGTATATTGCGAACCCCAGGTGGCGGGATTCGGGCTGACCGAGGATGAGGTAAAGGAAAGCGGGACCGACTATCAGAAGGCGGTCTTCCCGTACCGGGCGGCGGGCAAGGCCGTAGCCACCGGGGATATTTACGGGATGGTGAAGCTCCTTTTTAATCCGAAAAGCAAGGAAATCCTGGGCGCGCATATCTTCGGGGCGGACGCCACCGAAATCATCCATGAGCTGCTGCTGGCCAAAAAAGCCGAGCTTCTCCCTGAGGATATTGCCACCATGATCCACGCTCATCCCACCATGTCCGAGACCCTGATGGAGACGGCACGCATGGCCGAAGGCTGGGCCATTCATATCTAGGGAATGTGGTTCCGCCGTTAAATCAGCCGGCAGGGCACTAGTTTATGAAAGAAAGATCTATGACAGTTCAGGATGCAGGTAAACGTCCAGGCGCTTGATCTTTGCGTCCCGGGTAAAGATGGAGCTTGAGGTTTCTTGATCCAGTGCGAGGTTTTCCACAGTGCGTTCACTTCCATCGGCCAGGGTCACCCTGATTTTTTCTTCCTGCGAGCGGTGATAGACCACGGGCACCTGGCAGTAGGTAAAGCCCAGGCAATCTTTTTCCAGATCGATCTCATGAAGGGTATTGTGTGTGTCGTAATAGGCAAAACATTTTGGCCTGTTTAGAAACTCAGACCCGCGCAGCAGGCGGGGAACAAAGGTTATCCTTCCCCGGGACGTAATAAGGCCCAGCTCGCCCCAGCGGGAGAGAATATCTTCCTTTACCTGCCCCGTCATGCCCGGCTGTTTGGCGCCGGCATTACCCGGGGTATGGGAATACGGATCGGTGGGAAAAGCCCCATACAATTCCGGTGGTTTGTTCAGGCCGATTCCTGCCCTGACGGCATAGTAGTGTTCCACCAGACGGGAGAGGATCTCCTGCGGCGCTCCCCTGTGCCGGGCCCGGTAATAATTCTCCTGAATCGCCAGCACAAGCTTTGACACCATGTGCCAATAGATACAGCCCAATCCTTCGTATCCGTAAAACGTGCCGGAACGTCCGGTAAAGGACCGGTGGTCGAATACCTGCTCATAGATATCAAGCACCAGCGCTTCCTCTTGCGTAACAAGGGTTCCGTACTTTGTCTGTGCTAATTCGCGCAGGGCTTGTGCCAGTACCGAGGCATTGCGGAAGGCCGCGTTGAAATGAAAGTCACCGTTTATATCCCGCCTTATGATCTTGGTGTTACCGTCCGCTGTGAGCGCCGTCAATAGTTTAGACCCTTGCACCTTGTCCCGGGGAATATTGTTTTTCTGCATGAACCGGGGAAGCTGCCGGTCGGGATAAAGGATATAACTGTACTGGTCTTCCCGGAAAAGTTTGCTGGAACGCAGGGCATCCAGCAGGCTGACCGCTTCTTCCGGTGACAACAGGCCGGAGCTCAATACCGCCACCTGTCCCTCCAGCATCTCGTATAACGTGCGCACGCTGATGCCGTTTTTGTCAGTGACCTTCATCAGATTGTAGGAATGGTACAGGTTGTCGGCGCGCTTGTTGGCCTTTATGCTGTGATCGACAAAACGCAGTGCCGCCGCGAAAAAATCCCGCAGCTCCGCCGGGGTAATGCTTTTTTTCCGGCCGGAAAACCCGTGTTGGTAGATCGTTTGCCGGTATTCGCTGCCCGCGCCTCCCAGCAGGTCCAGCATCATTTTTCGGTCGTGCGCGGAAACAGGACCTTTGGTCAGTTCCCCGTGCTCCTGCAAACAACGGCTGATTGCCTGCAACAGTACGGCGACCTCTTCGGAAAGGTCGACCCGTCCGGGTGGGTCCTGGGACAGGCATTCCCGGCAAAAGGTAAGATACCGGCGCAGGTAATACAACGTCACCATGGACACACCGTACCCCACAAGCGCATTGTTGGCGTCGTTCCATTCCGGGCGCTGGGTATTAAGCCAGATTCCCGCTTCCGGAATAAAGTTCGACAGCTTTGCCAGAATGGAAACCAACAGTTTTTCCGCCAGGTTGACGTGGTACACCCGCTGTTCCCGGTTCAACACCAGCTTGGCGTCGGTCCCCGTGTGTTTTACCCGCTTTTCTATCTCATGCTCAAGCCGGTCGTCAAAATCAATGGTATTGTGCGGGTCTTCCAATAGTTTATTGTAGGGTTTTATTTTATACGGTATGTTGGCGTAGCTGAAAATCTCTTTGGTCAGGAAGGCATGCAGTCTCCCCGGATGATATTTATGGGAAAGCTCAAGCAGCTTCAACAGGTAGATCAGTTGATGATCCCCCCAGTAACCGATGTGCGACCAGGGATCCGACGGATCAAGCACTTCCCAGTCAATTCCGGCCCGCGTAATGCGGTAGGGATTATAGCCGTCCGCGGTGGAGGCATTTACGAATTTGGCAATGATACTCTCCGTAAACTCCGGGAATGAAACACAAAGTGCCTCCCAGTTCTGAAAAATATCCCGCCAGTTTCCCTGGTAGTAAAGCCGTTTGCTGCCGTCCTCATTCCTGGTCTGAATGGAAAACATGTTCCACGGCCTGCTGGGATCACCGTGCCGGCGGCTGAAGGTAAGGGGCAGGTATTCATAGCAGAGGCGCTGCAGGTCCGGGTTACCGCTTTCCCCGGCCTTGGCGATAATCTCGGTATATGCGCAATTATTCCCGAACTGTTTTAAGAATTCTTCGGCAATAGGGAAAAGCTTTTTGTTCGACTGCCGTATATGCGCGGCCAGGTCCTGCTTCTCTACAAGGTAGTTGTTCGTGAAAATGCCGCCCCGCATTATATTAAACAAAACATTAGAAAAATGCCGTGATGTGGTGAGCTCGTCGGTTGTGCTCTGCAGACCGTCCGCCGCGGCCACGATCTTTACCAGGTTTTCCGTACAGGCTTTTATCTCCTGCTCGAGCTTGTGTTCCATGCCGGAAGTTTGTGTAAGCGCTTTTTGCAGGGCAACAATCCCGGCACTGTCCTGGTCCGTCTCCGCCACGATATACCAACGCCGTTCGGCGCCGGCTTGGAGGGGGAGTTCGGTGTTTACGAAATAAGCCCCGCGGGAGGCCCGTACGTCGGTCTCCTGTGTTACGGGTTTCCCCGTACGAAAACCGTTAAGCTGTTTGGAACAGATCAGCTTCAGGGTATTTCCCAGACCGGACGACCAGACGGTGGTGGCCAGCAGGCCCTCACTGGGTTCGGCTTTATCGGTCGGAACTGAGCTTAGATAATAAACGCCGATACCCGAATTGCCTAACAGCTCGTTTTTTTTGTAGGCATTGGTCAATGTACTCATTTCGATCTGAAGCTCCCGGGTGACGCCGGGGGGGAGGATGTTTTGAATTCCGTCGAGTATGGTGATACGCATGTCCGCCGACCTCAGGTTTTTTAACCCGGAGCGCTTGATAAATCCGTACTTGTCACTGGTGAACCATCCATACTCAAACGAAAGCCCAAGGTCATGGTTTACCTCTTCAAAAATCAGCTTGTTGCCGGATACGTTCTTATACAAATTCCTGTTGATCCGGTAAAGACCGGCGTAGCGATCGGAAAAGGGTTCCCAAAAGAATGCCTTCCCCTGCTCATGGACATAAGCAATAGTCTTGCTGCCGGTGATCTCATTGGAGTCGGTGATCTGGTCATCATTGTAGTAAGGGAAAAGCGCGTGGTCCGGGTCTTTACGCCCTGCGGACAGGGCGCCGTTACTGGAAATGAACAGCCAATGATCGGACTCACTGACAATACTCATAAAAAAGGGCGGCATAAGATGATAGTTTTCGATTTTATAGAATCGTTCCCCGTCCCTGTCAACATACGAACCGGCTACTTTAAAATCCGTCGCTTTGATCTTGTTGTCTGCAATGTAAATATCTTGTTTATCCATAATCGTCGAATTACTGAATAATAGTAAAACGAATGCATACAGTCAAGTTTCGAAATTGTTTCCCCGAAAAAAATCAGAAAAAATGAGAAATCACATCTGTTTTTTTCAGCTGAAATTTAAAATATTTATCCATAGTAATAAAAATTTAATAAAAGGAGAGATTACATAATGATGATTAAAAACGTAATACTGTCGCAATTCGTCACTTTGCTGAGATCAGAGATGCAGTTCAAACTGATTGATGTTACCTCCGAAGATCACTATCAAGAACACCACATCCCCGGCGCCGTTTCTATGCCGTCGGCGTATATCGAGAGACTGGCTCCTGTGTGTTTGGAAAAAAATGAATTACTGGTTGTGTACGGTGAGGATATATACGATGAGGCTGCGCAGTCGGCGGTTGAGAGATTGCAGTCCCTGGGGTTTACGCAGATCATACTTTTCCCGGGGGGGCTTGAGGATTACCGACGGTGTATGCTCCCCCTTGGACATGTGTATCGCAAGGCGGCGTCAATATGAAATTCAACCAGGGAGAAAAATGTCAGAAAAAAGTGAACTTAGCATATTTGATTTTTATGAAATTAATAACATCTTTGAAGCACGTATTATGTATTTAAAAATGAGAGACAACATAACCCACCGTAAGTGAGAAGGAAGTCTTATTTAAAAATGTGGATTAAAAATGAGTAATAGGGGGGCTTCCTTCTCATCCTCTCTTTTTTATGGAAGCAACAGGTTAGGCATCGTTTAAAATCTCTTGCAGAGTCCGCACGAACTCTTTGATCTCGTCCCGTACGCGCCGGTAGTGTCCCAGGGCCTCTTCCTCGTTTTCCGCGGACTCGGCAAGGCGCGGCGGGTCATCAAAATTATGGTGTATTAATTTTGTTTTGGCGGGAAAATAGGGACAGTTTTCATGTGCGCTGTCGCAGACCGTGACCACGTATTCGAACTCCTTTACCGGAAGTTCGGTGGTAAGTTTACTTTTATGCCCTGAAATATCAACACCCGCTTCGGCCATGACCTTTACCGCATTGGGATTAAGGCCGTGTTTCTCTATGCCGGCGGAATAGGCTTCCAGGCGGTTCGCGTGTAAGGCCCTGGCCCAGCCCTCGGCCATCTGGCTGCGGCAGGAGTTGCCGGTACACAGGAACAGGATTCTGGGTTTGTTACTCATGCGGTTTCTCCTCGTTAAGGTAGGCATACTCTTCCTCATAATTCTGCCTGATAACGGTTTCGATACAGCCGATGAACTCCATGATGCAGGAGCAGTGCAGGGAATAATACACAGTGGTCCCCTGTTTGTCGTCTTCCACTATCCCGGCGTTCTTCAAAACGGAAAGGTGTTTGGAGGCGGTGGACATGTCGATACCGATCATTTCAGAAAGTTCGCAGACGCAGTACGGTTTTTCCTGCAGTTTTTCTACAATGAAGATTCTGGACGGGTGGGCAAGGGCTTTGAGTATTTTTGCCCGGGCTTCACACCTTTGTTTTACCTTTTTTTCCATTTTATTTCCTTCTTGGTAATATAGCCAAATATTTTTCAAAAAGTCAACATTATGGCTTGACTTTTTTTTGCTATTTGGTTAAATTGCCAAGTAGCAAATATCAATGCAGGTGAGGGTAACGTGGAAAAATCACAGCCGCAGAAAAAGCTTTCCGTATTCGAGAAATACCTGACACTCTGGGTGCTGCTCTGTATCGGGGCGGGTATCCTGTTGGGCAAACTGGCCCCCGCGGTGGCGGTTACCCTGGACTCATTTTCCATGTTCCAGGTGTCGATTCCCATTGCGATCTGCCTGTTTTTTATGATGTACCCCATTATGGTAAAAATCGATTTCAAGGAGGTAATCAGGGCCGGCAGGTCCCCGAAACCGGTTCTGATGACGTTGGGTATCAACTGGGCGCTGAAGCCGTTTACCATGTACCTGATCGCCACCTTTTTTATCGGGTTCGTGTTCAAAGGCCTGCTTCCCGGTACCGAGGTCTTAAAAAGCGGGCAAAGCGTGGAACTGTGGAGAAGCTATATCTCCGGCGCGATTCTCCTGGGGATTGCTCCCTGTACGGCCATGGTGCTGATGTGGAGTTACCTGGCAAAGGGGAATGACGGGCTTACCCTGGTGATGGTGGCCATTAATTCACTGACAATGCTTTTTTTATACGCCCCGCTGGGGGGATTTTTGCTCGGCGTGAATGCCATGCCCATTCCCTGGCAGACCATTCTCCTTTCCGTGGCGGTATACGTGGCGCTGCCGTTAGGCGCCGGTTATATTTCCCGCAGACTGATCATTAAACTGAAAGGCCGGCAGTGGTTTGATACCACCTTTCTGCATTACCTCACCCCCGTCAGTATTATCGCCCTGCTGGCTACCCTGGTGCTCCTGTTCTCATTCAAGGGCGACCTTATTGTCAGCAATCCGCTGACCATTCTCTGGATTGCAATTCCATTGTTCGTACAAACCGTGCTTATTTTTTCCCTGGGATATTTTCTGTTTTCCCGGGTATTGAAGCTTGCCTATAAAGACGCGGCGCCCGCTTCCATGATCGGCGCTTCCAACCACTTTGAGGTTGCCATCGCCACGGCCACGGTGTTGTTCGGGCTGTCTTCGGGGGCGGCCCTGGCCACGGTAGTGGGGGTGTTGATCGAGGTCCCGGTGATGCTGATGTTGGTCAGGATATGTCTGAAAACAAAAAGCCTGTTCAAAGGCACAAGGCCTTTAAAAATATAGTAACGGCTATAATGATGCCGCCCCAGGCGGCCTACAGGAGGTATAGATGAAAATTCAAATTCTGGGAAGCGGCTGCCCCAAATGCATGCAGCTGGAAAAAAATGTGAAGGCAGCGGTAGCAGGGGCGCACATTACCGCTGAAATAGAAAAGGTAACGGATCCGGACGACATAGTTGATTTCGGTGTGATGATGACCCCGGCTCTGGCGGTTGACGGTGTGGTGAAAAGCACGGGCAAGGTCCTCTCTCCGGAGGAGATTACCGTAATTATCGGAAAGGGCGCTTCCGTCTAGTTATGGGAAATAAAAGCTTCTCACCGACCCTTAAACTGCTGATTCTGGCCGGGGTGTTCGGCCTGGTGTATTTTATGCCCTTCTCCGCGCCGCTGGTACGGGGAGCGTTGCACGAGGCCCTGGCCATGCTGCAGGATTACGCCCGGCAGCACGTACTGCTGTGCCTGGTGCCCGCGTTTTTTATTGCGGGAGCCATAATGGTATTCTTAAACACACAGGCGGTCATCACTTACCTGGGACCAAAGGCCAACAAGCTTACGGCCTATTCGGTGGCGTCCATATCCGGGTCCGTGCTGGCGGTCTGTTCCTGTACCGTGCTTCCCATTTTTAAGGGTATCTATAAAAAGGGCGCGGGAATCGGTCCGGCCGTCTCTTTTTTATACTCGGGTCCGGCCATCAACATTCTGGCCATAGTGCTTACCGCCAAGGTGCTGGGTTGGAAACTCGGGCTGGCCCGGGCCGTGGGCGCGATTGCTTTCGCCTTCCTGATCGGTTTTATTATGCACCTGGTATTTCGCAAGGAGGACGAAAAACGAACAACCGATGAACGCCTGTTTCAAGGCGGTGGAGAGCAGGAGGGCCGGAGTCTGGCAAAGAACGCACTCTATCTGGGCGTGATGATCGGCATACTGGTATTCCTGAACTGGACCTCTTCGGGAGGTTCATTGGCGGTCTGGGATGTGCTGTACACCTATAAGTACCTGATCGTAGGGGCTTTGGGAATCGGGCTGGTTGTCATGCTTGCGGCCTGGTTTAAAAAACAGGAACTTACCCATTGGCTTTCATCCACCCGCGATTTTGCGGTGCAGATTCTACCGCTGTTGTTTGCCGGTGTGCTGGTTGCCGGATTTGTGCTGGGCCGGCCCGGGCATCGGGCCCTGATACCGCCGGAATGGATCGCCGGTCTGGTGGGGGGAAACTCGCTGTTTTCCAATGCCGTGGCCTCGGTGGCCGGTGCGCTGATGTATTTCGCCACCCTGACCGAGGTCCCGATTCTGCAGGGCCTTATCGGCGCGGGCATGGGGCAGGGACCGGCCCTGGCCCTGCTCCTGGCGGGTCCCTCTTTATCGCTGCCGTCCATCCTGGTCATCCACGGCGAGCTGGGCCTGAAAAAAACCATGATGTATATTCTCCTGGTGGTGGTATTGTCGACGATTGCGGGGATCGGTTACGGTATGATCGCGGGCGGGTGAGAAATAGGTATTGTCGCGGGCCCCGTACCCCCCCCGTCCGGCCGTCGTCCCGGCCGGTTTCAACACCATAACAACTAATCGAGGATTGGTTTTGCCGTCAATCTTCGCTTTTCCACCCGGAGGCGGCACTTGTGCGGTACTCCGGTTTCCAGTATTATATGCCTGTGCATTGCACACCGTTCTTATGAAACTAATCATCCGCGGTATTTATTCGGTTTTATTTACAGCCTCTTTGTTATTCTGCGTTTTCTTATTCTGTACCTGCGGCTCATCCGTGCAGGTTGATACCGCATTCTATTACTGGCAGCAGCGCCTGAGTCTTTCCCCCGCGGAAATCGACTACCTTAAAGAAACGCATACCAGCGCTTTATACATAAAATTCTTCGACGTTGATTGGGACCGGGCAGCGGGGCAGGCGGTGCCGCTGGCCAAACTTAGTTGCCAGACCGGGCCGCCCGCCGGGATTGCCATAATACCCTGTGTGTTTATCACCAACAGGGTGATGGGAAACACCCCGGCCCGGGATATCCCGCAACTGGCCGGGAAGATACTCACGCTTTTACATTCTCTGCAAAACAGGACGGGCCTGAAGGACAGCCAAGAGCTGCAGATCGACTGTGACTGGAGTGTCGGCACAAAACAGGCATACTTTGCGTTGTTACGGCGGCTGAAAACACTTGCCCCGCAAACGCTGCTTTCGGTTACCGTACGGCTGCACCAGCTGAAGTTTCCCGAAACAACCGGGGTGCCTCCGGCGGACAAGGCGGTGCTGATGTTTTACAACATGGGCGATCTCAGCGATATCAATACCGGCGATTCGATCATGGATCTTGAGCGTGCAAGCGATTACCTGGACGGTCTGCCCGCCTATCCCCTGCACACGGATATCGCCCTGCCGGTATTCTCCTGGGCCGTGCTGCTGCGGTTTGACAAGGTGACAAAGCTGATCCATAACATTACCGCGGAAATGCTTGAGCGCACTCCCCAGATAGAACACACTACAGGGAATCTCTATCGGGTAAAAAAAAGCTTTTATTTTCACGGGGATTACCTGTATAAAGATGATATACTGCGTTATGAGGATGTTCCCATGCCGGTGTTGCGGCGCGCGGCCGAGTTGCTTGCCGCCAAAGTGCGCCGCCGGGACCGGTCGATTATTTTTTTTCATCTAAACAGGCGCCTACCAAAGGAGTATTCATGTGAAGCACTGGAAACTATTGTTCATCTCTTTGATTAGTATTTTGGCGGTACTGCCGGTTTCCGGGGCCGGTGCCTGCGGCTGGGTTGATTACAGCCGGTATTACAACCTGTTGGATCCCACACTGCTTTTGAGCGGTCAATACTCACCCCTCTTTTATACCACGCCCCAGTATGCCAATCACTGGATCAACGGGGACTGGGCCCGGGATGATAATGTAGATGAGTGGGCGCGCTTTTTGGGTACGGCGGATATGTTCGACGTTATCCAACACTATCATTATGAGGGGAAAACCATATCCAAACTGGGGTTCGCGAGGCGCCTGCTGGAATTGCATAATAAGGTAAAAAAAGACCCGGGAGGCGCCCGCGCCTGGTTCCTGCTGGGCAATGCCTATTACAATATCACCTATTTCGGAAAATCCTGGGACCTGGTGGGCTACTTCAGAAGCGGCTCATATTATTCCGGGTTTACCGACTGTTCCAGGGCCCTCTCCTATTATAGAAAGGCCTCCACTCTTGCGGAGGACAGGGAGCTGAAGGCGGAGTGTTTGTTTATGATGGCAAAATGCCGTCAAAACATGTTCGACCTTAAATATAATACGGAGGATTACGGGTATGGTCCGGGGTTTGAAAAAGGGAAAAAGTATATCCGTGAAAATGAATACTGGAAAATCGAACAGGAAAAGCAGAAAATGGGATACAGGCAATATTTTGACATACTGAAATACCGTTTCGGCAATACCCGCTATTATCAAAATGCAATAAAAGAGTGTGAGTATTTGCGGTACTATGCGTCACGATTTTAAAAAACCGGCTTTGCAGCTCCGATTATGTACAATGATACTTGCAGGCGCAGGATTCGTACCACTAATAAAATAAAACGCAAAAACAGCTTGAAAAACCGCTGCCGGTATATAGAATTTTATATGAAGCCGTAATGTTTCCGCTTGGGCATATACAAATAGAGTAATTATTTTAAGGGGGAGTTATTTATGAAGAATAAGAAAGCGTTATTGTGGTTATTAATACCATTATTGCTTATTTTTACCAATTGTATTCAGGTTAACACCAAAGTGATAGTCAACAAAGACGGGAGCGGTACCATCGAATATACCTATATCATAAGCGATAATTTTGTCGCGTTTATGAATAAAATGTCCAAAGAAAAGAGTGATAAACCCGACGTTGACCTTGTGGATCAGATGATAGCCGAAGGCATACCCCAAAAAGCGGCCGCGTATTTCGGCGAGGGGGTTACGTTCGTTTCTTATGAAAAGATCAGTACGGATGTGGGAAAGGGCTTTAAGGGAATCTACAGTTTCGCGGACATCGGGAAGGTCACCCTTAATCAGAATCCCATGAACCCCGACGCCAAAGAGGGCCAAAGTCAGGACTTAAAGGAGTACTACCATTTCCAGTTTCAACCCGGGAACCCCGCCACTCTGGTGATCATTCAGCCGAAAAAGGAGCTCAGCAAAGACCAGGATTCTACTCCACAGAAAGAGGCGGAGATAAGTGATGATACGTTGGAGATGATCATAAATCTTTACAAGGATATGAAAATCAGCATGCAGGTGACGGTAAACGGTGCTATCACCGAGACCAATGCCCGCTATGTTGATAAGGCAGCTTCCACCGTAACCCTCCTGGAAATCGATTTTGGAAAATTAACGGAAGACAAGGAAGGGTTCAAGGCATTAATGAAAAAGAATCCGAAATCCATTGGTGAAATGGAAAAGATGTTGGGGAAGACGCCCGGATTAAAGATGGAGTTGGCCGAAAAGGTGCGGGTGAAGTTCGACTGATTCTGCAAACAATACATTTGCTGCGCCAACGTTTGCCGGCACTCATCAAGGGCGGGTATCTTTTTACCCTTAGACAGATACTCGTATTTTAACTATACTACATCAATGCATTTTTGAGGACTATTATGGAAAGACAAAATATACTCCGATTGGTTAAGAACATGACATTGGAAGAGAAGGCCGGCATGTGTTCGGGCAGGGATTTCTGGTATACCAAAGCGGTGGCGCGTCTTGGGGTACCCGCGATCCGCATGACCGACGGTCCGCACGGGATACGCATGGTATCCGCGGACAAGGGCATGGAGGAAAGTCGTCCCGCAACCTGCTTTCCCACCGCGTCGGCCCTGGGCTGTACGTGGGACAGCGAACTTGCGGGGGAGATCGGCCGGGCCATCGGGAGAGAGGCCCTGGCACTCGGCATCCACCTGGTGCTGGGCCCGGGAATAAATATAAAACGCTCACCGCTGTGCGGAAGAAACTTCGAGTATTTTTCCGAGGATCCCCGGCTTACCGCCCATATGGCGGCCGGCCTGGCCCGGGGAATACAAAGTACCGGGGCGGGCGCGTGCGTCAAGCATTTCGCGGTGAACAACCAGGAAACGGACAGGATGCGCGTCAATGCGATTGTGGATGAGCAGACGTTGTCTGAAATATACCTGTCCGCCTTTGAGCAGGTGGTAAAACAGGTACAGCCTGTGGCGGTAATGGCCGCCTATAACAGGATCAACGGGGAGTACGCGACCCAGCACAAGGAGCTGCTCACCGACAGACTGCTGAAAGAATGGGGATTCAAAGGGATGGTGATCTCCGATTGGGCCGCGGTGTATGATCGCGTTAGTGCGCTGAACGCGGGCCTGCACCTGCAGATGCCGGGTGACGGCGGGGTGTCCGATGAACAGATTGCAGCGGCCGTTCAGAGGGGCATTATCAAAGAGGCCCACCTGGATGAAATGGTCATAAGGATTTTGGAAATTGTCTTTCGCCTCCACGAGGGTGTACAGCGGCCGGTACAGGTGGATTTTGACGCGCACCACGCGCTTGCCCGCCGGGCCGCTGCCGAGAGCATCGTCCTGTTGAAAAATGAGGAAAATGTGCTGCCCATTGTGGGCGGTACCTATAAGAAGGTCCTGGTGGTGGGAGGATTCGCCCAAAAACCCCGCTTCCAGGGAGGGGGAAGTTCCCAGATCAATCCCACCCGGGTAGACGTGCCCTTCGAGGAAATAAAAAAAGCGGCCGGTGGTGCTTTCGAGATTTTATATGCACAGGGGTACTCACCGGAGGATAATGTGGACGAGGATCTGATCAGAGAGGCGTGCGCCATGGCGAAAAACGCGGATATGGTGATTGTAATGGCGGGACTGCCGGACCTGTATGAGTCGGAAGGATATGACCGCCGGCATATCGATATGCCGGCCTCGCACAACAGATTGATCAGCGAACTGGCCAAGGTTCATTCCCGGGTGGCGGTTGTGCTGCAAAACGGCTCGGGAGTAAGTATGCCCTGGCTGGATGATGTGGAAGCGGTGCTGGAGACCTGGCTGGGAGGGCAGGCCGTAGGCGGGGCGGTCGCGGATGTGCTGTTCGGCAAAGTAAACCCGTGTGCCAAGCTGGCGGTAAGTCTGGCCCGCCGCCTGGAAGATACCCCCGCCTATTTGAACTGGCCCGGCCGGGGGGGGACGGTCAGGTACGGGGAAGGGGTGTTCGTGGGGTACCGCTACTATGAAAAGAAAAAAATATCTCCGCTGTTCCCGTTCGGGCACGGGCTGTCCTATACGAAATTCGAGTATGCGGCATTACGGTTGGGCAGTACCGTGTGGAAGGCGGACCGGCCGCTGGAAGTAGGCTGCAGTCTCACAAACAGCGGGGCCCGGGCCGGTAAGGAGGTGGTGCAGCTCTACCTGGGATGGAAGACACCGCCCGCGCATCAGCCCCTGAAATGGCTTGCCGCAAGCCGAAAAATCGGATTGGAGCCGGGAGAAAGCAAGGAAATACGTTTTTCGCTGACCGCTGACATGTTCGCCCGCTTTGACCCGGACAGACACAAACGTCTGGTAAAAAACGGCGAATATGCACTTTTCATCGGCTCTTCCAGCCGGGACATCAGGCTGAACGCCGTCCTTGAAATAGACGCACAACAGGAGGACCCGCTGCCGCTGAGTAAGTACTCAACCCTGGCCGAATGGCAGAACCACCCCAAGGGCAGGGAACAGGTAGAGCCGCTGGTAGCGGCCATGCTGTCCATCCTGGGAATCGAGGAGGGGGCAGAGGTCAAGCCGGAACAGAGAACCCTGGTGGAAAAAATGGCGGCCGACGTCCCGGTTTGCAAGATGATCCAGTTCAGCGCCGGTAAAATCAGCGAACAGATGATCGAGGAGATGATAAAAAAGACCGAATAAACAATCACCCCGAAAGGCACTATAAACGCTTTAAAGGGGCGGTGTTTTCAAAGATCAACGGGACGTCAGGCTGAGTTATTCTTTCCCCCGCCGTTTGTTTTGGGTTGATTTATTCTTTCTTCACAGCTTTTCAAAATCAGGAAGAGCATTTCCTTATAGGTTATGTCAGCAAGTTTAGCCATCTTTGCCAGGTGGCCGTCCCAGCACCAGCCGGGGTTGGGATTAACCTCAAGCAGGCGGGGCGTGCCGTGGCGGTCCAGCCGCCAGTCAAAGCGGGCATAGTCCCGGCAGTCAAGGCGGGCAAACAGTTTCAGGCAACTGGCAATAAGAAAGCGGGTGTTTTCCTCACTGAGGTCAGCTTCCACCGACTTCAGTTTCTTCCAGTAGGGGGAGTCGGGGTCCCACTTTGCTTCGTATCCGCAGATCCTGGGCAGGTTTTCGGGTAGGCCGGAATAGTCTTCTTCGATGATAGGAAGCACGGTATAAGAGTCGGGCAGGTTGCCGATGATCCCCACACTCAGGTCTTTGCCCGAGAGAAACTCCTCGATGAGAATGGTGGTGTCGAACCCGATCTTGGCGCGGAGACCTACAATGACGTTTTCCAGTTGTTTGATGTTGTGACACACACTTTCCCTGGAAATGCCGATACTGGAGTCTCCCATATTCGGTTTTACAATAACCGGGAACTGGATGGGAAACTCAATAAAGGTGGTGTCTTCCGGTTTGATGATAAACGCTTGTGGTACGGGCAGGTCCAGCTCCTGGGCCACCCCGCGCACCAGCGATTTGTCGTAACAGAAGGCCAGGCACTGGGGAGACCCCCCGCTGTAGGGAATCTCCAGCATCTCGCACATAGCGGGAATGTGCAGTTCTTTGGTGGCCTCGTTTTTATAGCCCTCGTCACAGAGGTTGAAAATAAAATCGATTTTTTCCCTGTTTTTTACCAGTTGGTTGACCAGATTGATATGATTGTTGTAATAGCTGAAGCGGTACTCGTGTAAACCGGCAAGTGATTTTTTCAGCTCGTTGATAGTGTAAAAATCATCATCATCAAATGAGCCGTCAGGTTTTACCTTGTCTTCCATGTGCGGATCGCCCAGGAGGACGGCCACGGCACGTACGTCCTTGACGGATTTGACTTTTTTGGACCATTCTTTTTTCGCCGCGGCGGTAACGATGATTCGTTGTACCATCATACCCAGGTCCTGGTTGCGCTGCGAATCCGGTGAGATGGTGGTATGGACTTCTATCTGCGAGAACCCGGCCTCCTCAAGCATGGCCCGAATCGATTCCTGACTGTAAAGGCGCTCGGCATAGAACTGGTCCGCCACCACCCCCTTCTTTACATGGGTAATCACCTCGCGCGAGACCAGCCTTTCCTCATCCTTGGAGAGGCAGCGTTCTCTGCAGACAAAGTAATCCTTATCTATCCATTCCCAGCTTCGGGCCTGGTAATGTTGACGGATAAACTCCCCGTCGGTAACATCGATCAACAGCCTGCCCATGGGTTTGAGTGTACGCAACGCCTCGCGCAATACGGTTTTGTCATCGTTCCGGGACTCAAAATACCCGAAGCTGTTTCCCAGGATTAAAATATAATCGAAAAAATCCGTGCCGTACTGCAGCTTCCTGGCATCCCCTTCCTTGAAATTTATGGACCATCCTTCCTGACTTACCTGCTTCTTGGCTTTGGCAATCAGGTAATGGGACCGGTCCAGGCCGTATACGTGCATATAGCCGCGGCGTGACAGCTCAAACGTATGCCGGCCCTGCCCGCAGCAGAGGTCCAGAAAATACTGTTCTTTGGAAGGATTAAGAATGGACAGGAACGTATCCATTTCGGATTTTGTGATGTGCTGGTCGTTTACCACATCACCGTCGGTCCTGAGGTAGTTGGCGTTGAAAATTTCACGCCACCAGTCGGCCTTGACATAGCTTTCAAGGCTGTTTACCGGCCCCAGTACCTGGACCGTCTTTTTCTTACGATCGACCTTCATGGGAATATACCTCCCCATCCGTTAAATGAATAGGTTATACACCTGTTTCTAAATAAATGCAAGAAAAAAATGCAGTGAGATTGATGTTATTGGGTTCGGAGTTTGTCAAACCTTTTACGGTTGTGATATACTCTTCTATATAATGAAAGACAAACCCGGTTTTTATCGCAGGATCTTGCTTGCGGCTTTAATGATGCTCTCTGTTTTTGCCGGATTTTCCGCATGCGCCACAACCAGGGGGATGGGCGGCAAATCCGGAGCAGACGGCGGTACTATGGGTGAGGGAGGTTCGTGGTTCAACCTGTTCGGTCCCGGATTTCGCTTTGGCACAAATGAGATTATCGGGGCTCTGATTATTCTTTTGGTTGTTATCGGGCTTATCATTATCATCAGAAAGATCATATCGGCCAAAAAATAATTGCGCTGTGTCATATAATCACTATAGTATTAGTAAGGGGCAAGGAAACGGGGGTGCGTATGGATGAGAGAAGAAGAGCAAAGCGGATAAAGCTGAATATCAATATCGAGTATGATATCAGTGAATACCAGAAATGGGTTGAAGCCCAGTCCAGGAATTTGAGTGAAAACGGGATTTGTATCATCACCGGCAAAGAGCTCGCGGTGGGTTCCTTGGTGCAGCTTAAGTTCACCTTACCTGATATGGATGTTCCTCTGCAGGTGACCGGCAAGGTAATCTGGAACGAGTTTTCCCTGGATGAAGATTATTATATCCAGGGGCTTGAGTTTACCGGACTTTCTCCGGATAACCTTGAGCTGGTCCGTAAGTACATCAGCGCCACCACCTTCGACAAGCGTTAAGACTTCAGGTTTTTAAAAGCGGCTGCCTGATCACGGTCTTTAATTTTTCCCGGGCGGTCCTTGGGCTCCCATCCGCTTTGCGGCAGCCAGACTCCATAGATATAGGCGTACGCTTCTTTTATCAGGGACTGCCCGCCCTTAAAATGATAGACCGCGTATTTCCCCGCTTCAATATCGCCGATATGCACCTCTCCCTCGGCTTGTGTCTGCGGCAAAACCGGAAAAACCGCATTCCAAAGAGATGTCCGTCACTGTCCGCTCGGGAAAATTAATCAGCATATTGGCCGCCTTTTCCAGACGCAGCCTGCGCACATATTCACCGGGAGTTTCACCTACCAGGTTTTGGAATATTCGGTGAAAATGAAAGGCGGAAAAACATGCCTCTTCCGCCAGGGATTGCAGTGAAAGCTCCCGGTAAAGATTCCGGTTCAAGAAATCCAGGCACCTGCCGATGCGCGCTCGATATTCTTTTTTGGCGTTTTCCTTTGTCAGCATTATATTATAACCGGCATCTATGATAAGAAATTATGGTGGATTGGGCAAGTAATTATCCGCCTGCCGGCATCCGAATGTTTCGGCAGGCAAATTTTAAAATTGCCGTGCTTGCCTTTCATCGTATTATGAAATACAGTTAATACAGGACCGAAAGCAAAAGGAGCAGTGTCATGGCCGGAAAAGCAATACATCGAAACGTGATCCTGACAGGGTTTACCTCATTTTTCACCGATATCTCGTCCGAGATGATCTACCCGCTTTTACAGGCCTTTATTTCCCTGATTCTGGCAGCCCACCAGGCATTGCTGGGACCGGTCCTGGGGATTATTGAAGGGATCGCCGAGTCAACGGCAAGCGTCACCAAGGTATTCTCCGGGTATTTTTCCGATCGCCTGCGCAAAAGAAAAACCTTGACCGTTGCCGGTTACAGCACTTCGGCCCTGGCCAAGTTTATTTTTCTGCTTGCCTCCCTGGGCTGGTACATGGTGCTGCTGGCCCGGTTTCTTGACCGTATGGGCAAGGGGATACGCACCGCGCCTCGTGACGCCCTTATTTCCGATTCCACCGACAAGAAGAAACAGGGCAGGGCGTTCGGGTTGCAGCGGGGTATGGATTTCGCCGGCGCGGCGGTGGGAAGCATTATCTGCTATTTTCTGGTACTGCATTTTTTGGACCCGCTTACCGGAAGCATAAAAAACCTGGACTCCTATTATTTTATTTTCATTATTTCGGTCATCCCCGCGTTTATCGGGGTGGTGTTCCTGTTTTTTATTAAAGAAAAGAGGTCGGCCGCCGCCGGATCCGGGAAAACCGCGGGGAAAAGAAAAGCGGCTTCGCTTCCCGGATTTAATATCAGGAAATATCCCGCCGCTCTTCAGGTGTTCTTCCTGGCCCAGGTGGTGTTTACCCTGGGCAATTCCACCAACCAGTTTCTGCTGCTGCGCAGTATGACCCTGGGGACCGCCCTTTCTACGGTCATTCTTATGTACCTGGCATTCAACACGGTAAGCAGTGTGTTGTCTCCCGTATTCGGTGCGCTGGCGGATAAAATCGGAAAGAAAAATGTCCTGCTTTTGGGGTATACACTTTATGCCGGCATTTACATGGCCTTCGGCTTTATCTCCGCGCAGAGCCAAATTCTGCTCTGGCTGTTTTGGCCCTTGTACGGGGTGTACTATGCCTTTACCGAAGGGGTGGAAAAGGCCTTTGTGGCCGAGCTGGCCCCGGATGACGCGCGCGGCACGGCCTTGGGATTTTTTCATACAATTACCGGAGTCGGGCTGCTGCCGGCAAGTATTATCGCCGGGCTGCTGTTTATGATGGCACCCCAGGCCCCCTTTGTTTTCGGCGGTGTCATGGCCGTCGCGGCCGTAATAATTCTTCTGTTGTTTGTGCGGAAAAAATGAAAACAGCTATTTTTTTGTGATGCCCACAAAAATGGCCAGGTTGCCGAAATCCCCCGCGAAATACAGATCCATACTGTGGGTAATATTGCACATAATCGGTGAGATTTTGTTACCCGTAATTATGGTCGGCGGGGTCAGGTTACAGTCGATATTTTTTTCCGAGAGAATATTCAAAGACCGTCCGGCAAAAAGGTTGGTAACCTCATAGATCGCCTCTTTCTGGGCGGTACCGAACTCATCACGGATGCCGTCGGGATGGATGCTTAAGAGCATCTTATTGGCAATGGTAACGGCACTTTGCGTGTTGGTCTTCAGCATAAGCGTGCCTTTCAGATCTCCGGTAATTCCGATAGAGGTAATTACCTCCACCCGCTCTGAGTTGTTCCGGATCTGGGATATCTGTTTGAACCCGATTTCAGTTAATATCTGTTGGATCCCGGTTTTTATGGATGTTACCAGTTCTTGTTCCATATTATAAAACTATAGACACAATTTTGCTTCTGTCAATTGTTATTGAATGCATTATATATATTTTACTATATTAACAGATATGATGAAGCATATTGTTACTGTTGCCGGGCCGGGTATACCGTTTGAGCCCCTAATAAAAAATCTTCGGCAGCCCGTGTTTTTTATGGCACCCTCTGCCGATAATTGAAAAGGAAGTTAAATTATGGTATATTTAATGTAAGGAGGGTATATGCCTGTTGAAGGAATTGATCCGTACAGCACGGTAGTACCGCCGGACGCAGCACCGGCACCACCGCCGGAGCAAGCTCCTCCGGAAGCACCGCCGCAAGCGTTGCAGGAAGAGGGAGTCGGTAACAACGTCAATACCACGGCGTAGTTTGGCTGCCGGTAAAATAATTGTTTCTCACCGTTTGTCTGAATCCTGTATTACAGAAAACTATCATAGTGGACTCATTTGAAGAAGGCCTTGTAAACAGAAGTGCGGAGTATTATTTTGATGCCGCGGGAAAGGGCATCCATGTTTCCCGGGTACTCGCCCAACTCTCCGAAGAGGTAACGCATATCACCCAGCTTGGTGGTATTTATAAGCCGAGTTTTTTATACATGGTAAAGGCCGAGCGTTTTACGTTCTTACCCGTAGACTCGGAGGCCGAGATCCGTTTCTGTTATACGATCCTTGATAATAAAAAACATATCACAACCGAAATTGTTGAACAGGGTGAGGTGGTCTGCGCCCGGACTGAAAGGTCGGTGCTTACCCGTTTTCATAACAATCTGAAAAAAAACGACTGGCTTATTATCTCAGGGAGCAAGGCACCGGGATTTTCGGATGAGTTGTATCCGGAAATGGTAAGGACCGCCAAAGCCCGGGGCAAGACCGTGCTGCTTGATCTGCGGGGAGACGACCTGCTTGAGGCGGTAAAATACCGGCCGGATTTTATCAAGCTTAACATGCGGGAGTTTTGTGCCACCTTTATCCCCGCTGTCGACCCGCAGCGGCGGAAGTACGGTTCCGTGTTTTCCGAACAGGTCCGGGCCAAGATGCTGCAGCTTTTTCGGCAGTTCGGGGTCCATACGGTCATTACCAACCAGGAGCAGCCCATTATCTTTCACCGCGGCAACCGGCCGGAAAGTTTTGAACCGCGGCAGATAACGCCGGTGAATACCACCGGCTGCGGTGATGCCTTTACCGCCGGATTTGCCTCTGAGTATGAAAAAACCCGGGACATTGTGCGGGCCGTGCGCAGAGGTGAGGAATGTGCGCGTAAAAACGCCCTTCTGGTAAGACCGGGAAGAATAAAACCCATGGAAGAATAAGTCAAAGAGCGATGCCAAGAGAACTTTTGTAATTATATACAGGAATGCTGATGATTCCGGTATTAAAGATTTTAAACAAAACAATAACCGAATATTGGTCGGAATAGGTTATAAGGTAATGTAACGGGGGTTTGAAAACTTTTATTTACTTTTCGTTTCCCGGCGAAAACGGTCCAATAAATCCCTGATTTCTATTACGGAATCCGCCCTGTAATTGGCATTGGAAAGCTCAAATCCAACTCTGATTGAGATCGCCGATTGGGGAAGCACATTGAACATGTCTTCATCGGTGTAATCATCACCGGCCGCAAAGATAAAGTCCCAGTCTTTTTTACCCAACCAGCGGGAAACAGCCACCCCTTTGTTTATATTCATGTTTTTTATTTCAATTACTTTCTGCCCGTTCATGAATCCCAGGTTGAAATTGTCGGTTAAGTTCAGCAAGGCGTCTTTCAGTTCACTGACACGGACCGCCGCCAGCTCAGGCTCTGATTTGCGGTAATGCCAGGCCAGGGAATGGGTTTTTTCTTCTACCATGGAGCCGGGCGTACGATCGGTAAACACCTCCAGCAGGGGGTGTATAACCTCCTTCCAGCTGTTGTCGTGTGATTCCTGCAGCTGCCATTCTTTGCCCGTTTCCTTATACCAGACCCCATGGCCGGCGATCATTCCCACGGGAAGTTTGCCGAACCAGTTTTCCAGCGTGTCTTTGTCTCTTCCGCTGACAATCACCAGTCTATTTCGGGAATCGGCGGTAAGCGAGCCGAGTAACGAAAGCAGGTCGGAATCCGGTACCGCTTTGGGGGGGGATGATTCAAATGAGCGCAGGGTGCCGTCATAATCCAGAAGCAGCAGCCGCTGTGTACTTTTGTTATAAGAGGAAACGATTTGGTTGATAAGTTGGGGATTTAAGTGTTTTACCTTAAACTGCTGTTGATGTTCATTGGTCTGCTCAAGTTTTTCCAGAAAATCCTTACTCCAATATTCGATATCATACCGGCGCAGGCGGTCCTTCATGATGAGGTTCCGCTCAATAATTTCCTCATCGGTCAGCTCTAATGCGGTTTTAATGGCCTCGGTGATTTGCGCGATGTTGTTGGCGTTGACGATCAATGCCTCACCCAGCTCCCTGGCCGCTCCGGCCGTCTCACTGATTATCAGCACGCCCTTATTGTTGCTTTTGGCCGCCAAAAACTCCTTGGCCACGAGGTTCATGCCGTCACGCAAAGGGGTCACCATCAGAATATCCGCCAGCTCATACAAGGCTATCAGCTTGTTGAACTGAAATGAGCGGTAGAAATACCATATGGGCACCCACCCCATAGTGGCGTACTTCCCGTTTATACTGCTGACAAGCTCATCCAGTTCCCGCTTCAGCTTCTTGTACTGAGCCACGTTTGTCCTGGACGGGGCGGCGATCAACAGCAGGCTGATTTTTTCTTTGTACTCCGGATATTTATGCAGGAACTCTTCATAGGCCTTCAGGCGCTGCGGGATGCCTTTGGTGTAGTCAAGCCTGTCAATGGAAAGCAGGATTTTTCTCTGGCCTATCTCCTTCCGCATATCATCGATTTCTTTTTTTACCGGCTTCTTGGTGTGGCCCTTGGCATACTTATTATAATCGATCCCCATGGGGAACACGTCGGTTTTGATGATTCGGTTTTTCAGGGTTATGGAGCCCAGGTTGTGTTCCAGCCCCAGCAGGCGGCGGACACTGCTTAAGAAGTGGCGCACATAATCATAGGTATGAAAGCCGATCAGATCGGCACCCAGGAGACCCTCAAGAATTTCATCGCGCCAGGGGAGCAGCCTGAAAACCTCGAAAGAGGGAAAGGGAATATGCAGAAAAAACCCGACCCTGTTTTCCGGGAATTCCAGCTTGATCAGCTGCGGCAGGAGCATGAGTTGGTAATCGTGAATCCAGATGTCATCATTGGGCCCTATTACCCCTTTCAGACATTCAAAAAACTGCTTGTTCACCCGTTTATACGCCTGCCAGGGTTCGGGGCTGTAGTCGGTTTCATGGGTAAAATAGTGGAACAAGGGCCAAATGGTGTTGTTGCTGAATCCGAAATAATACTGCTTTAAATCCGTATGCGAAAGAAAGAGCGGGATGCACTTATAGTTGTCACGCAGCGTCTTTGTGATATGCGCCTGCTGTGCCGTGGTAACCTCCTCCGTGGTAATGCCGCTCCAACCCACCCAGATGCTGTTTCTGTTTTCATAGACACTTTTCAGTCCGGTCGCCAGGCCGCCGATACTCGGTTTAACATCGAACGTATCGCCCTTCTTTACTATATTTACCGGCAGGCGGTTGGAAATTAGAATTATTTTTTTCATAAACGCTCCCTCCGTAAAAGTCTTAGTGCGTATGAAAAAGCTCTTCAATATGCCGGGTATGCCGCTCCTCTTCTCGTGAGAGAATCAAGGCGGTTTCTATCAGCGCAAGGTGGGAATACCCCTGCGGAAAGTTTCCCAGCAGTCGTTTGCTTTTAAAATCAATGTCCTCACTGAACAGCCCCACATGATTGGCATGACCCAGGAGGTTTTCGAACATTTGTCTGGCCTGCTTTTTTTCACCGATCAAATACAGGCTTTTAATCATCCAGAAGGTACATACAATGAACGCGGATTGCGGTTTGCCAAAATCATCATGGTCCCGGTACCGGTACATCAGGCCGTCCTCACAAAGCATTTTGTGTGTCATTTTAACGGTACTGATGTATTTAGGGTCATTAGCCTCAATAAATCCGTAGGTCTGCATCAGCAGGTTGGCCGCGTCCATGCTCTCGGAGCCGTATACCTGGGTAAACGCGCCTATCCGGGCATTCCAGCCTTTCAGCAGGATGTTCTTCCTGATACTGTTCTTTATTTTTTCCCATTTCTGGGCGTACCCGCCTTTCCCCAACAGATCGGCGATCTTCTGCCCCCGGTCAAAGGCCACCCAAGAAAGTACCTTGGAAAACGTGAAATGACGGTTGTTGCTGCGAAACTCCCAGATACCCTTGTCCGGTTTCATCCAGCTTGTTTCCAGCGTACGCAGCAGGCTGCGGGTGATGGTCCACAAATCTTCACTCAGGGTAAGGGTATGACGAAACTCCTGGAAATAATAATAAATCACATCGAGCAGTACACCGTAGATATCATTCTGTTTCTGCAGGTAGGCGTTGTTGCCTATACGTACGGGTCGTGAATCGGCGTATCCGCTTAACCAATCCAACTCCTTTTCGGTCAGTCTTTTTTCTCCCCTGATGCCGTACATAATCTGGATCTTTTCATCCTTAAAGGGAATAACATCAAGAATGAAATTTAAAAACCCGGCCGCCACATTATGGTGGTTCAGGCTTTTTAATACCGAGATGGTCATGGAGGCGTCGCGTATCCAGCAAAAGCGGTAGTCCCAGTTGCGGTTCCCGCCCGGGACCTCGGGAAGTGAGGTGGTTACCGCCGCCAGAAGCGCTCCTGTCTTTTGAAAGGACAACAGCTTCAGCACAAGCGCACTGCGAATGACCGCGTCGGAATAGCGGCCGACGTTCGTTGTCCGGTCAACCCAATCCAGCCAATACACCTTGGTACGCTCAAAATCAAAGTACACCTTGTCCGCGTTAAGCGGCAGCAACTTTTGGTTATAGCTGAGGACGAAATAATGGTCTTCCTGAAACGCCAGCTCTTCACCGTGCAGTACCTTGTCGCTGGGAAAATCGGTGTATAGGTATACGGATTCATATGCGCCTTGGGCGGTGAAACTCTTTATGTAACCGTCAATGATCTGGTTCCTGGTTTCGTGCTGTGCGTAACCCAGGCGCGGATCATAGTTTACCCGTATGCGCGGGTTTCCGGACAGATGATGGATGAAACGTACGATTTCCGGGGGACAGTGGTAATCTTTCCTGTCATGCTTGTGCCGCGGCATATAATCGATCACTTCAAAACTGTCCGTTCCATTGCTGAAAAGGGTACATAAAATATTGGTGCGTTTTATATAGCGCTGGCTGACGGTATAGCCGGGGTCGGGGGCAAATCCGAATTCACCGCCTTTTGCCCGGTCGAGGATTTTGGAAAAAACAGAAGGAGAATTGAAACGGGGCAGGCAGCACCATTCAATACAGCCCGCTTTTGAGACCAGCGCCGCACTCATGCAGTTCCCTATCACTCCATAGTCAAGATTTTGTTCGATTTCCATATGCCTTTCCCAGATGTGTTGACGCTTATGATTTGTCATACGTACTTTTCTCTTACCCTAATACAGAATGCGATAAATGACAAGGCCGGGTGTTTCTTGACTCGGTGTGTGGTCCGGGGCTATATTCTATGGATGACCACCTTTAAAACAAGAGTATACAATTGGAATCGAATCACAATAAAATAGCCGAGGGTTTTCTTGCCCGCTATGGCTTGGGAGAAAAAAACAGTACGGTCTTCCTGTCCCTGCAAAAAGGCTATCTGAAACTGGAGTACGGACGTTTCGACCGTGAGGATGCCTTATCAATTGTTTCTTTTGTTCGTCATAACTCGGAGGATGCGCGCGCGGTGG
This sequence comes from uncultured Spirochaetaceae bacterium, assembly GCA_964634205.1. Lineage (GTDB taxonomy): Bacteria > Spirochaetota > Spirochaetia > SZUA-6 > RPPD01 > JAFGGG01. The sequence goes on from CAZWKE010000033.1 coordinate 34,152, forward strand.
GCCGCCTGCTGAAACTGCGCCTGTTTCCCGGGGGTAACGGTGACAAAGGAACGTTCATAGCGGAAAACGCGGTTTCAGGACTGCAGTGGGCGCACGGGAAGGTGTTCGGGGGAAATACGTACGATCTGGACAGCGGACCCGCCGCCGGCAGGATCATCTCCCTTGACGCGTGGGTTGATGAGTGCATCGGTCTGATGATTAATCCCTGAACTCCGCCGGTCTGGCACCGGATCAGTTGTCCGCCGGTACGGGGATAAAGGATTCCGGCATTCTCATAAACACAGGGTCGGAACTATTGTCCTCGTATTCCATTCCTGCGGCTTTCCCTGCCCGAAAAGGGAACCCGCGGACGTCAGTAATAACAGCGGCCGCACAAGTATTACCGCCTGCCCGGCATACTCCGTTTTTCTTGTACGATTAAAACTCATAGTGTAAAGTCTACCCCATACCAGGCACACACACCGATTAAAAAATAGTTTGCTTGCTTTTTGGGGTGTTTGTAAGCTAAAATTGCCGTATAACCCGGGAGGTACTATGAACTGGCTTGAATTTTCCGTTGAGATGGTCAAGGCGCTGGTGTGGCCGCTGCTTGTGGTGGTGGCCCTGGTAATCATCAGAAAACCATTGTCCGAGCTTGTCCCTTATTTAAAGCGGCTGAAGGTGGGGGAACTGGAAGCTGAGTTTGAAAAAAGCGTGCGTGAAATTCGGGATAACCTGGACCGGGAACTGCTGGCAAAGGATAAAAAAGCCGCGGCGGTGATTCCCCAAAGCGAACTGGAGGACCTGACGCAGTTGGCTGAAATAGCGCCCAATGCCGCGGTCCTGGAGACATGGAAAACGGTCGAGCTTGCGGCAAAAAAGCTGATCGCTTCACGGGGTTATAAACTGGACTACAATACTTCCATGCCTTATCGCTTGATCGAAAGAATTCTCCGGAAAGCAAATCTGGTTGAGATGAAAAAAATAAAGGTGTTTGACGAGTTGCGGCGCTTGCGCAATAAGATTGCCCATGCGGCGGATTTTGAGATTTCAAGCGTACAGGCCAGGGAGTATATCGGATTGGCCAATTCCCTGCGCGCCTATCTTCTGCTGGAGGCCAAGAAAAAAAAATAGGGCGGAGGATGCCCCCCCTCAATCTGCACGCGGCCGCTTTTCGGTCCTATCAACTTGAAAAAACAGTATGGTTTGTGTATATTACTTTCAAGCGTACGCACGACCTGACTATCATAAACAAAGGAAAAACAAATGCACAAAACTATCGCCGTACTGGCCGGGGACGGGATCGGCCCCGAAATAACAGCGGAGGGCCTGAAAGTTCTGGATACGGTGGCCGGGAAATACAGTCATACATTTACCTGTACTCATGCGCCGTTCGGGGCCGGAGCATATTTCAGCCACGGATCATCCTTTCCGCAAGAGACAATCGAGACTTGTGACAAGGCCGATGCCATTATAAAGGGCCCGGTGGGACTTTCCGTCGATAAAATGGCGCATATCCCCCTGGAAGAGCGCCCGGAAAAGGCCGCCATCCTGCCCCTGCGCGAGCGATATGACACGTTTGCCAACTACCGTCCGATTGTTCTGCCCCCGGAATTACACTGCTTTTCACCCCTGAAGCGGGAGGTGATCGGACAGGGAATCGATATCATGATGATCCGCGAACTGGTTGGAGGAATCTACTTCGGGGAGAAGGTAGAGGGAGCACAGGTGGAAAACGCCTATGCAAAGGATGTGTGTGTGTATAACCGTGGTGAAGTAGCCCGCATTGCGCACGTGGCGTTCAAAGAGGCTATGGCTCGTAACAAACAACTGGTGAATGTGCATAAGGCAAATATCCTGGCCACATCACGTTTCTGGAACCGGGTGGTGGAAGAGGTAAAAAAAGAGTATCCGCAGGTCCGATACAGCTCTATCCTGGTGGATAACGCGGCCTTTCAGCTGGTAAAAAATCCCACCCAGTTCAACGGCGTTATGCTGCTGGAAAATATGCAGGGTGATATCCTGACCGATCAGGCCGGCGGTATTTTAGGCTCGTTGGGGCTGATGCCCTCGGCGTGTATGGGGCCGCTGAAGGGATATGTGGAACCGGCACATGGTTCCGCGCCGGATATCGCGGGGAAAAATATTGCCAATCCTTACTCGATGATCGGAAGCGTGGCCTTTATGCTGGAAAAGTGCTTCGGTCTGCGTGAAGAAGCAGCCGATATCTGGAATGCGCTCGCCGATGTACTGGGCCGGGGATACAGGACCGCGGACCTGGCCGCCGCGGGAACACCACAAAACATGGTACTTTCAACCCGGGAGTTCGGGGACAAGGTCGTTGAAATTATTGAGAAAAAATGAAATTTCTCGTGAAATTATTTTAATTTCTGTTAGAATAGGGTAGTAGGAGGGTAAAAAAATGACGAATAGAAGAAATCATTTTCTGAAAGTACTTGTTCTGATTCTCAGTGTTTTTGTACTCTTTTCCGCCTGTAGAACGATTGTCATCGACAGCGGCGGTAGCAGTAACGGCGGCAAACCGGTAAGACCGCACAAACCGCCCCACAAACCCGAACGGGGTATCCGCAAGGGTGATGTGGTTACCGTCACCGGCAGGGTGGAAAGAGACGGAAATCATTATTATATCCATGATGTCAATGCGTCAAGAACTTTTCGGGTCGTCTCATTGGGCCAGCATGAAAAGAACGCCCTGTACAAAAGGGACGGAAAAATTGTCAGGATACGGCTCAAGGTTATCTCAGTGGAGTCAAGGGGCTCCTTTGTAACGCATTTTGTGAGTCTCCGTTAAAAACCTCACCCGTAGGAAAGCACGGCCTGTTTTAAGGCCCGGATGTTTTCGGGCGGTGTGCCGGGCAGGAAGGTACAGCCCGGTGCCAGAATAAAACGCCGCCCGTCCGTCCAGTTAACGGCCTCTTGGGCCTGGGCCGTGATTCGGTCGGGGGAACAGGTGCGTGCCGCGCGGTGATCAATGCCGCCCACCAGGCATTTATTAGTAAGGGCCGGCGCCCGTTCTATGGAAGGACCGGCCAGCCGGTCTTCCCAACTCAACGCCTTACAGGGGTAGTCTTTCAATAATGAAAAATAAGAGTCTTTCTCACCGTGAATATGGAGGATGCTGATAGGGACGTCAACCAGGGCCCCGATAACTTTTTTGTCCGAGGGCATGGCCAAAGCGGTGTATTCCTGTTCACTCATCCATGACGCCTCGCAGCCGTACGCACCGAAAAAGAAGCCGTCTATTCCGCTTTCCGCAATACATGCCTTACCGAAACGGATAAGATTTGAGGCAATAACCTCCAGTCCGCGGAGTACGAGTTGTGGGTCCCGGTCAAAGTCTTCCGTAATTCTCTTATACGCCAGGCGCATCCCGAAATGAAAGGGAAGGAAAATCGTCTGGATCACCGGTACATCCGGCCCGAGTGCGTCTTTGATTCTTTTAAGCGCCTCGAGTTGTCTGCCGAAGGCCCCGATATGCTCATCGAACTCTTCCAGCAGGCCCCACACATCGGGGGTACGAATAAAGTCATAGGTAACGGGCAGGTCGTAATGCTCATCGAACATCACTTTCACATAATCCGGATCATAGGTACGGTAGAAATCAAGGGTGAAATCCACAAACCGCTGCGGGGTCTTATCGTGAACCGTAGAGTGCATATACGCTGAAAAGGGGACACGGTCCGTTTCCCGGCCTTCCAGGGCGGCCAAAACGCGTTGTAGTTTGTTCATAGTATCGCAATTATATCAATAATAAAGGAAAATTTAAATAATTTAAACAAAATCTCTTGTCATAAAAACCCAAAAAAGTATTATGAAATATAACACCAAGGGAATGAGGGGGAAAATGTGGCAAGATTTAAACGCTTACAGGTGCTTTTAACAATGGAAGAACTGGGGCTGGTGCCGGTGTTTTTTACTCCCGATCCGGAAGAGGCCCGTAATATCGCGGCTGCCTGTGCCGGGGCCGGGGCTGTCTGCGTGGAGATGACCAACCGCGGCGATCATGCCGTCGATGTGTTCAGTGAGGTTGAGCGCTTTCTGGCGGCGCAATATCCCCAGGTGATTTTCGGTGTGGGTTCCGTGGTCGACGCGGCTACCGCCGCGCTTTATATTGCGCACGGGGCGAACTTTGTTGTGGGCCCGGTACTGGACAAGGAGACGGCCATTGTCTGCAACAGGCATAAAGTACCGTATATGCCCGGCTGCGGGACTGTTTCGGAGATACAGCAGGCGCATGCCCTGGGGGTGGAGATTTGTAAGATTTTTCCCGCCGCCGCCGTGGGTGGGCCCGCCTTTGTAAAAGCGGTCATGGGTCCCTGCCCGTGGACCTCCCTGATGCCGACCGGTGGAGTCAATCCGACGAGGGAATCACTTTCCGCCTGGTTTGAAGCCGGCGTCAGCTGTGTGGGCATGGGATCAAAACTGATCACCCGTGAGCTGCTGGCAAAGAAGGATTTCCAGGGTATCAGCAAAAATATCAAAAACGCCCTTTCAATCATCAGGGAATGTAAAGCGCGGGGTACGGCCTAACACCCGGGTCCGGGCATTACATTCAGCGTTCCACCGGTTTTGTGTTCTATTAACAGCAATTTTAAATTTGCCTGGTAGCATAAACTAGAGAAGGCAATTCTCATTTCGCACGATTATACTCAGGCGGGAAGATTACATATTTTTACTTTTTTGGGAATAAACAATGTTCAAAATGATAATTGCTGTTATATTAAGGATAAGGATGAAAAAGATGGTGGCAAATTACAAAGTATTGATTTTTTGGAGTATCTGCTTTGTCGGTCTGATTTTTTTTACGGCCTGCGTACAAAAGGAAACGGCAGTCCGGGTGGGACAGGTGGAATCACTGGACCGCCTGAACAGCCTGGCTTCCGGGGGAACCGTCCGTATACAGGACCCGGGAAACGGCTTTGACCGCGTTGTGATAGGAACAAACCGGAATAATTTTACCGGCAGCGGACAGGGAATTTTCGATTATGTAGTCAGGGGCGCCTTAAGCACATCCAAAGAGATGTGGATCCGGAATTTCGCACTGAATGATTTTTCCTTGTTGTACAGCAGCGGCAACCGCTTCAGGGTAAAACGTTTAGCGCGCGCTTCTTTGCCGCAGGTCGTGTTAACCATGTCCGGCAGGGGTACACTGAGCGGGGTAAGGGCGGAGGTGGACCCTCTTTCTCAATCTCCCTATACCATCGCGCGGATATCCTTCTCCGGGAATGCGCTGCCGGATTTTTCCCTTGCCTCCGCAAAGAAAAGTTTCTACGTGAAAGCCGAATACGCGGCGGATACCGGAGAAAGGGGAGGAATGGATGCGGCTTTATATGATGTCCCTCTGAAAAGGCTGCTGCGGCTGTTGTTCGAAATGGAATATCCGGGGGGCGGGCCGGGTTCCATGTCCGGACGGGTGTACCTGCTGCTTTATAAAGTAAAACGGGCGGCGGCGCGGGAAATCGTATTTGACTGTGTTTACCGTGTTGAGGTGGATTAGGCTATGCACGACCATCATGACCATGCTCATCATACCAGTATAACTAACCTAAAAACGGTTTTTTTCATCAATCTCTGTTTTACCGTGATCGAGGTGGTGGGCGGTGTATTGACAGGCAGTATCGCGATTATTTCCGACGCATTGCACGACCTGGGCGACAGCGTTTCGCTTGGGTTTTCATGGGCGTTTGAGAAGCTTTCGTTCAAAAAAAGAACCGCCCGTTACACCTACGGCTATAAGCGTTTTTCCCTGTTGGGCGGGCTGATTACCGCGGTAATGCTGATCATCGGTTCCGTATTTGTAATCTCGGAAGCGGTGAAGAGAATCATCGAACCGGTGGCGGTGAACGCAACCGGAATGATGGGACTGGCCGTCCTGGGGCTGGCGGTAAATACCCTGGCGGCACTCAGGGTGCGGCGCGGGAAAAAGATAACCGAGCGCATTGTTATGATCCACCTGTTGGAGGATGTCCTGGGGTGGGCCGCGGTATTGGTTGTCAGTATCATTATGCAGTTTACTTATCTGCCCATTCTTGATCCCCTGCTCTCACTCTGCATTGCGGTGTTTGTGCTTACAAAAATCTATCCGCAGCTCAAGGCCACCCTGAACATCTTTCTGCAGCACGCTCCGCTGGAATTTGATATCACGGCAACCAAAACGCAGATAAATAAAATAAAACATGTGCGGGATGTGCACGATCTGCATATCTGGACCCTTGACGGAGAGTACCACGTGGTGACCCTGCATGTGGTGGTAACGCGGGGACTGCCCGAACAGGAAACCGCCGGGATAAAATCAAAGGTGCGGTCCCTGCTTTCCGGAAAGGGGATAGACCATATAACCGTAGAGGTCGAGCGGGAAGATGAGGAATGCTTAAACTGTGATACCGAAGAGGCGCACTCCTGAATATGAACTCCCGGTTTCGTGACAACAATCCGGAAATGGTATATTAATAGAAACAAGAGGAAAGGGGGTTTTAGTATCAAAAAATATCTGTTCGCTGTTTTCCTCCTGTTTATTGTCCCATCCCTGCTTTCCGCCCAGCAGGGAGGAGCCAAGACCGCCCTTCCTTCCTGGATAATCACCCGTTACGATCCCAATACCGGCATTACCTGGTACCAGCCCGGACCCCGTTACTCCGAGTATGAAAATACCTTTGCCTTGTTGGTAGGCCGGAGAAAGACGGGAAAGCCCTGGCTGTTACTGCGTATAGCCTTCACCTACGGCTGGGATCGCGATATTCTGCTTATTTATAAATACTCCATCAGGACCGAGAAAAAGAGTTATGTGATCCGCACCAGTTTTAACAGCGTGAACCGCAGTATAAACCATATCAAGCACAACTATTCCGAATGGTACGACAACTATGTGTATCCCGAACTCTACTCCATCATCAAGGAGGTGATCGCCTCAGAGAGTGCCGTTATCGGTTTTCACGGGATAAACGGTTACGCCGAGCGGATTATCTCAAAGACGGAGAAAGAACAGCTTGAAGCCATGCTGGAAGTGTACGAACAGTTCGGCGGTGATTACCGGTTTCAATAATTGATAATAAACAAGGAGGGCCCGCTATGGCCAAATCCGCAAAAACAAAAAGCACAAAAAAATCCGGCAAACCAGACTCACAGAAAGAGTTGCTGGCCAAGGAACTGAAGAAACTTATCAAGGAGATCGATGTCGAAGGCCTTATTTTCCTGGTTAAGCAGGCCCATGTTATCATCCATAATCTGCAGGTAGACAGAATGAATCGGGAAATGAGTAAGCTGCAGCAGACGGAGAAGAGCACGGCGGGCAAGAAAGGGCCCAAAGCCCCGCCGGTATACCCGGTGGATATAGAGGAAGGCGCGGGGGGCAAACATTATGTGCTGGTGGTGGCGGGCAAAAGGAAGATGTTCGCCCGTGACGAGATGCGCAAACTTGTGGCCATCTGTCAGAAGGCCGGCAGCGCGGACAGTGCCTGTACGCGGATGTTCACCTGGCTCCGCACAAACCGCAGTGACGTGCTGCTGGACGAGGGCATTTCCGGGCCGCGCAGCGCCACGCTTGCTTCAATCTATAAAATAATAAAAAACCGTTACAAGGTGAGTCAATAAAGCCGGAACAAAAATCATGATACATTAATCCAGCCCGCGCTCTTATACACCGATCATTCCGGGTCCACGATTCGGTCCACTACTATCAGGTCACGATGAACTCACCCAGATAATCCGCTACTACAATAGTAATCATTTCCAATGATTCGCTGCTCATGGCATCCGGCAGATCACC
>CAZWKE010000034.1:0-41206 GCA_964634205.1 uncultured Spirochaetaceae bacterium
ATCCTCCCGCCGCTCCCCGGCCGCCATCTCATCCGTGTCCACAGCCTCCCGCCGCTCCCCGGCCGCCATCTCATCCGTGTCCACAGCCTCCCGCCGCCCCCCGGTGGTCTGTAACGGATTCGCAGCCTCCGGCAGCGCCCCGGCAGCCGCTGCCGGGTCCGCGGCGAGCCGGATTTTTCCTCCCGGAGCCGGCCATGTTCCGAACTCCACCTGTGCCCGCTGCACATCCTTGGGAACATCGATCACCACGGGGCCCGGCCGGCCGCTCAAGGCGAGGGTAAACGCCTCAGGAATGATTTTCAGCAGGTCCTGTGCCCTCTTCACCAGAAAGGCCCTTTTGGAAACCGGCTTAGCCAGTGCGATGGTATTGATCTCCTGGAAGGCGTCCGTGCCCAACAGATCGGTTGGCACCTGTCCGCAGATAACGATTATCGGCACCGAATCCAACATGGCATCGGCCAGCGCGGTAATCATGTTGGTCACCCCGGGCCCCGAGGTCACAAAGCACACGGCCGCCATGCCCGTAGAGCGCGCCATCCCGTGGGCAATAAACCCCGCTCCCTGTTCATGCCGCGCCAACACGTGCCGGATCCGGCTGTGCGCCAGTGCATGGTATAACGGAAGGTTGGCCCCTCCCGGAATGCCCGCCACCGTTTCAATTTCCTGTCTCTCCAGCAGTTTGATAATCAGTTGTGCTCCGTTCATTCTCATTTTTCTTCTCCTCCTTATGATACTCTTTGACGGGAAACGGCGTACAAACGGCTGTTGCGCGATTGCACTGCAGCTCCGGCGTGTAACCCGCGGGGCATAAAAAAAGCCCCTGCAGGTTTACACCTCCAGGGGCCTTTCTTCCCATTTTGACCTGTTGTCAGGTCCTACGGTGCAAACCATACGCAGAGTGCGTTACTACTACAACTACTAGAACGAGAAGATTTACGATCAGGTTTGCACGAAATATATTCATCATTTTACCTTGAAAGAAATATAAGCATTTTTGCATAGAAATGTCAAGATCACTACATAAGCGTATTGGTCTTTACAAAATATACATCAAAATGCTTTTCATGAAATAAAGCCCCGGTTTCACCAACTATTAGATAACAATTGTCGGATGTCCGGGTGATACAAAACACTCTGTGGTCAGAGTCGTCCGCCGTCAGCTCTCTGGACCATACCGTTTTGCCTTTTGCGTCTGTTTTAATTATATATGCCTTTGAATTCTCCTCGCCTCCATACGCAAATTCCGTTGTAGCGATAATTAGATATCCATTGTCCAGTGTTCGGCAGATACCCCAGCCGTATCGATTTTCAAACACCTTTGTCCATAATCGATCGCCCTTACTGTCTGTTTTTATTAATAATAATTCACGTGTGTTTGGATGGAATGTAATATGATTGCCGACAAGAATATATCCGCCGTCATCCGTTTGCCGGACACTGCTGCCGCTGTCCCATTTACTTCCGCCGAAGGTTTTTGACCATTCTCTATTCCCGGATGCATTCGTTTTAATCAGATAGATATCATTCTTGCCTGCCCCGAAAGAATAAGTTGACCCGACAAGAATATATCCGCCGTCCGCAGTTTGATTTACCTCCTTGGCTCGATCCCAGTCATTGCCGCCGAACGACTTTGTGAACTCGATAAAATCCTTTACTTCAGTCAGATATCCTCCGAACACCCAGCCCTGGTAGGATTTCCATGAAACCAAACTCCATCTTCCCGTTATGCCGTCGATTGTCTCTTTTTCGCCTGTTTCTTTTATCAGGTAAACTTTTTCGTTATAGGGGATGACGCATATTTTACCACCGGATAAACTCGACCGATTTCTCAGTCTTAACCCATACGTTGCGCTTATATATCTGTACTCATTAATGGCAGTAGAATCATCCGACCAGACGACTGCTGTTAAAAAATATAAAAAGCATAAAAAAATCGTCAATCTTCTCATTGTTTGTCCCTTTAAATATTTCTTATAATCAATAATTATCATTAGTTTACCATATCAATATAATAACCGCAAATCAATCCAGTTTTGCCGGATTCGAGTTCAACTTTATACCAATAAGCAACCATATCCTTAAGACTTAGGCTGTTCCGGCAGCTGCGAAATATGGTTTTGTCTATTCGTGTTTTGTTCTGTTTAAATACTTCAGGTTTATGACAGTAGTTTTATTTTTCTCAGTGCATGCATAAATTCAGAAATACCCTGATTTTCCAGAGAGTAATTTGATCGGATGATTTCATTATTGGTCAGGGTAATATTTATGGTCCCGGAAGAAAAATGTACAGCGGTAATCTGCACCAAGGGTACAAAAGTGAAAATGATACCGTAATTGGGGATCTTCCTATTCCTGGGGAGCTCCTCTTCCCGTAAAAGAATAAGTTCCTTGTCGGTAAGGATGAAAAGCGCGGCGGCTACGGACTTTGCGAAACCGGAGAGGTGATTTTGGAACACACTGGACCGGATAACGGCCCCGGGAAGAAGCGCACGCTGCCCGAAATTAAAAAACTTATAACTGCGTTCCCGCAGGTAATCCAATTTATCGAGCTCCAGTTCGTGTTCCTCATTATTGTATCTTAACCGTGTCTCTTTAAAGAGTTTTCTTCTGATGGCTGTGATGATCGGGTTGAAAATACCGTCATTCACCGTATTATACGGAATCCGGACACCGCCGGCAACGGCGTGTATGTCCAGCCAGGAATACAGGAGTAACTCACCATGGACCATATAGGTAATCGAGTCCAAGGGGAACTCTTGTTTGGAAACAACTCCCTGCTTTTTCTCCAATACCCTCACCTTTTCATCATAGATACAAAACAGTTTTTCATATCGCTTTAACTCCCGGGGTACCTTTATCTCGGGAATCCTTATAATATAGGGCAGCTCCTTTGAGATGATGGGAAAATAGATACTGTATTCTATGGGTATATCCTTGTATTCTCTGATTACCGCAGACCAGTACTGTGTTGGTTTATTTCTCTCAGAGACGGCATTTTCTTTTTTTCCCTGCAGATTTTTGCCGACAGTCAGGTCCTTGTATTTCTCATTTACAGATTGCAGGGAATTGCTGCCGCTTTTTTTAATCGTATTTATGGCATACGCAATGGCCTGTTCGGCATTTTTAGGCCGCTCTCCCGCATTCATCCGCAGAAAATACTCAAGCAGATTATACAGCGGATGTGAATCTTTTATAAAAGACCTCCATTCAAGAACATTATTTTCATTCATCATTTTTTCAGGACTTAGGTGCGTTAAAAGAACCAGGGCCAACACCCCCACCGCATAAATATCCGTTTGCGGTAACCCTTTGCCGAGAAACTGTTCCGGCGCCATATAACCGAATGTACCCGCCACCGTATCTCCGTAAACCGAGTTCCTAAATAAATCCTTTACCGCCCCAAAATCAATCAATACGATACTGCCGTCGGATTTGCGAATAAGATTGGAAAGTTTGATGTCGCGATGGATAATCGCCGGATTTAAGTTCTGTAAATACATGAGGATTTTCAGTACGTCAAGGACAAGCTTAAAAACCTCGGCATCAGTATACCGCTTCTGTTTATACTCGTCCATCAGGTTTGTGCCCTTTATATATTGCTGTACAAGATAATGAATATAGTATTTTCCGGATTCAAAATGAAAGTAATCCAGATATTTCGGTATTTGGGGATGGTGTAACTGCCGCAGCACCTGCATCTCGCGGATGAACAGTTCTTCCTCTTTCCAGCTTTTGATCTTATGGATCGACAGCTCTTTTATTATGACCTTTTTTTTACCTTTTTTAAGCGAAGCCAGATAGGTAATCGACTGATTGTACCCGATGATCTCGTGTAACAAATATTTACCATTCAACAACAGGTTGCCGTTACAGGCAGTACAATGTGTTGAATCAGCTGCGACCTTTTCCCCGCAGCCGGGACATATACATGTATTCATAATACCATACTATAAATAAAAACGGACTTCTGCCAACCGAATTTTTATAGTTTGACTAACTTTCAGATTATATAATACACTCATATATATGAGAATTATGCCGGGGATCATGTGCGCGATGCTGCTGCTTTTGACAACATGTTCAAACGGCAATGAACTCGCTCTATTGCAAAATTGGCAAAAAAGTACCTCGTCTCCGCTTTTACTTACACACAATAAATCGATAGCCGCGGCTTTGCAAAAACCGGAATGCGTGCCGGGAAAGGTGTTGCGCACCGAATTGGGCAGCTACTATCTGCCGTCAACCTTCACAAAGATCAATACCTATCCGCTTATCGTCCTACTTTATCCCATGCTCTTCGCCAATCTTGAAATCTCTCCGGGTCGGAGGCTGTTTACCGCCTTTGCAACTGGGTACGGCGGTTCCGGTTTTCTTATGCATAATTTTCAATCCCTTAATTATATACCGCAGGAATTCAAAATACCGGGATTCCTGTTTTGAGGGACAAAACCATGTCGGATACGAAGAAAAACACCGGCGATTATCAGCTTAAACGTGCCCTGGGGGTATTTTCCGTTTTCAGCATTGCCAGCGGCGCCATGATCAGCTCCGGTCTGTTTATTCTTCCCGCCATTGTGTATGCCAAGGCCGGTCCGGCCGTAATCCTCGGCTATCTTCTGGCGTCTCTGCTGATCATTCCGGCCATGTTTTCCAAAACCGAGCTGGCAACGGCCATGCCCAAATCCGGCGGCACTTACTTTTTTGTCCATCGAAGTCTGGGGCCGCTTTTCGGCACATTCGCCGGATTTGCCTCGTGGTTTTCCTTGAGTCTGAAAAGCGCGTTCGCCCTTGTGGGTATCGGGATCTTTTTACAACCCCTGGCCGCTTATTTTTCCCTACCTGCCGAGCTCTTTACCAAAGGGACGGCCTTACTCTTTACCTTTGTGTTCTGCATGCTTAATATCCTGGGTGTCAGGGAAAGCGCACGGCTGCAAAACATCCTGCTGTTTCTGCTGCTTCTGGCCCTTGTTTTGTTCAACCTCATCGGTGTGGGCAGTCTCAGCGAGATCCGGAATTTCAGCCCTTTCCTGAAAAACGGCTGGCTGCCGGTCATCGCCGTTACCGGTATGATCTTTATTTCATACGGGGGCTTGACCAAAATTGCCTCGGTAGCCGAAGAAATCAAAAATCCTTCCAAAACCATCCCCCGCGGCATGTTTACCTCCTTTTCCGTGGTTACGGTAATCTATGTGCTGACCATTTTTGTTACGGTCGGAATCAGCGGGGACCGGCTGGCGCAATCACTGACGCCCATTTCGGACGCGGCGCATGTCTTTCTGGGTCAGCCGGGGTATATCATCCTGGCCGTAGCGGCCATGTTCGCCTTTATCACCACAGCCAACGCGGGTCTGCTTTCCGCCTCCCGCAATCCTTTGGCCATGGCCAAGGACAACCTCATCCCCTCGTTTTTTTCACGCATGAACGTCAGGTTTAAAACTCCCGCGGTTTCCATCGTTATTACCTCGGTCTTCATGGTATGCATCATCATCTTTTTGGACCTGGAGCGTCTGGTCAAGGTTGCCTCGGCCATGATGTTGATCCTGTTTGCCTTCGACAACCTTTCGCTTATTCTCATGCGCGAAAGTAAAATCATCTCCTACAAGCCGTCGTATAAAGCGCCGCTGTACCCTTACCTGCAGATTATCGGCACCATTTTCTATGTGGTATTGATCATAGAAATGGGGCTGCTGACCCTGGTGATCACCGGCGCCTTCTTTGTGCTCTCCTTTTTCTGGTATATTCTTTATTCCAAGTCGCGTGCCGACCGGGATTCGGCGCTCATCCATATTGTCGAACGGGTCACCTCAAGAGAGATCAAATCACGGACCATCACAAAGGAGCTGCACGACATCCTTATCGAAAGAGACCGCATCATCGAGGACCGCTTCGATCAGATCATCAAACAGGCCTCAATTCTGGACCTGGACAAGGAAACAAGCGTGGATGAGCTGTTTCGAATTATCGCCCGTACCTTTTCCAAAAAGTTCGGCACGGGCAGCAGGACGATTTTAAACCTGTTGAAATCGCGCGAAGCCGAATCGTCAACCGCCATTCATCCGGGGCTGGCCATCCCCCATATCATAATCCCCGGAAAGGCCCTTTTCGATATCGTCCTCATCCGCTGCAAGAAAGGGATCCACTACGGCAGGAACATCCCGCTGGTAAACGTAGTATTCGCCCTGGCCGGCAGCAAAGACGAGCGCAATTTTCATCTGCAGGCCCTGATGGCCATCGCCCAGATTGTGCAGCACAAGGATTTTGAACATAAATGGATGAAAACCGGGAGTCTTGAGGACCTGCGCAGCCTGATCCTACTGACTCAGCGCCTGCGAAAAGGAAATATATAAAAAATATTTTTTTATCGCGTTTTTGGGATTTCGTGCTACATTTTTTAAGAGGAATACTTTGGAGGTATATTATGAAAGGTGGTGTTATAAACGTATCAAAAGCCAGGGGCGATGTTTATTTTCTTTCAAGGGAGGGGGAGGAGGTGCTGAAACCCATGCTTAACGTGGAGGCGGAAATCAACCGGGATTTCCCCGGAATGTCCCTGAAAGACTCGGTGGCCGAAGCCGAACGGTTTGTCGTGGGAGCGATCAAACAGAAAGTACAGCAGCATATGCGCGGAAAAACCTGTTTCCCCATAGTAAGGGATATTGATATCCGGTATAAAATCAAATACGGGTTTGTTCACGAGAAAGCCCTGCAGCGGGAGCTTGAGTTTAAGGCCGGGCAGCAGATCATCAAAAAAGGTGAGTATGGGAATGAGTTCTTCTGGTTAAAGGAGGGAAAGGTCGAGGCGGAAAAGGTCGTTTATGAGCCGGGAAGTGTGTTCGGCCGGGCGGCATTCAGCGACGGTATCCGTAAGAAAGACGTGTTTGCCAAAACGGATGTAACCGTCGTCGCCATCAACAAGGATCACCCGGACATCATCAGTAAACTCCCGGTAATTCTGGAGAAGTTTTCCGAAGAGGTAAAGAAAATCCGTAAGGTACGGCCCAAGGCCCGTTTGGATAAAATAAAAATAAAGGAATAATATTTCACAGAAGTGCTTTGACAACTTCCTATTTTTTTATATGCTCTTGATACAATGGATCGTCTGACAATAAACGACAACACCTGTTTTTGCTGTGGGAAAAACAACACCCACGGACTGCAACTTGAATTCACCTACCCCGAAAAAGGGAAAGCGCGCACCAAGCTTACCATCCCGGCTTATTTCAGCGGCTGGAAAGACATCACCCACGGCGGATTGTTGAGTATGCTGCTGGATGAAACCATGGCCCACGCCTGCGGAAGCGCGGGTGAATGGGCCCTTACCGCCGAATTAAGCATACGGTTTGTAAAACCCGTACAGGTAAAGGAAGGCGTGGTGGTGGAAGCGGTCGTAACGGAAAAGAAATCGCGCCTGATCAAAGCCACCGGCAGGATAACGAACAGCGCCGGAGAGATCATCGCCACCGGCAGTGCCCGCTTTATCAGCAGTACCCCTCCGTCTAAGGATTGGGCATAATGATTATTAAAACTCATCTACGCAACACCACCATCAAGGCGCTGTGTGAATCGATGACCGTACAAACCATGGTGAAGCTTGCCCGGGAATGCATCCCCGATTACAACCTGCACACGCAGACCGGTTTTCCCGCAAGTATTTCAATCCCCACGGCGGACGCGGCCAAACAGATTGTGGAGGATATCTGCCGGTATAAGCTCTTTCCCCAGTTTGTCCAGCTCCTGATCCGGGCCCAGAACATCGGTTTTAAAGGCCGGAAATACCCTATTGCGTATCTCTCGTATATAATCCACGGAATTCAGACCCACGGGTATGTTTTCGACAGTGAGAAGAACATGTTCATCGAAGACCCGCGCCGGCATAAAAGCTCCAACTGGGGTGTCCTGCGGGAAGGGGTGGAATACAATATGACCTTTCTGCGGTTTGACATCTCGGGCAACTCACGGTTGGTGCGCAGTTACCCGGAAAAAAAGATCAAAAAGGCGTATCAAGATCTGTTTTCCATTATTACCGCGGCCGTCGAAAAACGTAACGGCAGGGTATGGAACCTCCAGGGTGACGGGGGGCTTTTGGCCTTTTGCTTCTTTAAAAAAGATCTTTCGGCCGTGCTGGCCGCGGTGGAAAGCCTGCATGAACTTTTCCTGTATAATAAAAACGGCTGTCCCCTGCAGGAAGGATTGAAAGTACGTTTTGCGGTACACGCGGGGGTATATATATACAACACCAACATGGAGGCCCTGAAAAAGAATGAGACCATAAAGGAGCTGATCGAGATGGAAAACAAATTCACCACGCCCAATTCCATCACCATCAGCAACAAGGTATTTATTTCATTGGACAAGAGGATCGCGGACCTGTTTGAACCGTTGGCGCAGCGCTCACACAATACGCTGTTCGGCTACGCCCTGGAACTGGAGCTGTAAATGGATATTCTGGTCTTTACTGAAAATAAAAACATCGGGAAAATATTTTCCCCGCTGACACGCTCAAAAACATATAACATCCTTATGCTGCCGCTCACCGAACTGCGAAAAACAGTACGCACGGGGAAGAACCATCGTCTGTTATACGTTGATATTACCGGTTTCGCCGAAAAAGCCCGGAACGGTATTCTCAATCTGCTGTGCCGGTCGGGGCATGTTCTCTTCGGTATAATCGACCCCAAAGAAGAAATCAAAGATAAGGCGCTGCTTTTTCATAAAGGGGCGGCGGATTACCTGGGGCGCGAACAATGTCGGGAGGGTATTACGGCCGCCCGGTTGAAAAGCGTTTTGCTGTTCAAAGGTACCGACGGTCCTGCTGCGCAGGCCGGAACCGCGGCGGTCCGCCTGTCCGCGGACGCCGCTTCCAAAACACCCTCCAAAGCACTCCTTGCCCGCAACTGGAACATGGTAGTACCCGGTAATGAATACCTTTTTTATATGATGTTCATCGAACTGGACGGGCACCATGAAATCAGCCAGCGGGTGGGAGAGAAGGCTGTGGGAGAACTGCTTACCGCCTTCCAGTCCCTGGTAGAACTCTATATTGCCCCGGCCAAAGGCCGCCTCTGGATTTGGAATGATTTCGGGGGAATCGTGCTTTTTCCGTATACAAAAAATCCTGCCGCCATTATCGGATCGTGTATGCGTTTTATGCTTTCCCGAAGGTCCGCCAGCATCGAACAATGCGCACAGAAGGTGCTGCTTTCCTACCGCATCGTCCTGCACACCGGCAGCAGCGTTTACCGGGAACGGGGAAAAACCGGAAGGATCATCTCCGACGCAGTGAACTCACTTTCCCATATGGGTCTCAAATTCGCCCGGCCCGGCAACCTGTACATCACGGATGATATATTTTTCCATACCCCCCGCACCTTACAGGACTGTTTTAAAAAAGCGGGACAGTTCCAGTGCTACGAACTTTACCGGATGAAACTGCCGAAAAAGTATTAAGACCGTACCGGCAAAATTCTCAGCGGTACCGCTCATCGCGGCCCGCCGAAAATTGCCGGAAATCGCTGCTACCGCTTAATATGATTCATAATTATCCGTACTTATCAGTGTCTCCGTTGATCCTGAAGAATCATACGGCATCACCTGAATACTGCTCTACGTAAAACCGGATGAATCAAGGTCCTTAATCGTGTAATTTTCTTTAAATACCTGCGCCGGAATATTATTGTCGGTATCATAGAGAATCGCGGTTTATATCACAAGGTAAACGGCAGGGTTAGCCTTATCATACTACCTCACCTCCCGTACTTCCACTCCGCCGTCGTTCTGCACGGTAATGGAATACGTCCTTCCCTGTGTTACTTTCAGGGGATAGGTTATCTGCCCCTGAATGGTTTTAATTCCGGGGATTGCGTCCCGGTGTTGCATGAAAAAGGCAAAGACATCTTCGGAAAGCCCCTGGGGCCGGGAAAGCGGATGGCGGTTAAAACTCACTTCCGTGGCACTGCTTTTTGCGGGGTTGTAACTCAACATGGCGTCAAAGCGGTACCAGGTCTTGGCCCCCAGGAAAACGAAAAAATCATTAAAGATGATCAGCTCAACCTGGGGGGCAAAGTTGACCCCTTCGGTGACCACGGTTTCCGGTTCACCCACCGCGGGCATCAGTTCATACTTGATGATGTTGTTCCGGATGGTATCCACCTTTACCCGGGCGATTTCGGTCTCGCCGGTGAAGGCCACAACGGCCTGCAAAAACAAGAACACCGCTATTACGAGCAGGATAAAAAGCACGGCAAACGGTATGCCGAAAAGCTTTTTAAAGCGCAGGGCCAGGAAAAAAATCCCGCTCGCAATCAGATAAAACAGCAGCAGACCCATAGGGTCCTGCAGAAACCTGCCGACGCCCGGTACAAACACCGCGCACAATAGGGAAAAAAAAGCTAACATCAATAACAACAGCACCGTCGACCTTTTGTGTGCCCCGGCCCTCGCCGGATCATCACTCCTTTTAACCCTCCGCAGCAGCCTACTCAGCGCGGCCCCGGTAAGAAAAGCGGCGATCACCAGCCAGGTATAGGGACTCGACAAAAAGGTACTAAAACCCATAAAGCTCCCCGTACTTCCGCTGCAGGTATTCGATGAAAAAACCCGGATCAAGTTTTTTCCCGGTTACCCGGCGGCAGAGTTCGGGAGCCGGATAGACAGCCCCGTGAGTATGGATATGCTGACGCAGCCACCCCAGGACCGGTGCCAAGTTCCCCTTTTCAATCTCACTTTCCGTATCCGGCTGCTGTTGACACAGGGAGGCATAAAATTGGGCCGCGTACAGGTTCCCTAAAGTATAGGTGGGAAAATAGCCGAACGCCCCCATTGACCAATGCACATCCTGCAGGACCCCTTCCGCGTCCGTCGCGGGTGTTATTCCCAAAAGCGCCCCGGATTTTTCTTTCCAGGCCGCGGGCAGGTCATCAACCCGAAGCTCGTCCTTGATCAGGCTTTTTTCCAGCTCAAAGCGCAGTATTATATGCAGGTTGTAGGTAACCTCGTCGGCCTCAACCCTGATCAGCGAGGGCTTTACCGTATTAATGGCCGCGTAAAACTGCTCCCCGGAAATATTTTTCAGCGCAGCGGGAAAATATTCCCGCAGGCGGGGGAAAAATCCCTTCCAAAACGGGCGGCTCCTGCCCACCATGTTTTCCCACAGGCGGGACTGGGATTCGTGGATACCCAGAGACGCCGCATTGGCCAGCAGGCTGTCTTTGATGTCATTACCGAACCCCAGCTCATACAGGCCGTGGCCGCATTCATGAATGGTCCCGAACAGCGACGTGGGAAAAAACTTTTCATTATACCGCGTGGTCAGCCTGATATCGCTTGCCCCCAAAGTTGTGGTAAAAGGATGGGCGGACACATCCAGCCTGCCGCGCTCGAACTCGAACCCCATGGCCGCAAGCACAAGCAGGTTGAACTTCAATTGGGTTTCTTCGGCAAAAACCGTATCCAACACCGAATCGTCGGGCTTGTGCTTTGCCTCAACGATTTGTTGCACCAGTGCCACCAGCGGCTGCTTCAGGCTGCTGAACACCTCCTCAACCTCCCGGCTGGTCATCCACGGTTCGTATTCATCAAGCAGGGGATCATACGGGGAATCGCTATACCCCAGGCATTCGGTCATCTGCCGCAGCAGCGAAATAAGCTTTTCCAGGTGCGGTTTGAACAGATTAAAATCAGATTCTTTGCGCGCCTGTATCCACACGCCCTGCGCCATGCTGGCGGTTTTTGCCATCTCCACCACCAGTGCCTGCGGTATCTTTATACTGCGGGAATAGCGCCGGTAGGCCTCTCGCACAAAGGCTCTTTCAATTTCAGACAGGTCATTACTTCCGGCGGGATTGTCCTCACCCGCCCCCAGTCCGGCGAAAAAATCCCGGCTGCGGGGATCGATTATCCGCTGATGAATCAAACCCTGCAGCAGCGATATCTGTTCCGCACGCTCGGCGAGTGCCCCGGTCGGCATATAGGTCTCCTGGTCCCATCCCAGCAGGGCGGCCGTATGGGCCAGTAACAGTATCTCCTTATCAAGCGTTTGTAATTCCTGTAACTCTTTTTTCACCTTGTACTCCTTCTAATATTGATACATACTGCCGCCGATAAACTCGCGCAGCAGTGAATCACGGGCAATGGTTTCCTCATCCTCCCACTCGGGAATCTGCGCAAACAACCCACTTATGCGCCGGACCCGCTCAAAGGCATCCTCCGTCTGTATACTCCCTTTTAACTCCTCCAGGTAGCGGGGTAAAAGCCCGGAGAGCCTTTTTTTCATAACGGGAAACTCATATGCCAGGTAGCTGTTGACGATCACATCCACGGTACTGATCTTGGAGACAATATAGCGCAGTTCGGCCCGGCGTACATGGTGCCAGTGCTTCACCGTAGTAAGCGGATCATAATTACGGTACTGCATGTCCCGCACCATACGCCGGCACATCCGCACATCGCTCCAGCGGATGAAATTCATCTCCCGGTCCTTGACCTGGGAGAGGGTCTCGATATACAGCCTGAACTTCCGTTCATCCGGAATCCCCGCGGTCATCTCCTCAAACAGCCCGTGCAGCGAGTCGATCAGGATGATCCCGTTTTTGGGCAGGGTCATCTCCCCGGCCGTTCCGTTACGCTTCCCGGTTTTAAAATCGTAATTAGGCACACTGACGGTTTCTCCCCGGACAAGCGCGGCAAGGTGCTTGTTCACCAGTTTCAGGTCGATGGCCTGGGGGGTCTCAAAATCATAGTCCCCGTGACTGTCCTTGGGATGACGATCGAGGTCGAAAAAGTAATTGTCGATATTCAAAGCCACCAGGCTGTAACCCAGGGATTTTAATTTCTCTTCCAGTTTTATGGTGGTGGTGGTCTTGCCCGAGGCCGAAGGCCCGGCAATGATGATGAGTTTAATCTCCGACAAGCGTTCCTCGATTTTAGAAAAAGCGTTCAGTACCTCTTCGGCATAAAACGTTTCTGATTTTTGCACCAAAGAACTGTATTGGCCGCGGTCAAAAATACTTCTGAGTTGGTCCGTGGTCACGCATTCATTGTCCACCGCCCAGGAGAGGGCCTGCCACAGTTTGCGGTACGGGACATTATCACGGGAATAGGTAAGGCTGCTCTTGCCGGCGCGTTTTAAGGCGTGCTCATAACGGTATACAATATAGGCTTTGGCGGTTTTGGCGTGCCCCCGCTCTATCAGACATTTTTCCACCAGGTCCTGAACCTCTTCAACGGTCGGAACGCTGCCGCGGCAATCGCGTCCGTCCAGCAGCGTCAGCACATCACCGGCCACCGCTTCCGCGGTCCTGCGGTCACGGCCGCCTACCGCCACCGCGGCCTGC
Source organism: uncultured Spirochaetaceae bacterium (assembly GCA_964634205.1). Lineage (GTDB taxonomy): Bacteria > Spirochaetota > Spirochaetia > SZUA-6 > RPPD01 > JAFGGG01. The sequence goes on from CAZWKE010000034.1 coordinate 13,332, forward strand.
AGAATCGCGAATACTATTTTTTCTTTATCAAAAGGAACGATTCTGCCGTCTCGTTTTACTATTCTTTTTACCATAGGTTGCGCTTAAATCAGATTTTTTCCCACAACTTTTTGCCGGACAAACTCTATGAACTCATCTATGGGAAGATCATTTATTTTTTCTCCGGTACGCGTTCTTACCGACACGGAGCGTGCCCCCTGCTCATGTTCCCCCACGATCAGCATATAGGGTATTTTTTGTTGCTGCGCCCTGCGGATTTTGGCATTCATTCTCTCATCACTCAGGTCCGCCAGTACGCGTATATCGGCCTTCCGCAGCATATCATATACCTCCCCCGCGTATTCCATAAACGGTACGGCAACCGGAATAACCATGGCCTGTACCGGGGCCAGCCAAACCGGGAAAGCGCCGCCGTAATGTTCAATCAGCACACCGAAAAAGCGTTCAATCGAGCCCAGCAGGGCACGGTGGATCATGAAGGGACGCTTTTCCCGGCCGTCGCTGTCCGTAAAACGCATATTAAAACGTTCCGGTTCGTTGAAGTCGAATTGGATGGTGGACATCTGCCATTCCCTTCCCAGGGCGTCCCTTACCTTCAGATCGATCTTCGGGCCGTAGAAAGCCCCGCCGCCCTCGTCAAGCACATACGGCAGGCCTTCGGCCTCAATCGCCGCCTGCAGAGAAGCGGTTGCCTTTTCCCATTCATCGTCATGCCCCACACTTTTTTCCGGTTTTGTGGCAAGATAGGCCTTTATTTCCGGGAAGCCGAAGGTTTTCCAGATAAACAACGAAAACTTCAGTACCCGGGCTATTTCTTCCTCAACCTGGTCCGGGGTGCAGATGATATGCGCGTCATCCTGGGTAAAACCGCGTACCCGCAGCAGGCCGTGCAGTACGCCCGAACGCTCATAACGATAGACCGTCCCCAACTCGGCCCAGCGCAGCGGCAGCTCACGGTAGGATCGCAGGGAATTCTTATATATCAGAATGTGAAAAGGGCAGTTCATGGGTTTGATATAATAGTCGGCCTTGTCAATCTCCATGGGCGCATACATATTTTCATTGTAAAATCCCAGGTGCCCGGAGGTTTCCCACAGCCACGACTTTCCGATATGCGGGGTATACAGCAGCTCATACCCGTTTCTGAAATGTTCGGTTTTCCAGAAGGCCTCGATAATATGACGAATACGCGCTCCCTTGGGATGCCAGTAGATCAACCCCGCACCCGCCTCTTCATGTGTGGAAAAAAGGTCCAGCTCTTTGCCCAGGCGCCGGTGATCACGGCGTTCGATTTCTTTGCGCTTTTCCAGGTATTCACGCAGCTCTTTCGGCGTACTCCACACCGTCCCGTAAATACGCTGCAGCATGGGATTCTTTTCATTTCCCCGCCAGTACGCACCGGCCACGGAAAGCAGCTTGAAGGCTTTGGGATGAATCAGGGAGGTATTCTTTATATGCGGTCCCCGGCAGAGGTCCGTGAACGCATTATGCACATAGATTGAAATCTCCTGGTCGGGAGGAAGATCATCTATCAGTTCAAGTTTATACGGTTGGGTCTTAAACATTTTTTTTGCTTCCGCCCGTGAGACCACCTTCTTTTCAAACGCATAATCACCTTTCAGTATCTCACGCATTTTTTCTTCGATTATTTCAAGATCATCGGTAGTCAGGTTTCGCGGAAGGTCAAAATCATAATAAAATCCGTCCTCGATTGCCGGTCCGATGGCAATCTTGGCGTCGGGAAACAGGGAAAGCACCGCGTCCGCCATCACATGGGCGGTTGAGTGCCGTAATAGAGCGAGTGCATCGTGTTCTTCAGACATAGAAGTATCTCCTTTGTGGATTACCGCACGCAGCAATTGTATTAATTTATACGATCAAGGGCTTTGTTTGTCAAGCAAACTCAGCGATTCTAAATTCGGACCATTTGTATCATAGAGAACTGCTGAAGCAAACCGCAACAGGCGCTGCGGCGGAAAAGCGGACGAACCGCTTTCATTTCATGTTTCCGATAAGTTCATCGATCCAGTCGAGCAGCGCATCGGTCACATGTTCCGCTTCGGAAAGAAGTGCCGCCCCTGTCCTGCTGACACTGCGCAAAGCCTCGGCCCCCTGTTTCAACTCCGACCGTCGCTTTTCTATTTTGGCCTTCAACTGCAGCGCCAACTCATGCCCCCGTTTTTTCGGCAGTTTGTCCAGGTTTACTATCACCGGGTTGAATTCAAAGTGATACCTGATGTCCTCATTGACGTACTTGCCCATTAATTCATAAAACAGTTTTTTCCCCTGTTCGGTAACCGAGTAAAGGGTCTTTTCCGGCATTACCCCGTACCTGACCGTGGTGGAGGCCAGATAGCCCTGTTGTTCAAGTTTTTTGATGTTCTTATAGATGGCGGGAATGCTCAGGCGGATCAGATCCGTCAGGCTGTGCGTTTCCACAAACTTGGCCATATCATACGCACTGATGGGTTCGGGAATGGCCAATCCCAATAAGGTAAGATTTATGGACGACACGTACAGTTCCCCTCCCAGTTCACTGTAATCGGATAAACAAAAACGGAACCGGGCAGGCAGAGAACCCCCCCAGTCCCCGCCGCGGAAAACATGCTCATACCCTTGCTTCCCCGGCAGGCTATCCTCTACCCTTTTTACCCAATTCCCTTTTACTATAAATTATAGTACTATACTTTATAGTAATTGTCAAGAGTTTTTTTATTTTTTTCTTAGTGGGACAAAGATTGCGCCTGTTGATTGCCGGCAAATATTTTTTATTTGATTGACGAAAATCCCATATTTTATTTAAATATTTCCATGGTCAAAGTATGTGTGGGCACAAGCGGCTATTCATATGCGGACTGGGTAGGCCCCTTCTATCCCCGGGGAATGCAAAGTGCGGACTACCTGGCGTTTTACAGCAAAGAGTTTGATTTTGTGGAGCTTAATTTCTCCTATTATAGGCAGCCGGATGCCTATATACTGCAAAAAATGTGTAAGAAAACTCCCTCCGGGTTCCTGTTTACCATCAAGGCCCACAAAAGCATCACCCATGAAGCGGGTGATGATCTTGACAAGAATGTCGACATCTATAAAAAAGGGATTACCCCGCTTGCGGAAGCGCAAAAACTCGGCGTGGTGCTGCTGCAGTTCCCCTACAGCTTTCACTACAATCCGCAAAACCGGAAACACCTGGACAGTGTGTGTATCGGCCTGCGCGATTTTCCCCTGACCGTGGAGTTTCGCAATAAAGCCTGGCATAATGAACGCGTTTTCACCGCATTGCAGGAGCGCGGAATCGGGTATGTAAATCCCGATATGCCCGACCTCCCCGGATTATTGCCCGTCTCGCAGGTGGTTACCGCGAACACCGCCTATATCCGTTTCCACGGGAGAAATAAAAAAATGTGGTGGAAGGGCGACAACATCAGCCGCTACGATTACCTGTACAGCGACGAGGAACTTGAGGAATGGCTTGATCGGGTAAAAAAAATGCTGGAAAAGACCAAAATCCTGTTTATTGCCTTTAACAACCATTCACGCGGGCAGGCCGTCAGCAATGCCCGGGCCATGAAGCGGCTCCTGCAGCAATGGTAATTTTGTTCCATCTAAGAATTGCTGCGGCGCCTGTCCGGCGCCTGGTGAAATAATGCAATAACACTATACTCCTCAAACAATAGATACTATATTTAATATAGTAGATACGTTATATACTAAAAGTGAGGAATATATGAAACTGATTACCTTTTATAGTATAGTGTTTTTGAATATCAGCCTGCTTTTATCAGGCTGTTTTCAGTCCGCCGGAGCCGAGACATCCGATCCGCAAACAGGGGAGACGCATGCAGTCGCCGGGAGTATCTATGCCTCAGAAAACAATCCGCTTTGGATCGAATCCCTGCGAGCCGCCACCCATAACGGATCGGATTTAAAAATCATCAAAACATTGCTGCGGACAAAAACCGTAACCAATAAACTGATCTCCTATAAGGTTGACGGATTAACGCTCTATGCCCTGCTTTCCATTCCCCGGCAAAAAATGCCCGCCAACGGATTCCCGGTTATCATGCTGGATCACGGTCATATCACTCCCAGTAAATATTCCACCCTCAATTCATACAAGGCCGTCGTGGATTATTATGCGGCACACGGTTTTCTGGTGTTAAAACCGGATTACCGCGGACACGGTAATTCCCAATCCGGTCCGGAAAAATACGGTCTTGAACGGATGTCGTATTCTCTTGACGTGTTGGGTTTGCTTTCACTGGTACCTCAAATCAAAGAGGCTGATATGAACAATATCTTCATGGTCGGACATTCCATGGGCGGGGCGATTGCCCTTACGGTACTCGAGGTTGACCCGAACATAAAGGCGGCAGTGCTGTGGGCGGCGGTTTCCGCGCCCTTTCCGGAAAGCAGTCTGTACTTTATCCGCAAGCATGATAAGGTCTTGGCCGAGGAGCGCGCAGCCGCTTACAAACGACTGTTCGGAGAAAAAAACTTCGCCAAGTTTTCCCCGATAAACTATACAAAATACATCACCGCGCCCCTGCTGGTGCAGCACGGTACGGCGGATGAGTCGGTTCCGTACGCCTGGACCATACACATGCTGAAGGTTTTTGACAAAACCAATGTTACGTACACATTCCACTCGTATCCGAACGAAAATCATAACCTTTCCCGGCACTCGTTCTATATCGCCCTGAAAGAAGATCTGCAGTTTTTCCGAAAGCATATGACAAACAAATAAATTCATGAATACTCATTCGCTTTAGTCCCTTGACTTTCTACCGGTTTTCCAGTTTTATGTGAACGAGGTTGTTAAATGGAATATGATGTACTGGTGGCGGGAGCGGGACTGGCGGGAAGCACGGCGGCGCGTTTACTGGCCGAACAAAACAAAACGGTGCTTGTTGTCGAACGGCTGCAGCACATAGCGGGCCATTGTTTTGACTTTGAGAATGAATATGGTATCACCATTCATAAATACGGGCCGCATATTTTTCATACGAACATGGACCGGGTGTGGAATTTCGTGGGGCGTTTTAGCCGTTTTAGACCATATGAGCACAGGGTATTAAGCTCGGTAGAGAACATGCTGCTCCCGTTTCCGATCAACCGTGACACCATCTCCAGGTTGTTCGGCGTGGAGCTTAATGAGAACAGCGTAAAAGCGTTTTTACAGCAGGAGATAAAAAAGGCCCGGTTTTCACATCCGCCCAAAAATTTCCGGGACCAGGTTGTTTCTCAGGTGGGAGAACGCTTATATGAAACCTTTTATAAAAATTATACTATAAAACAGTGGCAGAAAAATCCCAAAGAGTTGTCGGCAGAAATTGCCACCCGTATCCCTGTACGCAGCAATTCCGACGACCGCTATTTCTCGGATACCTACCAGGGCATTCCCCTGCCCGGCTATGCCTCGCTGGTGGAGGTGATGCTTTCCCATCCCAACATCAGTCTGAAGCTGAATACTGATTTTTTTGCCATTGAACCCCATATCAAGCGCAACATCACTATTTTTACCGGAGAACTGGACGCCTATTTCAAGCATAAATACGGCCACCTTGAATACCGCTCTTTAGACCTCAAAACAGAAACCCTTCACCGGGAGCGATTTCAGCCGGTGGCGGTCGTCAACTATCCGAATGATAATGCCTGGACGCGTATCACCGAGTTTAAGCACTTCAGCGCGGAGGATTCACCCTATACCACCATATGCTACGAATATCCCAAAGCAAACGGTGATCCGTACTATGTGGTCGTAAATCCTGAAAACAACAGGAAACGTGAAAAATACATGGCTGATGCCGATAACCTTGAAAAAAACGGGAGCTGCTTTTTTATCGGCAGGCTGGCCGAATATAAATACTACAATATGGATCAGGTCATTGCGGAGGCTTTCAGAAAAACGGATGAAATTCTAAAAATCCACAACACTAACTTTCAAAATACGTATACCCCGCAAGCCCCTCCTCATAGGCGTCCATAATTGTCTTACGCTCCAGGGCGGTGATGCGCTTCTGTTTCACGGCCCGTTCCGCCGTCTGTTTTATGTTTTCCAGAATAAGTTTTGGAGTATATTCCACATAGCTTAACACATCGGAAACCGAATCCCCGATAAGTTCCTTTTTATATTCCACCTCCCCGTTCTCATCCAGGGAAATATTCACCGCATGGGTGTCGCCGAACAGGTTATGCAGGTCACCCAGAGTTTCCTGGTAAGCGCCGACCAGAAAGACCCCCACCAGGTAATCCTGATCGGCCTTAAGTTTGTGCAGCAGTAAAAAGCGTTTTATGTCGTAAAGGTCGATAAACTTATCTATTTTACCGTCGCAATCACAGGTTGTATCGGCAACAATAGCGGGGTTTAGCGGTCTTTCCGTCAGCCGATGGATGGGCATTATGGGAAACAGTTGATCGATCGCCCAACTGTCGGGCATGGACTGGAAGAGGCTGAAGTTTCCGTAGTAGATATCGGTCATAATTCGGTTCAGGTCCTGGATCTCTTCGGGGACATACTTCAAGGATTTAGAGAGTTTGTATATCTTTTCGATGATTTTCCAGAAAAGCTGGTCCGCCTCACTACGCTCCCGGATTCCCACCTCACCGATCAAAAACAGGGAGCGGATCTCATCCCGGTAATGAATGGCATCATGATAGTTTTCCTGGAGTTTTTTCACCGAAATGGAATTATATACTTCCACCAGGTTTTTACATACCGCAAAATCGGAGGTCTGGGGGTTTTGTTTTTTTTCAACCTGGGTAAGCCTGTTTACGTCAAGAATGTTGAACAAGAGCACGGAATAGTACGCCACAATCGCCCTTCCTGCTTCCGCCACAATAATCGGATGCGGAATCTCTTTTTCATCCAGGGTTTCCATGATCACTTCAATAATATCGGCACAGTATTCATCGACCGAGTAGTTCCGGCTGCTGACAAAATTTGTTTTGGACCCGTCGTAATCCACGGCCAGGCCGCCGCCGATATCCAGGTACCCCATGGCCGCTCCCTCGCCTACCAGCTCGATATAATAGTGACTGGCCTCACTCACGGCGTTTCGGATGTCCTTTATATCGGGTATCTGCGAGCCGAGATGATAATGCAGAAGCTTTAAGATATGCAGCATCTCCTCCTGTTTCAACTGGTCGATGATGGCCACAATCTGTGAAGCGGTAAGCCCGAACACCGAATGATCGCCCGCGGACTCGGCCCATTTGCCGCCCACGGTTGCGGACAGCTTTACCCTGATCCCGATCTGCGGCTCCACCTTCAAAATCCTGGAACGCTTCAAAATCATACTGAGTTCCCCGGGACGTTCCACAACCAGAAAAATATTCAGCCCCATCTTTAATCCGTAAAGCGCCAGATCAATAAACTCACTGTCCTTATACCCGTTACAGATGATCATGGCCTTGGGATCCTTTATATATGCCAGAGCGATCATTAATTCGGCCTTGCTTCCCGCTTCCAATCCATGGTGAAAGGGTCTCCCGAAGTGCGTTATCTCTTCGATTACCTGCTCCTGCTGGTTCACCTTGATGGGGTAAACACCGCGGAACCCTCCTTTATATTTGTATTCATTTATTTTTTTCTGGAAGGCGTGATTGATATATTCGATCCGCCACCGCAGCATGTCGGAAAACCGCAGCAGTACCGGGAAGGAAAAGCCCCTTTCCTTTATACCTCTGGCAATCTCATACAAACTGATCCAGTTTTCCCGGTCGGAATTACTCAGTTTTATCAAAAGTTCACCCTTATCGGAAATATCAAAAATGCCCTTTCCCCAATAATCAACGCCGTAAAGCTCTTTGGCATCCGCATGGGTCCAATTTTTTATCCCCTTGGATCTTTCCATGTTTTTACGCCCACCTCCGTTTAATTCGTGCAATTTTTGCTGTAATTATTATACTAAAAAATGTGATAAAAGAGTATCAGAGAAAATTAAAAATTAAAATTACTGAAATGGAAATGCATGTAATTGACTCTACGGCGAAAAAGGAATACATTAGGCCAGTTTTATTTATGGATACAAAATGAAATATTTTTTGGATATAGAGCAGCAGTACCGCGACCCGCAACAGTCCCGGTATACGGTACTCCTGGTACCCTATGACGGTACCAGCACCTGGCGCAAGGGTGCGGACCGGGGACCGGAAGCCGTGGTAGAGGCCTCGTGTTATGTGGAACTCTATGATCTTGAGACCCAAACCCAGGCATATACACAGGGCATCTGTACCCAAAGACCGCGTTTCGATTTTAGATCACCGGAAGGGATGGTACATGAGGTCGCAGAGCAGGTACATGCCGTGATGGAACGCGGCAGCATGCCTGTCTTAATCGGTGGGGAGCACTCGATTTCAATCGGTGCGGTAAAGGCCATGGCCGCCGGCGTTCCGAATGTAAGCGTGCTGCAGCTGGACGCGCACGCAGACCTGCGGAATGAGTACAGGGGATCGGCCTTTAATCATGCGTGTGCCATGGCGCGAATCAGGGAGGTTTGCCCGATAGTACAGGTGGGCATCCGCTCCATGGACGGCAGTGAGAAGGCGGCCATAGAGTCTGACCGGTTTTTCCCGGCATACCGTATTCATGATACAACGGAATGGATGGAAAAGGCGGTAGGACAGCTTTCGCAGAATGTGTATCTCACCATCGATCTTGATGTGTTCGATCCCGCAATTATGCCCGATACCGGGACACCGGAGCCGGGAGGACTAACCTGGTACCCGGTGCTTGATTTCCTGCGCAGGGTGATCGCGGAAAAAAATATCGTGGGGTTTGATGTGGTGGAGCTCTGCCCGGGAGACAATCCTCATCCCGCGTTTCTGGCGGCCAAACTCATTTATAAAATCATCACCTATCACACATTGACCGGGAAGAGGGCCCGGTGAAAAAGGGGGGCAAAAATAATGGAAAAACATGACCTGCTAAAAGATGAGATACAGCATATTGATATCAAAGCAATCGACTCCACCGAAATTATAGAAGCCATGGGACGGATGTCCTTCAGCTCACGGGCTACGGCCAATGCGGCGTTCATTCTGGAAAAAATGATCACCGATCCGGCCTGCGCGATTATTCTTACCATTGCCGGAAGCGCCTCGGCCGCGGGCTGCATGAACATTTTTATTGATATGGTACGCAGCAACATGGTTGACACAATTGTGGCAACCGGCGCGTCTATTGTTGATATGGATTTTTTTGAAGCCCTGGGCTTCAAACACTATCGGGGCACCCCCGACATCGATGATAAAATGCTTCGGGATAATTATATCGATCGTATCTATGATACCTATATCGATGAAAAACAGCTTCAGGTCTGTGACCGGACCATTAAAGAGATAGCGGACACGCTGCCGCCGCGCGCTTACAGCTCCAGGGAGTTTATTGCGAAAATGGGCGAGTACCTGCTGCAAAACGGGAAAAAACACGATTCTCTGGTCCGGGCATGCTATGAAACGGATGTTCCGGTCTTTTGCCCGGCTTTTTCCGATTCCAGTGCCGGATTCGGCCTCGTCCTGCACCAGGCAGAGAACAAGAATCATGTCAGTATTGACAGTGTAAAGGATTTTCGGGAACTCACCCAGGTCAAAATTAATGCACAAAAGAGCGGGTTGTTTATGGTGGGAGGCGGCGTACCGAAAAACTTCGCCCAGGATACCGTTATCTGCGCCGAGGTGCTGGGGCAGGACGTCCCCATGCATGAATACGCGGTCCAGATAACCGTGGCCGATGTAAGAGACGGCGCCTGCTCCAGCTCCACCCTCAAGGAAGCCAGCTCCTGGGGCAAGGTTGATACGGTCAGTGAACAGATGGTGTTTGCCGAGGCCACAACGGTACTGCCGCTTATTGCGAGTTATGTGTACCACCGGGGAAGCTGGAAAAAAAGAACACCGAGGCGTTTCTCCCGTCTGTTTAAGTGATATACTGTACGTAAGGGGGTTTTGTATGTACCACAACACAAGATTGCCCTTCACCATACTTCTCTTGTTGTTTCTATTCCCATCTATCGGAGGTGAACACCCATCGCTTGGGGCCCAGGAGGCAGACGGCGGGCCTGACCTTCCACATTTGAGTATTACCGACGCCCGGGCCGGCACCCCGATTTTTTCTCCCTGCAGCGGGGAGTTACTTGCCGTAGAGTCCGACGCGCCATGGGGATTACGAGTCATTATTTCCACTACGGAAAATTACTTTCTTAACGGCGAAAAGAAACGTGATCTTGTATTGGCAAAAGGGTTTTGACGGGTACCTGCGCAAGGAATATACTTTGGGACAGGATCTCTGGCTTTACCTTTCGATCGTCGCGCTGAATCATGAACGGGATGCCATCCTGGTATTTATCCGTGATTTCTCCCAGGCCCCGGATGAAAAGGTAATAGAAAAGCGATTGGAAATTATCAAGGAGAAGCAAAACAAAATCAATGATTCGACAACCTGAGCAAGACTTCAGCGGCCGCGCTCCAGGGCCAGCAGAAACGTTTTCCGGTGATCACCCCAGCGATAACCGCCGTTTTTGCCCGACCCCCGCACCACCCGGTGACACGGCACAAGAATGGCGGTTTTATTCGCCCCGAGCGCATTGCCGACGGCGCGAACCGCCTGCGGCCTGCCGACGCGCCGGGCAAGCTCCGCATAGCTGATAACCTCACCATAGGGAACAGCAGCCACGGCCTGCAGGACCTGCCGCTGAAACTCAGTGCCCGCGATTACAGGTGCAAAATCAAAATTTCGCCTTTGCCCGTTAAAATATTCGGTCAACTGTTTTTTTAGCGCGGCACACTGTCCGCGGGATTTGTGAAGACCTTCGGCCGCAGCATCGGGGCCCATAGCAACAGGGTACCTGGGGTCCCCGGCGGCGGAATCCATATCAGCCGGACCCCCGGTAGTAAGGTCCCCGGCAGCGTAATCCCCATCGGTAAAACCGATAAAGCACACCCTCCCCTGCCCGTCAACGCCCAGGATAAGGCATCCGATTTCCGTTTGTAACAGATCATTACAGACAGCAGACATCTCTGTTAAAAAATATACTCCATTCCCAACAGAAGGGCAACATCTCCTTCGCGGTCCCAGCCGAAGACATCGTTCGTGTCTCCCACCTGTACGGCGACCGTTCCCAGCACCGACAGCCCCTGGTATATAGTATAGGTAAGCCCCAGGGAGATAAGCGCGGACCCGTCCAGCGGGGAGATTATGGAGCGCAGTTGAAAGGTCAAAAAATCATCGGGCGCATAATCAATCTCGGGATAGAGCAGCAGTCCGTAGTGTGTGGTCTCGTCCGGATGTGCCTCTTCATGCCAGGAGGCAAAAGGGCGCAGCGCACCTTCCAGGCGAACCGTCCAGGTGCCGGCCTCCTCCGTGGAAAAAATACGGAACAGTCCGAACGAAACCGCGAACCCCCGCTCTAAATCCTCTTCAGTCGGATTTTCATTCGGAATCTCCATAGAGGCGGAAAGCTGAAGATCGAAATACAGGTTACCCTGCAGGCTGATATAAGGCTGGTGGATGTGTCGGTCCGCCTCGAACAGATACCCGCCTTCAAGTTTGATATCCCACAGTTTGGTGACAATCCTGCCGCCGCACCGCATTTCATCCACCGGATTCAGCAGTGCGGTTCCGGATGAATCCGGGGCATAAGGCAGTACCAGCGCCTCTACGTGGGAAAACTGCCCCAGGGGAACATACAGGTCTAAAAGCCATGCGGTTTCATCGCGCAGGATGGTTTGGCTGAGGTCGGTAACCGGGTCCATACTGCCGAAGATGACGTCCCCGGCATTAAACAGAAACCCCTCGCCCCATGACTCCCGGGTTTTCCCGATGGTCACGCGAAAACCCGGGAAGCGCGCCTTGATAAACGCCCGCTTTACATCAGGCGTTACCGAGTCGGAAACAATCGAATCGAGCTCCAGTCCCGCGCGCACATCCGGATTGCCGCGGGAATCAAAACTGAGCGCGGTTTTCCCTACCCCGTACACCGCGGCCTGCTGTGAGGCATCCCGGGTAATCCCGGCAAGAATCAATATATCAACGGACGTGGCAACATCCGCGTAACCTCCGGACGCGGTCAATACGACACATAGAATTACGCATAATCGGGTCCTCAAAACGACAACCTTTCCAGGGAGAACTCATCCTTGCGTAACGGTACGTCAATCCGCAGGTTTTTTAAGATAAAGCGGGTTGCGGAATTTTTTTTCAGTCTGTCGATCATATTGAACTGCACGGGGACATTTTTACCGCTGATGCGTTCTATCTTTTCCACCACCAGCTCCTTGAGCACCGTGCCGGACAGTGATTTGTACAGCGCCCTGCGTACCACAAACAGCTTGGCATCTATCCACAGTTCCTGTTCGGGATAGGCCACATTTTGTTTTCCTTTCAGGCGCAGGTGATAACACGAATACTCTTTTCCCTGGATCTCGGTTTTTACCGGGCCCGGATCGATCAGCGAAACATCATAAAGACTCAACAATCCCTTCTCTCCGGTCAGGTCCTCATAGGAAAAAGACGAACCCATTACCGATTCCTTAAGCGCCCCGCCCTGCAGGCGCAGCAGTCCTTCGGCATCGGGGAAATACAGGTAGATCTCATCCTTCAACCGCAGTATCTTCTGACCGCGTTCTTCCACATTGGTAAAGGTGATCAGCATATCGTCCTCTCCCTTGGTCACCGCCTCAAAGGTCTTTGTTTGTGTACCGAACCGGTTGGTGATGATCATGGTACCGGTACTCTTCGAGGTGTCGTGCACCTGGTTGTATTCGGTCTTTTTAATTATTTCGGTGGCGGTCAGTTCCGCGGATCCGAGCCCCGGAAACAGGATGCAAAAAATAACCGCCGCCAAGCACAGCTTTTTCATATCAGTACCTCCCCTTAATATATTATACCGAGTGCAGCGCCTGGACCGGATCGATCCTCGCCGCCCGTCTTGAAGGAATAAATGAAATCAAAGAAGCCACACCGACTGAATAAACAAAGGTAAACAATGTGGACTTCAGATTAAGTCGCAGGGTGATAATATTGGCAAAATTAAAATCAAGCCCCTCAAACGTTTGTGTCAGGTCAATTCTGCCGATCGCGCCTACTATCGCCATTCCCAGCAGCACCCCGATTCCCGAGGCGATCACACTGGTAAAAAAGGCCTCCAGAAAAAACAAACGCACAATCTGGCCGCCGGTCATGCCCATGGCCGAGATAGTACCGATCTCCCGCATCCGCTCATAAATAATCATCATGGTCGTATTGATAATCACCGTGGTCCCCATAATAAAGAAAAACAGGGCGATAAAATTATAACTGATATCCGCCATCTGCAGCCAGGTGTACCAGTTGGAGGCTTCGGTCCATGGTGTAACCAGCAGCCCGTTGTAATCCCGTGGTACCGGCTTATCGGAGGTCTCCACCATGCTTTGTATTCCAGCCTTGTTCAGGCTGTCTGCGATCACGCGGGCCCGCGCCTGTATATCGTTCGGATTTTTCAGGATGATGAGGATTTCCAGTGCCGGACTCTGTTCCTGTGTATCCATACGCAGCAGGGTGCTTACATCATCAATAGGCATAAGGAACAGGTTCTTGTTCAAATTCGCCACCGGCAATTGCACTATGCCTGAAACCCGTACATTTTTACTGTTAAACCCAACCCCGCCCATGGTCTGGGCGGTGAACAGATCAAAGCGATCTCCGATCTTTGCTCCGAGATCCTGGGCCAGCCCTACGGTAAGGAGGATCTCATGCTTACCCGGCAGACTGCTGCCCGGTGTCAGGTACACGTCAAGATCCTCGAACTTTTTTTCGGTGGAAAAATCGACACCAAGCCCAAAAGCGTCAAACTCTTTTTCGTACACGCCGTACTTATCCTTTTGCACACCGAAGCGCGCACCGAAACGAATACGGGGAGAAAGCATTTCCACCTGCCCTACCCCCCGTAAAATCTGCAGTACGTGTTTATAGTCTCTGATATTATATTGCAGAGGATTTAAAAGCACATTTCTTTCGTATTCGGCGTTGCGGATACGGATGTGCCCTGTGGTAAACCTGATTACCGTATTCACCTGATCGTATTTCATGCCCTCGATCACGGAAAACATAAATACAATCACCAGGGCCGCAATGGTAATGGCACTCATGGTCAAAACGGTACGCCGTTTGTTTCTCCAGATATTTCTGATGGCAATCCGTGTCAGTTTCATAAACGCCTCCCCTACCTGTTCCGCAGGCAGTCGGTAATCTGCATTTTCACCGCCCGTACGGCCGGGAAAAAGGAAACCAGTCCCGATATGATAATTCCGGTAAAAAAAGCAGAGATCATGGTGTCGGGATTCCACCAGGCCTTGAATACCCCGGTGGTGCGATACCCGATATTACCCATTCCCTTTATTAATCCGCTCATATCCAGGCCCCAGGTCACCATATAGGCCGTCAGCAGTATTCCCAAGATAAGCCCGGCCAGGGCGCCGATGAACCCGATTCCGCTGGCCTCAAAGAAAAAACTCCAGATAATCGACGAATCCTTCATACCCATAGCCCGCATCATGCCGATCTCTTTAACCCTTTCGAACACCGCCATCAGCATTGTATTGGATATACCGATGACCGCGATAATAAAGATCAACAGCAGAATGATCTTGGAACCCCCGCTTTTTGCTGAAGCGATCATTACAAACTCACTGGCCAGCTCCTTATAATCAAGCGCCACCCATTCCCGGTGCCCGGGCAGCCCGGCCAGGGCCGCGTCTATTTTCTTCATTTCTTTTTCCGGCTGGTCCCACTCCGGAAAGCCCACCACAACCTCGGTGGCACCGCCCTGCATCTGCAAGCGCTGTTTGGCGTAATCAAGGGGAATGAAACCTGCACCCTGGTTGATCAACGGGTTGGGCGTATCAAGCAGGCCCACCACCGTCAGCTCAATATCATCGTAGGCCCCGGTCGCGGTTCTGGTAAGCACAAGAACCGATTCTCCGATGTGTACGTCCAAATCCTTGGCCAACTCACTGCCCAACATGATCTCCGGTTCTCCGGCGTGCAGAAAGCGCCCGTCCCCCGGAGCGATGCCCTGGTTCAGTTTGAAAATGTCGGTGTCCGTCCTGACATCGATGGCCGCCAGCTTTATCTGAAATGATCCCTGATTGTCCACAAGTTTGCTGATCTGTCCCAGGAAGGAAATACGCTGGGTTGTGGCGTATCCGAGGCCGCGCAGCCGCTCCTGGATCGCGGCCGGATCTTTTAGATAATATTTGACAAGTTTGAAATCTTTTTCCTCCCAGAATTTTTTCTGCATAATCCTGGCCGACCCTGTTTCATAATAAATCAGGTTTCGTTCGGACTCCTTTTCAATCCCTAAAAGCCAGGCATCCACAAAGATGTACATGGCGATGCCCACGGCGATGGCCGTGGCGGTGATAATCGTCCTCCTGCGGTAACGCGAGAGGTTTTTCCAGGCAAGCGTCAATATAAACTTCATTTTCCGCCTCCTTTTCCTCCGCCGTTACGGGTGATAAGGCCGTCGTGCAGCAGCACCAGCCTGTGGGCGAAATCCATGACCATTGAGTCATGGGTGGAAAAAATAAAGGTGGTCTTGTGGCTTTTGTTCAACTCCTCCATAAGCTTCAGAATATCCTTGCCCGTGTTTGAGTCCAGGTTGGCCGTGGGTTCATCCGCCAGCACTAAACCCGGATCTTTGATCAGGGCCCTGGCGATGGCCACGCGCTGTTGTTGTCCGCCCGAAAGCTCGTTGGGGAAACGCTTTTCCAGGCCTTTCAACCCCACCTCTTCCAAAATCCGCATGCTGCGTTTCTGAACCTCGTTATTATCCAGCTCCAGCAGCGAGAGGGCGAAAGACACATTTTCCAGGGCGGTCAGTACCGGTATCAGGTTAAAAGATTGAAAGACAAAACCCAGTTTCTCCCGTCGCAGCAGCGCCAGCTCCTTTTTATTTTTCCCGGATACCGCCTCATTATCGATGAACACCTCTCCGCTCGTGGCCGTATCAAGGCAGCCGATGAGGTTAAGCAGGGTGGTTTTTCCGGAGCCGGACGGACCGGCAATCGACATGAACTCTCCCTTGTCCACCGCAAGACTCACGCCGCGTAAAGCGTGCACGCTGATCTTGCCCACCGTATAATCCTTTTTTACATTCTCTACCTTAACCATCACGCTTCTCCTTTCTCTTCCCCGGTCCCGGATTCCGGTTCCCGGGGCCTCGTATCTTTTTGTCCTTCCTTACCCAGCTTTTTCAGCTTATCAAAGGCCGCGGTGCCCAATACCGATCCCATGGACATGCTGCCGACCGCGTCCGAGGGCAGCAGGATAATGGACCCGTTTTTCTGCAGCCCTTCATAGATCATATTCATGGCACGCAGGTGCAGCGCGGTCGGATTATCCCGGTAACGCTCCGCCGCCTGTTCGAATTTTTTGGAGATCTCCACCTCGGCCGTACCAAGGATGACCCTTGACTGGCGTTCACGCTCGGCCTGGGCACGGCGGGACATGGCATTTTCCAGCTCTTTGGGAATGATGATGTCCCTTATTTCTATCGAAAGAATGGTAATACCCCACGGATTGGTTTTTTGCTCGAGGATCTGCTGGATCTCCTTGCCCAGCCTGTTTCTTTCGGAAAGCAGCGTAGCAAGGTCATGCTTGCCGATCGCGTCACGCAGGGCGGTCTGGGCGGAAAGGATGACCGCATCCATGAAGTTTTCCACCTCCAGAATGGCCTTTTTTGCGTCCCAGATCATCCAGAAGGCGATTGCGTCCACATGTACCGGGACCGTATCCTTGGTCAGGGTGGTTTCCGCGGAAAAGTCGGTTGACCTGATGCGTGTATCCACAAAATTGGCCACCCGTTCAATAATCGGAAACATCAGGAAAAGACCCGGCCCTTTTAAACGTTTGAATTTTCCAAAGCGTAAAATCACCGCCTTCTCCCACTGCTGGGCCAGCTGAAAACCGGGAGCAAACAACAGGCCCGCGCTGAGACACGAAAACAGCGGCACATAGCGCATATCCAGCCAGGCAAACATAACCAGCCACCCGGCCGCAATAACCTTAAGGATCAGACTCCAGAGAGGAAAGGTCATAAGCATGCCTGCGATAACCAGCGTACCGGCAACGACATATACCATATATAAAATGTCGCTTCCCGGCCATACATACATCTGCGCCCCGATTCCCGCCCCCAAAAACAGTATCAAAATAAATAGCGCCACCGAATGTATCCTGAAATCCTTTTCCATACGGGGCAGGGCAAGATTTTTAATAAGCTGTGAACCGATATGTTTATTTTTCATAGACACCATCCTTTTGATTTACATCAGAAGTACCAAACTCCCGCAGCGCCCTGATAAGCTCACGCAGGGTAAAGCCGTAGGAAGAGGCCTTTCCGATAAAATTCTTTAACAGTTCGGCAAGGATCCGCTCCCGCTCTATTTCATCCAGTTCTATGGTTTTATCGCTGATAAAGGTACCCGTGCCCTGCTGTGTGGTGACGACACCCCTGATTTCCAACTCACTGTAGGCACGGGCCACGGTATTGGGATTAATCTGCAGTTCCACCGCCAAACCCCGCACCGTAGGCAGCTGGTCCCCGGTCTCCAGGCGTCCGTCCGCTATAGCCATCTCGATCTGCAGGATTATCTGTTTATAGAAGGGAACTCCGCTTTTCGGATCCAATGTAAACTCTAATGCTCGCAGCATCTGGTCCTCGTATATTGTACTAATGTTATAATACAATAATAAATTAGTACATTAATACAATTTTGTCAAGTTTTTTTCCAAATAAGAGAAACTATCCGGCGAACGACACTGCGTGGATAAAACAGCATAAACGTACTATACTTATAGGTTATGAACATCAAACAATCACCATTATTTGCTTTTTTACTCGTTTCTATCGTTATTTGCTGCAGTATGGGCGCGGGTACGGGTGATGATCCGAATTGGCCCGCATATCCGGGCACACCCGCGGGACATACAGCCTTTATCCGTGCGGACGGCCGGTTACTGAAAAATCCCGACGGTTCCCGGTTCCTCTGCCGGGGTATCTCCTTCGGCAACTCCGTGTGGGGCAACCCCTCTTCCGCGGAGGGAATTACCGACCACGGCCCGATTGATTATAAGCGGATCAAGAATATGGGATTTAATTGCGTTCGTTTTTACATCAATTACGGACTGTTTGAGGAGGACAGCTCCCCGTATCATTATAAGGAAAGCGGCTTTCAATGGCTGGATATAAATATCGCCGCGGCACGTACCTACGGTATCTATCTTGTCCTTAACATGCATTACCCCCAGGGCGGGTACCAATCGACCGGTAACGGAGACGCGCTCTGGACAAACAGCAGCAACCGGGCCCGCCTCACCGCCCTTTGGAAAGCGATTGCCGACAGGTACAAGAATGAAGAATATATCCTCGGTTACGGGCTGGTAAACGAGCCCGTGGTCCCGGCGAATACTTCCGTCGACCAGTGGACAACCCTGTCCCAGAACATCATTAACGCCATTCGGCAGGTGGACCCGTACCACCTTATCTTTGTGGAAAGGATCAACTGGCTGAAAAGTAATGTATCCGCCACCCAGGCACAAAAAGACAACCTGTATTTTCCCTTAAACCTCAATGATCCGGGCCCCGGTACCAATATCGTCTATGAGTTCCATATGTACTCGCCCCTGGCCTTTACCCATCAGAACGCCTCATGGGTGAGTTCTCTTGTCGGACAGTACGCGCAATACCCTGACCCGAATAGAATCGAAGCCGATGGCGAATCCTGGGAATGGTTCACGGATTCAAATCCAAAGGCCCCCGAGGGTAACACGGGCTGGACCTATTATGAAGGCAACCTCTACCAGGCAAACGACGCGGATTATAAAATCGGCCGACCGGTGGTGCAGGTCAGTTCCGGCGGAGCAGGCGCTACCGTGTGGTTTGACGACATCACTGTTGAAGAATACGATGCCGCCGACAACCTTGTTCGCACCGTCTGCAACCTGTCCGTGGATGACGCCGGCGGTTGGAACTTCTGGTCACAAAACGGTTCGGGCCGGGGCAGCCTGGTCACCAACACCGGACACAGTAACGGAAAATGCCTTAAGATAACCGGCACCACCGGTGACGCCAATTTCGGCAACGATAAATACAAGTTCATTATCACCCGGGGTCATAAATATAAGATTAGCGGCTGGATGAAGTGCGATAATCTCGGCAGTGGGGCCACCGCCCGTTTTCGGGTTGATTTTTACTCGGCCTCTGGAGAGGTCCATACCTGGGGCAAGGACTATCTGCAGTCGGTATTGGACAGCTATATCCAATTTTCCGAAGAAAACAATGTCCCGGTATACCTGGGGGAGTTCGGCACCATCATCTACAGTTTCCGGCATAACCGTGGTGGAGTACAGTGGGTATCTGACATGCTGGAAATACTCCGGGCCAATAATGTGAACTATAACTACCATACCTATCATGAATACAGTTTTGGGCTGTATCAAAACTCTACGGGATATCCGGACCCCAACCAGGCGAATAATGCCCTGGTTAATCTTTTTACATCAATGCAAGCACCCTAATACGGCCCTGTAAAAAGGAGGAATGAATAATGAAGACCCGTCATATAACCCTTACCTGTTTGGCCGCCGGCATAGTGGCGATTATTGCCGCATGCGCCGGCACTCAGACAGGGGGAACCACACCGGTACCCACCGCTACAATAACAATCGCCCGCGCCGGAGGGACACCGATCTCCTCCTACGCGTTCGGCAACAACTACTACAACTGGGTGGATTGGGCTAAAAACGGCCAGGTTGCGCTTCCCGGAACCGAGGAGCCGATCAAGGCCCTGGGCCTCAATATAATGGTCGGCGACAACAACCACAACGACGCCAATACGCCGCAGGTCTTCGACTATGCCGAGATGGACAAGTACCTGCAGTACTGCCAGGTGATCGGGGCCGAGCCGATCATGATCGCGCCCGTATACGGCAACCACATAAACGGGGGTCCGACCTCGGCCAAGGGAGCGGCGGACATCGTCTCCTACGTCAATGGGAAAAAAAAGTACGGTGTTACGTACTGGACCATCGGCTGCGAGGTGGATATCTACGACCAGTTCTTTAAAACAACAACGGGCCTGCCGGTTTCGGCCGCGGACGAATATGCCGCTGTCATCAATTCCTATGCCGCTGCCATGAAGGAAGCCAACGCCGCGGCGGGAACCGGTGTTAAACTGAAATTCGTGGGGCCCGAACTCGGCATGAGATACTTTAAAGGCGACGACTGGCTCAGTCCGATCCTCGATCAGTGCAAGGAATACATCGACGTGGCGAGCATCCATAACTACGGATTCGCGGCCAAGGACCTCAATGAAAATGACATCCTCAAGGATGTGGACCGGTTCCGGTGGGTGGTGAAGGACGTAAAGGCCCGTGTTGCCAAACACGCGAAACCGGGAACACCCCTGGCCGTCACGGAGGCCAACATCTGCTGGGAATGGGACCCAAATGCATACACGGCCAAAACCCGTAAATTGGGCCCCGGCACCTTCTACGCCGCCCTCTGGGACGCGGATCGAATGGGAGCGGCGCTTGAAGAAGACCTGTGGACCTTGGCCTTCTGGGATGTGGCCGAATCCGTCCAGCAGGCAAAAAGCACCGTCTTCGGCTTCATTATAACCGACCCCTCAAAGAATCCTCCGACCTGCACACTCACCCCCGAATACTACGCCCAGTCCATGGTTACCACCACCTTCAGCGGCACCACGGTTATTCCGTCGGGAGTGCCGACCCATATGTCGGTCTACGCCAGTTACGACGCCAAGAAGGCCTCCACCGCTGTACTGGTCATCAACAAGGACACGGTGAAGAGGGTCTTGACGTTTAATGTGGACAAGCTTGTACCCCGGACGGTGACGTTCCAACCGATGTCGATCAATGTTATCATTATCCCCGACAATAACTCAGCTAAACTCAAGATACTGGAGTACACCATGCAGATGGCGAATGCCGGGCTGCCGCCTGCCGTGAAATGAGCCGACCTATTATACCGGGCTGTTCACTAGAGCCCTGGGGCCGGCACTAAAGCGCTAAAGCCCCGCGGCCGTTCATTACAACGCTGAAGCCAGGGGCAGTGACCCTGTTAGATAATCTTATACATGCTTTTCCTGCAGCCGTTGGTGAACGGCTTCCAACGTTCCGTTGAACGGACCGGGGGTTTCCATCTTAATCGAAACCAGCGCGGCGGCGAACTTCAATGATTCCGCCGGTTCGTGATCCAGCCTTTGGCAGAGGTAGGCGGCGAACGTGGTATCGCCCCGGCCGGTTCTGCCGGAGACATTGCTGTTGGAGAATTTTTCATAGTAGGTGATGCCGTTCACCCGTGCCAACACCCCCTCCGATTGGGTAATCAGTATTTCGGGGCAGCCCCAGGACTCGATGATAATCGCGGCCTTTTCCAGGTCGTCGGTGCCCGTCAGAACGCGCGCTTCCACCACATCCAGTTTCAGCTTTTCCATGAGCCCCGCAATCTCCTGTTTATTCGCCACATCGCTGTACTCAATTACGCGGCTTGGAGTAACATGCCTGACATAGCTCTGCATGTCCGTAGACATACTGTATCCCCTGGATTTAAGGCCCTTTATCAGATCCATGTCAAACTCGGTATCGGAAATCCCGGCCAGGTGAACGCATGTTGTTTCCAGGTGCGGTACATCGGAGATTGATATCAGACCGGCGGATTTGACCAGGGTCAATGTGCGTTCATCCATGTTTGCCGACTCATGCAGCACCTGCGAAAAAGTGGTCTCCTCACTGGGAATAAGGTAGGTATCAACCCCGACATCCTTCATGGCCTTAAGGATATGCTCGTCTTTGGGCGCCATTTTTACCACCGCGGCAACCTTTTTCCCGACACGGGCGGCAACCATGGCTCCGCATAAGACGGCGCTTCCGGGCGCGATGTGGGGTTCTCCCTCAAAGGGGATGATTTCGTCATAGCACATATGTCCGACAAAGGTAATGTCATAGCTCTTCTTCATAATATTCGATTCCTTCCTTGATTGTTATTCAGGTAATGTAGGTTTATGTTTTCGCATCTTTTGGACCGTCAAGCAGTGCCCCGAAAAAGGGTATCAGCTCCGCTGATGGAATGGTTTTTGCTTTATGCTCCGCCTGCAGGTCCTTGACGTAATCCAAGACAAGATGGGTCCATACGGCACCCGGCCGGGGATAGGCGGCCACAATATAATGCGGGGCGGGAGCGGACTCTCCGGGCTCCTGTTCCAGTTCAGCCCGCAGGTTGTCCGGGGTTATCATAGAATTGGCGTATTCGAACACCACCCTGTCCATGTGTTTGTAGACCTCTTTGCTCTCCTCGGCCATACCGTAGTAATCCAGGAGTTGGGCGAATACATAGTTGGACGTTGTGTAGACGTCCTTGCCCTGGTCCGACTCCACCGGTTCACCGTTTTCGGTCTTGCACATGGCCCAGCCCATAAAAGCCTTGTTGTTTCGGTAGATCGTTTTCAGGATTTTTTTAGCCCGTTCTTCCGGGATAAAGGGCTCTTCACCAATGGAAATCAGGTACCACAGGGCATCAAGCTGATTGGTCCAGACATCGGTGTTTTTGTCACCGGACTCGGGATCAAAGCAGGTGATGTAGTACTCGAGTTTTTCACCTTTCTTGTTCTCTGCTTCGCGCCACAATTTTTCCAGACTGTTCCAACCCTTGTCGAACACCTCCCGGATGCGCGCCTCACCGGCTTTATCGCCCAAGAGCTGCGCCATCTTGATCATAGCCTGGCACCCACCCAGGAACTGGGTCGCGTCATAGGCATCGGCACCGAAGAGCACCAGGTTGTCGAAGGTGTTCTTGACGTCCTCGGCGTGGCCTTCGGGAATCCCGTCACCGTCAAAATCGAGCTCCAGCAAAGCTTCCAGTCCGAACTTGCAGGTTTCCCAATTACTTTTAAGAAATTCCATATCGCCGGTAAACTTTACATTGCGCAGTACACGCATCATCAACTTGGGAAACAGGTCCACCCAATAATTATTGTTGTACCAGGCGTAATCACTC
Organism: uncultured Spirochaetaceae bacterium; assembly: GCA_964634205.1. Classification (GTDB taxonomy): domain Bacteria; phylum Spirochaetota; class Spirochaetia; order SZUA-6; family RPPD01; genus JAFGGG01. The sequence goes on from CAZWKE010000034.1 coordinate 36,383, forward strand.
ACATTCCTTAAGGGATGGCCTTTGGGCATGGCGCCCACATCATGGGCCACACTGCCCTTTGTCTTGAAGTCATCCCTGATCTGCGTTAAGGATACATCCTCATATTGATCGGGATTTTCCTCAAAATGCCTCCTGGCCTCCACGAACGAGGCATGAAAGTGATACCAGCGCGGGGTCGGATCAACGGCCCGAATCGAATTAATGAACGCCTGGCAGAGTTCTCTCTCAACCACCGGGAAAAGCATCAGCAGCACCATGGAATACCAATCCACATCGGAGGGATCGATATAGGCGTAATCGAAGCATTCCAGGAAGCGGGCCCGCTCGCCGTTTTCGTCATCCACCCAGACACAGGCGTTGGACAACGGGAAATGCAGCTCGTTCAGCATCAGCCGGGTCAGGCGCAGGGCACCTTCCCTGTCCCCAAGGTATGCAGGGCGGGATTGAAGGGCATCAAAAATCCGTTGCTGGATCGTAACCGTACGGTTCCACCATTGCGAATAATTGTCCAGGGCAATTTTGGCCATATCGATGATCCGTGTCTTTTTGTCTGAGAAATTCTTGATGTATTTTCGATCGAATTTCACGCCGTCAATATAGGACTGCTCGGGAAAATCGAGTACCACGGTCACAGGAATGGTTTTGCTTGATTTTGGTTCTACGGTCAGCGTGACACAAACGGCCGCGCCGTAATCGTTCCGGCGGACCGGTTCCCGCTTCTCGTAGAAGGTCCCTTCAGCATTAAGCAGGAGATCTTCCTTGTACCGGTTCAGGCAGAAATAGGGCTGAACGTCAATGGTTATACCGGGCCGATCAGGCACGGCCAGGGCCATGCGGTCTGCTGTTTCCGTACTCCCCATAATCACCCCCCGCATATCGCCGGTTTTCCATGCTTCATGCTGCTGGCCGTTAACCGCGGCCGTACCCACAAAGATACTGTCCTGATCGGTGGGTTTAAGTTCCTTTTCCTGCAGGTTCACCAGGGACGGCCGGGGCACCACCAGGGTGATAACCTGTGCTTCATCCGTAATATTTTCTATTTCAAACTCTTCCACACCCAGCGGCATCAAGGTTTGTTCATTTCCGGAAAGCAGCGGAGAGATTAATCTTCTGACAATTTTTACCTTTTCCAGCTTATAGCTGATCTCCAGTGAAGGAGTGGCGATACTCATGGAGATTGTCTCTTCGGCAATGGGTTCCGGGTAGTAGTTCTTGACCATGGGAATATCGTCGGGATACTCGATCTCACCGGGCTCCTGCTGGGTCAGCATGGTGCACTCTTCGCCGATACGGATGTAGGGGACGGAACCGAACTGAACCGCCTTCTGGTTCAACATGATAAGCCGCCCCGCATCGTTGAAACGGTTGTACAGACCATACGGGGAAATACCGATCGAGCAGGTAGGCGCGCCTTGCAGGGCCACCGTCTGGGGAAACTGCAGGGTCTTGGACATACCCTGGAAATGCACGGTCATGTTGTTTTTTTTATAGATGTCGGTGATTTTCGGACCATCAATGGTATAGATGTCGCGTATATCGAATGCTTTACTCTGAGACATTGTACTCTCACTCCTTTATCAAAATAAATCCGGGCATGGATTTGAAATCTGGAATTTCATACCGCTGCCCGGTTGTCAGATTCTTGTTACTATTTCGGCGAAAACGTGCCGTTCTAACACTTTCCTCCCCACACATTGACCGGCCCCTTCTTCTTTACGGGCTTCTTCTGTGGGAGAGAATAATCCTCTTCCGGAAGATTTCTTTCGGCACTGAGATCAACCGGCATCTTTGTACTCTCGTATGGTTTTATCGCGCCGAACAAAAGATCTGCCGATGCCCGGATGGAATCCGGGGTACCGGAAAAGTTGCAGACTACGGCATCCGCAGTCGTAGTGGTGCCTTTCCTGTAGGGGAAGTTGGTCACCACAACAACCGTATGACCGGCGTCTTTCAGGGCCTTTACCAGATGCGGATTGTTGCCCGCCTTCTCGATTCGGGCATAGTAGTTCGTCATTACCACGAGGTCCGCACCCTTGGCCAGTCTCAATGCTTCTTCCACATCCTCATCGCCGGCATGGAATGCCGCGTCGTCTAAAATGAGGTTGGAGGAATGCTTCACCATCTGCTCGCAGAACATGTGCGGATGGCTGTAAAGATCCTTACCGAGAAACTCATACGGGATGATTTGTTCGATTACCAGTATCTTTTTGTCCTTGCTTAAAGGCAGGAGTTTTTTATCGTCGCGAACCACCAACAGCGCTTTGTGTGCTACTTCCCGTGAGAAGTCCATATTTTCCTTGCTTCGCACAATCGCCGTGGTCTCTTTCGGATCCTTTTTCCCCGCTTTTTCGAACAACCCCTGATCATATTTCAGACAAAGCAGCCTTCGCACCGCGTCATCCACCCGTTCTTCGGAAAGATCACCGTTTTCCACGGCGCGTTTTATACCGAACAGACACTGCGCGCGGGACTCGTCGTCCGCCTTAAGCAGAATGGTATCCACACCGGCTTTAATGGCCAGGGCACAGGCATCCGGAAGCGGCCATTTTTTCAGGATGGCTGCCATACCGATCGCGTCGGAGACGACCACGCCGTCGAATCCCATTTGTTTTCTTAAGAGGTCGGTAAGAATTTTCCGCGAAAGGGTTGCCGGGTATTCCTGGTCGAACGCCGGAAAAATCGTGTGTGCCGTCATCAACGCCCAGGCACCCGCGTCTATACCCGCCTGAAAGGCGGCCAGCTCAACCTCCTCCATGCGTTTGCGGTCTCCGCGGCAGACATCGAGCGTGTCATGCGCATCGGTCGCGGAATCACCACGGCCCGCGAAATGCTTGATGGTGGCGGCAACCCCGGCGTCCTGATAACCGCGGACGGTCGCGTCGATGAACCTGGCACAAACCTTGGGATCATCGCCGAACGAACGCACCCCGATTTCGGGATTCAGCGGATTGATATTTACATCACAGACCGGGTGATAAAACTGGGTGACACCGATGGCGGCCATCTGCCGGCCCATCAGATTGGCAACCTTGTACGCCAGATCAACATCACCGATCGCCGTGAGACCCATCGGAGGCGGAAACTGCAAAACACGGCCGGCCGTATAATCATTCTTGAAATCGCCTTCCATATCAATCGTAATGTGAAGGGGAATTCCGGAATTCCGGCTCATCGCGATTTCCTGTAATTTGTTAAGCGCCTCGGTCAACTCTTCAGGTGTTACGCTGATACCGTAACCCTGGGCGCTGAACCAGGTATGTGCGATATCGAAATAATCCTGGGGCGGCTTAAAATTGGGATCCACTTGTGTACGCCCCCAATAAAGATTTTTGCATGTTTCCAGTGCGTACGGTTCCAGGCAGAGGCCGCCCGCCTGCAGTTTGGTAACCTGTTCGATTCCCGAAGGTGTCAGGTAAGCCCCGCGCCAGGTAAAGGTAAGCAGTTGGCCGCATTTTTCCAGCAGGCTCATTTTCGCAATTTTTGCTGCAACAAATTCGTCTCTTTGTTTGGACATTGTATCTCTCCTTAAAGTCATCGTTGTGGATTTCAGTACTATCGTTCACGCGCGCCGGATGTGCTCCTGAACTCGCATCACGATATGGGCGTTGTCCGCCCTTTATCGATAAAGTCTATGGTTCATATTTCATTCCGTCAAACTCCGTGTCCGTAGCCTTCGAGATCAGGCCGAATGATAAAAAACCACAACACTTTATTGCCGATTGCGTACATAGTTTATTTAAAAAAACCAACCTAGTCAATATATTTTCCGGGAGGTGGCGGTTATTTAGATACTATTTTAAGTTTTATACTTCCGCGGCAGGAACAAAAAAACTGTCCGCATGGTTGCGGACAGCCTCCGATTTTAAGAGCAGTAAAACCTTATTTATTTTTCCACTACCTGGATTTTCCTCGGTTTTTCAGAGTCCTTGATTCCCAGCTTTAGAGTAAGCACTCCCTTTTCCAGGGCAGCATGGATCTTGTTACGGTCTATTGTTTCATCAAGCACGTATTTCTGCATAAAATCCCCGTCATAGATCTCCTTCATCAGATAGTTTGTTTTTTCATCCATTGATTTTCTGCCTCCGTGTATGGTCAGCTCATTTGCCTCAATCTTTATATCCAGGTTTTCCTTACTCACCCCGGGCATTTCCAATCGCAGAACGATGTTTCCCTCCTCTTCATACACATCACAGTATGCCTGCACTGTCCTTTTTACCCTGGTTGTTATCTCTTTTCTTTCCGCCATGATCATTTTCCTCCTTTCGTCTTTACTTTCCTTCTTTCAGGTTTACCGTTATTTGTTTCGGTTTTTCCTCTTCCCTTTTGGGCAATGTAATGGTTAGAATACCGTTTTTCAGCTCGGCCGCTATCTTCTCAGCATCAACAGCGGTTGGTAATGAAAGGGTACGCTGAAAACTGCCCGAACGTGATTCCTTCCTGTAGTATTTTTCCTTTTTTTCCTCTTTCTCGACCTTTTTGACACCTTTGATTGTCAGCACATTCGAGGTGATGGATACGTTGATATCCTTCAGATCGATTCCCGGCAGTTCGCACAACACTTCGAAAGCATCCGCGTTCTCTACAATATCAATCGCCGGAGACACTGGCCGGTCAAACAGACCGCTTGTAGACGGGAGACGGTCGAGATCAAAGAGATCATTGATCTCATCCTGGAGTCGGTCCAGTTCGCTCCATGGATTATACAAATCATCTCTTTTCCATTTTATAATTGCCATAACGCACCTCCTTAAAAATTATTGTAAGCTTTTTTTAGTGGTCCGAACCGTGGACCTGGGACCGGATCAAACAAAGGCATACTGGGGA
>CAZWKE010000035.1:0-40467 GCA_964634205.1 uncultured Spirochaetaceae bacterium
TTTTTTATCTTCCTCTTCGTCCTCATCATCTTTATCCATATACTCAGAATTATCAGTTTTCAGCAGCGACTCAAAATCCTCATCTTCATTTTCCGGTTCCTCTTTTACCTCGTCTTCCTGCAGGGTTTCAATAACCTCAAGGCCCGCTTCGTTTTCCGCTTCAACCACCGCGTTCGCGACAATCTGGGTGAAAAGCGTGATCGCCCTGATGGCGTCGTCATTCCCCGGAATAGGGAAGTCGATTCCTTCGGGGTTACAATTGGTATCAACGACCGCCACGATGGGAATATTCATTTTTTTTGCTTCTTCCACTGCGATCGACTCCTTGCGGGTATCGATGATAAAAAGAATACCGGGAAGGTCCTTCATTTCCTTGATACCGCCCAAATTCTTGTCCAGGCGGGACTTCTCCTTCAATAATAACGCAACCTCTTTTTTGGTCATATTGTCGAAAGTTCCGTCCACTTCCATTTTCTCGATTTTTTTCAGGCGCAAAATGGATTTTTGGATGGTCTTAAAATTGGTAAGCATGCCCCCCAGCCAGCGGTTGTTCACAAAATACATTCCGCAGCGTTTGGCCTCACGTTCAATGGCGGCCTGGGCCTGTTTTTTTGTTCCGACAAACAAAACAGATTTGCCGGCAAGGACTGTTTTGCGTACGGCTTCATACGCTTCTTTGATTGATAAAATTGTTTTTTGAAGATCTATAATATGTATTCCGTTTCTCTCCGCAAAGATAAAACGTTTCATTCGTGGATCCCATCTTTTGGTCTGATGCCCGAAATGTACACCTGACTCCAAGAGGTTCTTCATTGTAACTACAGCCAATTTATCCTCCTTTTATTGATCACAATAAAACTAAAAAGATTTAAAAAAGATCTAAAATATCTTGTTTTATCCAATAATAGTTTATAGTCATACCAGGAATATGATTTTATTTCAAGCGGTTATAAAAGGATAATTGTTTTCCTTTAACAGCGTGTAAAAGGTTTCCAGGGGCAGGCCTACCACATTACTGTAAGAACCTTTGATCCATTCGATAAAAAAGCTCCCCTGCTCCTGTATTCGATATGCCCCCGCCGCGCCGGACCATTCGCCGGATTCCAGGTAAAAATGTATTTCCGCGTCGGACATACGGCGGAATTTTACTTCGGTTGTACACATCCGGGTGACGATGCTTTTGTCCTTCTCCGCCAAAAGCGCTATACCCGTGTGTACGCGATGGATTCTGCCCTGCAGCAGTCGTAAAATCTGCTCCGCCTCTTCGATGCTGTCCGGTTTTCCTACACATTTGCCGGAGATTTCAATCATGGTGTCCGCGCCCACAATCCAGCGTGGGGATTCCTGTTTGAATATATTTACGATGGCCTGCACTTTCTTTACGGCAATCTCCTGCACAACCTCCTTGGCGGAAGTCTCCGTATAGATGTCTTCGTTGATATTCGGGTGAATGACGGTAAAAGGAACCTTTGCCTTTTGTAGTAAATCTCTCCGACGCGGAGAACCCGATGCTAATATTATTGGTACCATATGCCTTTATAAAACCTTAAACAGTAATATTCCGCTTATCGCCCCCAAAATGGTTCCCAGGTTGGCGCGCACGTAGACGGCAATCACGTACAGATTGAATCCAACCGGTTCTTTCATTGTGAACGATAGGCTGCTTCCCATGGAAGCCAACAGTCTTTCAATTATCTCCCACCCCAAACTTCCTATGACCATCCCCAGGCATAAAAAACCGACCAGGACAGGAAAATTCTTCTTCTTTAAATCCATACAATTTTCAAGAATTATAGCCATAGTTTTTTTTGTGTCAAGTAGTATGAGCAATTGACATGTACGCGCGGAATGACTATGCTGGTGCGGTAGGGCAATTAGCTCAGCTGGATAGAGCGTTGGCCTCCGGAGCCAAAGGTCGCAGGTTCGAATCCTGTATTGCCCAATAAAAAGAACCTCAGCAATAATAGGTAATCTCGGTGTTTCCCACACTTATTGTATCATTGTTGTTTAATTCGACGTTTTTATTGGGAACCAGTCTGTTATTATTGATAAAAGTACCGTTTGTGCTGTGAATATCCCGGATAAAACCCTTGCCCTGGTGAAATGTTATTACGGCATGAAACTTGGATACCTTTTCATCCAGAATGATCACCGCATTGTGTTTGTCTCTTCCGATGCCGAAAGCCTTGTTTGAAAGCTGTTTGCTTTTATTGTGCGCTTCAAGACGTGGAATTCTTCCGGCATAGATGCTTGCGCTTTTGCTGACCGTAAGCTCATCATCGGGATTGTGAAAAACGGTCTGTTCTTTAAAAGGATCAGGACTTGCCATAGGCTTCTTACCATACATAATAAGAGATGGTATAGCGGATTTCAACTAAAATTGATATTTTTAACGGAATAGTGTAGAATTTGAGAATACCGCATTACAAAGAAAACCGGCGGAGGAGAGGCAAATGGGGACATTAGACACTATAATAGACAGGCTGCATGAGTATCTAAAAAAGCAGGGATTACCGCTATTCACCGCCCGGCCCGCCAATGTAATCCAACTCTATGAGTTGGCACTGCGCTCGGTCTGGGAGATACCGGACAAAGAGCGGCGCGAGGCCGTTGCCGGGGAGATTACGGTCTTCCTAAAAAAATACATCGGCGGAAAAAAAATGGAAGAGCTTTTTTCTCAAATTACTCAAAAACTTGATGCGCAACATGCGAGCCGTCAGAAACAGGAAGAAAAAACGGTCAGGGAAAAACATGCGAACACCCCCGGTTATGTTCCCTCTTTTGAGGAATTGTTTCCCGAAGACAAGGGGAGATAAATAAAGGCTTCATACACCGCGAGGCCTGTACAAATAGCAAAAAAAATATTACTGTTAGCCACAATGGAAATAGAAAAGCGTGTGAATCCCGGTATAGACTCAATCAAACCCTATGAACCCGGCAAATCTGTATTTGAGGCAGGTTTGGAACAGCAGGGGGTTGATTTTATCAAAATGGCCTCAAATGAGAATCCCCTCGGGGTAAGCCCCAAGGCACTCGCCGCTATCAAGGAAAATGCGCACCTATGTTACGCGTATCCCGAGGTCAGCTGTGCCCGGCTGCGCACCGCCTTGGCAAAGGAGTTCGATCTACCGCCGGATATGTTTATCGTGGGAAACGGGGCGGACGGAATTATTTACGCATTAGGATTGGCACTTGTCAATCAGGATGATGAGGCTGTTATCCCCGGCATAACCTTTCCCTATTACGAGATTGTGGTGAGGGCCATGCGCGGCAGGGTGGTGCAGAGTACTATGCGTGGTTTCGCGATTGACCTTGACGACATCCTGGCCAGACTGACACCGAAAACAAAGCTTATCTGGATCAGTAATCCCAACAATCCCACGGGCTGCTTAATCCCACGGGATGAGTTTGCCCGGTTTTACGAACAGGTGCCTGATAATGTGTTTGTGGTGCATGATGAGGTGTACGCTGATTTTGCTCCGCCCGAGCAGATGCCTGATACGCGCGCGCTGCTGAAGCAGGGAAGGGCTAATCTGGTACTTATGCGCAGTTTTTCCAAGATTTACGGTCTTGCCGGGATACGCCTGGGATTCGGTATGGCCGATCCGGAATTAATTAAGATACTCTATAAGGTACGGCCTCCCTTTGATGTTTCCGTATTGGCCGAGATCGCGGGATGTGCCGCGCTTTGCGACAGGGAATTCTACGCAGAAACCCTAAACGTCAATGCCCGCGGCAAAGCCTATCTGTACGGCGAACTGCAGGCCCTGGGCCTGGACTACATTCCTTCGGCCACAAATTTTATTGTTCTCGATACCAAAAGGGACTGCCGCGCTGTAGCGCGGCAACTGCAGCAAAAGGGGATCATCATCCGGCCCGCCGATACTTATGGAATGCCGACATGCATACGGGTGACCATCGGCAGCGAAAAACAAAACCGGCGTTTTGTAGACGCGCTGAAACAGGTATTGGGATAATGTTGGGGCGGGTTTTAATCGGATTTATAGTAGTATGCGTTCTTTTTTTATCCGGGTGTTCGGACAGCCCTCCCTCGATCATACGGATTTCCTGGCAGGTCATTCTCTTTAATAATCGCGAGACCACGTACGGGTACCAGAAACTGAGTCTGTTTGTTCAGATTACCGATGAGGACGGCGTCAAGGATATCGGCTCGCTCTATCTGATTAATGACGATAAAGAGCTTTTTTGGGGGGTGGACAAGGAGTCCTGGCAGATGATTACCAAGGGTAGTGAAACCTGGATAGGGACCAATGCCATCACCATGCCGGGCGGTGAGCCGTTTCCTACCGGAAAGTACCGGGTGTATCTTGAGGACCTCAGCGGACAGAGCGATGAAACCAGTATTTATATTAACAACGATAATGTGGCTACGTCCCAAACCACAACCCCGGAAAGTTATACGACGGGAGACACCATATATGTGCGGGGTTCTTATGACAATTACGAGCTCTGGGTATATGATCAGAGCAATCACTTTATTGCGGCCTTTCCGGTGGATGAACAGGGGATAAAAACAGAGGTGATTGCCAACCGTCAACCGGAGCTGAACAACGCCTTTACCTACTATGTGTATTGTCCCGCCAAAAACAATGCGTTCGGCATTTTAACCGGACCGTATTTTTATACGAACACCACCAATAAAAACCAGTAACCTTCCGGCCCCGGTATTCTTTTGGAAAAACCGTCATTGAAAAAATATAAGTGGTAACGCCGCATTGTTTTTTTATTCTCCCAGCGGGATAATAAGCCATGCCGAGGGATCGGCCATTTCCCGGGCAATCATGCCCAGGGCCACGGTAGCGGTGAGTTCCGCAAACACGTACTTTTTGGAACGAAAGGTAAGCACCGCGCCGGGGGCATCAACGGCTATGCCCACCGCACTGTGCTTAAAGCGGCCGGAGACAAGCAGGACGGCGTCGAACTTCATCTGTTTCAGCAGAATCAGAAACAGCACGGCGCGGGAATCGCAATCACCGGCATGACCCAGCAGGGCTTCCAAGGGGGGGGTCATATTACTGATGCTCTTGCGTTCCCGGTAGACAAAAGACTGAATCCATGATAACAGCACGGCGGCCTGTTCGGTTCTGTTTGGCGCCGCCTTTGCCAGATACGCGGAAAGTTTTTCAGACAGCTCGCTGAAACGGCCGTAATTGTCGCGGTAGATGATCCGGTAGAACCTGGCCCAGGCTGCATTGTTTACCGTGGGATACGTGCTTAAAATTCGAGCCTCCCGGTTTATAACCACGTCGGTGGCCTCGATTTCATTTTTGTCATAGTGAAACGTGATAAATTTTTCTTTAAAGGGGATGGTGGCCGTTACCTGTGTCTTCCCGGGGAACCCGTAGTAGAACTGGCTGATGGGTCCGGGATCACGCCTGTTTTGCGCATCCACGGCAAAGGAGTCCAGGCAGGAAAGCAGGAAGTCGTGCATTTTAGCGTACTCCGTCACCTGGGCAAAGCACATAAGGACAAAATCATACTTTTTACCATTGATAAAAACAAAGTACCCGCGGGAATTATAGCTTTTTGTGGAGAATGAAAGGTCGGCCAGGTATGCCTCCATCCCGGAATAGGTGAAGGCCGCACCGTCGCCCTGGGCGTGGAGCTGCATGCGGATAAACCCCAGCATTTCATCCGCATTATTGAAATAATCCGCCGGGAAACTGAACAGTTGAAAAATCGTGGTGTGACCCGGGTCAACATAGGACACGGCCGCGGTATCACGGGTGTCAAGCTCTTGCCACCCCGCGGGAAGATCAAGGTAGTACCCCTTGTCCGCGGCATGGATCTCTTTTGCCTGCAGAGACAGGCAACACAAGCCCAGGCTTAAGACGATCAAAAGGTTTTTCATGCTTCCTGCTTATCCCCTGGCATAACCTGCCGCTGAAAGTTTTTGGGAAATGAGGTCGGCCTCCGCCGCCGCATTCAGATCTGCGGGCCTGAAACTCTTGCCGGTTATGGTTTCAAAAGCCGTAATATACAACCAGGCAACCTGTGTGCGGATTTCATCCGGGATGTGCGGTATTTCTCCGTCTCCCATATAACCCTGATCCATCAGCCACTGGCGCAGATATTCTTTATCCAGTTTACGTTGTTTTTCACCCCCGGCAAACAGGTCTTCATACGTATCCGCATACCAGTACCTGCTGGAATCGGGGGTGTGGATCTCATCGATCAGGATCAACTCCCCGTTATACAGCCCGAACTCGTATTTCGTGTCCACAAGAATGAGTCCCTGCGCGGCCGCAAGCTCGGTACCCCTGGCAAACAGCTCCAGTGCCTTGGTTTCAACCTGTTCCCAGATTCGTTTTTCCACAAGGCCTTGGGCGACGATCTCTTTTCCCGAGATGGGCAGATCATGCGTACCGCGCTCGGCCTTGGTAGACGGAGTAAAGAGCGGCGTTTCAAAACGCTGGTTAAAGCGCATACCGTGCGGGAGGGTTATTCCTGATACGGGATTCCCTTTTTGGTAATCTCTCCAAGCAGACCCGGTAAGGTACCCCCTGACCACCACTTCCACCGGCAGTACCTTGCTTTTTTTTACCAGTACGGTACGGGGAGAAAGCTCCTCAAGCAGGTGATTCTGCAGAATGTCCGCCGTGTGGGTAAACCAATAGAGTGAAACCTGGTTCAGTACCTGTCCCTTGCAGGGAATGGTAGTCAAAACCCGGTCAAAAGCCGAGATTCTGTCTGTGGTACAGATCACCATGTGCTGCCCCAGATCAATAATGTCGCGAACCTTTCCTTGCTGTACAGAAGCCGGGGGGAAAGTGGCCGGATTGAGGGCTTTCAGAGTATGGGGTAAATAGGCTGTCAGGTCCTGTTTGTTCATTCTTTCAAGTCTGACCTTTTGGTGATTATCTGGGAAATAAGGCCGTATTCCTGCGCGTCCGCCGCGTTCATCCAGAAGTCCCGGTCCGTATCCTTTTCCACCTTTTTCAGCGGATTGCCGGTTTCGTCGGCGATCAGCTGGTTTATTTTCCCACGGAGTTTCTCCAGTTGGCGGGCATGAATCTCGATTTCAGTGGCCACCCCGCGGATACCGCTTAACGGTTGGTGAATCAGGTAATGTGAATTGGGGAGCGCCACACGTTGTTCCTTGGGCGCGGCAAGCAGGATGATGGCCGCCGCACTGGCAACCAGACCCATCCCGATGGTAAACACCTTCGGTTTGACAAAACGGATCATATCAAAGATGGCAAAACCCGCGTCCGCGTCACCGCCGGGAGAGTCGATAAAGATTTTTATCGGGTTTTCCCCCTCATCTTCCAGCAGGAGGATCTGGCGGATGATACGCTCGGCCAGGGCTTTGTTGATCTCACCGGACAAAAGAATCGTCCTGGTTTTCAGCAGCTGTTGAACGAGAATAGCCTCATGGCTGTTTTCGCCCTCTTCATTATTTTCTTCATCATCTAGGTAAATTGGTTCATATTTCATAGACTTATAATATATACTTTTCTGCGATCCGGCAATAAAAAAAAAGGCCAGGGATAAAATCCCCTGGCCTCTCGCTGCTTCTGTCCTCTACTCTGTAACTAGAGGTTGTGGGGCAGAAGAACTCCCATAAAACCAGTATATATCTTAATCCCTAGATTTCCCTTCTGTCAAGAACGAAGATCCGATTTCTAAAGAATTTTCTTTATTTTTTACATTGCGGTTGCCGCTCTTTCCTGTTACTATGTGCCTACCAAACGCAAAAGGAGAAGAGAATGAAGGCGCAGTGTGCAATAATCGGGGGAAGCGGGCTGGAAGATTTTGAGAGCGGCAAAACCGTCGGTAAGGTGGACATTCCCACACCTTTTGGAATGCCGTCCGACATAATTACCCTGGTAGATATCGGCGGGATTGTTACGGCGTTTCTGCCTCGTCACGGGCTGGGTCATCGGATTCTTCCCAATGACGTACCGTCCAAGGCTAATATCTGGGCGTTAAAAAGCCTTGGTGTCAAGACCATACTGGCGGTGAGTGCGGTCGGTTCCCTACACGAGGAGTATAAACCCGGTGATTTTGTGATCTGTGACGGAATCATAGACAGAACCCACGGCAGGAACAAGAGCTATTTCGGGGACGGAGTAGTGGGCCATGTCGGATACGCGGATCCCTTTTGCCCGGAGGTAAGTGCGGTCTTGCGGAAGGTGATGCAGGGGCAGAAGGAGCCCTTTCACCCCAACGGCACTGTTCTTTGTATGCAGGGACCTCCCTTTTCAACCCGGCAGGAGAGTTTTCTCTTCAAAGACTGGGGTGCCCATATCATCGGCATGACCGCCCTGCCCGAGGCGCAACTGGCGCGGGAAGCCGAGATTTGCTATGCCGGGGTGGGAATTGTCACCGATTATGACTGCTGGCGCGAGAAGGAAGAGGATGTGACGGTTGAAATGGTAATCAAAATGATGCAGCAGAAAATTTCCGCTTTAAAATCGATGATACCGACCTTTACGGTCGAAATGAATAAAATAGGGGATTGTGCCTGCAGGCACGCGGCCGCGAGCGCACTGATGACCGATCAGTCCCTGATTCCCTATGAGACAAAACGAAGACTAAACCTTTTTTACGGTAAATACTGGCAAAAATAAGGCTATAAACGCAGATCGGAAAGCTTAACCGGAAATCCGCTTGTTTTTGCGGCCCGGAGGGTATTGTTTTTCTCCCTGATAAACAAGCCCTCCGCACCCGGATGGTTTTCGATAAAGTCCTTTGCTTTCTCCGGGCCCAGCACAAAGGCGGCGGTTGCCAGGGCGTCCGCCTCCGCGCAGGTGTCGGCAATGACGGTGACGGAAACAAGTCCCGACGCGGGATATCCCGTAGACGGATCTATGATATGATGATACCGTTGGCCATTGCGGAAAAAAAAGCGTTCATAATCACCCGAGGTGACCACGGCCTTGTTTTTTTGTGAGGTATCGATAGACAACACACACATAAAATCAGGATCGCCCTTGCCTTCGGTATAACGTGGGTGCCTGATGGCGATCTTCCAGGGACTGCCGTCCGGTTTGCTCCCCACCAGCAGCAGGTCTCCTCCCGCGTCGATAAGATAGTTTGTATAGCCTTTTGCGCCCAACCGTCCGGAAAGAAAATCAACCACCGCTCCCTTGGCGATCCCCCCCAAATCCAGACCCATACCGGCCTGCAGGTGTACGGTATTGTCCGGATCAATGCGGACCTTTTTATAGTTCACCAGGGGCATGGCCTTTTTTATTTCCGCAAGCGGCGGCAGCCTGCCGCCCTCATCAAAATCCCACAGTTTCAGCAACGGCAGAATAGTGGGATCAAAGGCTCCGTTGCTGTCATGCGCGATTTTGAGCGCCAGCTTCAGCACCCGCACCAGATAGGGCGGCAGTTTGCTTGTACCGGTACGGTTGAGCAGGTATATCGGAGTGCCCGGCAGGCGGTGGTTATACTCCCGTGCCCTCTTGGCAACCTGCCGCTCGATATCCGGCCAGTCTGGGGCCTCACCCGCATAGATATCGACACTCATGTAGGTGGACATGGTAGTGAACGTTTTTTTATATAACGAGAATGATTCCCGGCAGTCGGAAAAAGAGAATAACACCGGCAGAATGAGAAAGAGTAATAATGAAACGGGTATTCTTGTACGCATGAATCAGATGATAACAGTAGCGTAATCGAATAATATTTGCAAGGGTCCCGGCACAGCGATTCTAAATTTGGACCAGTTGTATCATAGTAGATGTGTAAATACCTATAAATACGCCTTCTGATTGGATAAATTTAGAATTGCCTGTGCCAAATTCAAAAAAGCGCAATGCTGAATGTTTACATTATGGATTTAAATGTTTATAGTAAGTTTACATGCGAATGTACGGAAAATACGCGCTTATAGCCGTAACTCTTTTTTTTATTCTGTTCAATCTGATTTCTCTTTCCGGACTGAGTGAATCCGCTTTTACCGAACCATCGTTTTTATTGCGTGTTACAGGCATTCTATATATTCTCGTGCTTTCTCTCATAAAAAAATCCGTCCGTACCTTCAAAAAAGCAGTCAGAAGTCCCCCGCTTTCATAGACAATTCTCTTACACTGACAAATTTATTATTACTCAAATAGTACCAAAAAAAGGATTGGATATGAAAGACAACATTAAAAATACCTTAAATACCAGTGACCGGCTTTATTATGCTCTGGGCAGGTTTAAGGGCATTGGTATTGAGACCGGGCTTAAGCCGTATCTTCATCTGGTAAAGGACATAAAAAGCTATAACTACAAAAAATCCTCGCGGGAAGAATTAAAAACGCGAATCGATATTGTTAAAGCAAAGGTCCGGGGAGGAATACGCCCGGACATCCTGCTTGCGGAGGTGTATGCCGTGGTAGCCGAGGTCTGCCGCCGAATGCTTGCAATATCTCCCTATACCGAGCAGCTTATCGGTGCCGTCGCACTGGCCCGGGGAAAGCTGGCCCAGATGCAAAACGGGGAAGGGAAAACCCTTGTCGCGGTGTTTCCCGCGGTTCTTTACTCACTCTGCGGCATGGGGGTACATATTCTTACGGCCAATGACTACCTGGCCAAACGAGACTCACTTTGGATGAAGCCGGTCTATACATATTTGGGAATCACCTGTTCATACATTCAGGAGCGTATGTCGCCGGTCCGGAGAAGACAGGCATACCTGGCTGGCGTCACCTACCTGACCGCGGAACAGGGTGGATTCGATCTGCTGCGAGACGACCGGTGCCGGCAAAAAAATGGCTTTATACAAAGGAAGCTGCATCTGGCGATTGTGGATGAAGCCGATTTCATAATGATCGACCAGGCCCGGTTTCCCCTGGTGACAGCGGGACAAACGGAAAACGTGCCGTATGATCCGTATGCGATAGAGACCGTTTTAAAGAAATTAAAATTCCGGACAGACTTCCTGATCAACGAACGCGAACATCATATTCATCTTACCCCGGCAGGTGAACGCAAGGTGTTGGATCTTCTGCTCAGGCAAGGTAGTAATACCGGAAAAAGACCGGAGCTTTTGGCGGCTGTTCATGTCGCCTTATATGCGCATTATATTCTGCAGCGGGACGTGGATTATATTGTAAAAAGAGGAAAAATTGTCCCCGTCGATGAGGTGACGGGACGGGCGGCTTTCCAAAAGCATTGGCCGTACGGCATCGGACGCGCGTTACAGGCCAAAGAGGGACTTGCCCTTGAACCTCTGGACAGGATATTGGGAGCCATTACCATACAGAACTACCTTAAGCTGTATCCCTTGCTCTGCGCCATGACCGCAACGGCCGTGCCCGTGGCCGGGGAGTTGGCAAGGGATTACGGACTTCATATCGTCATCATTCCGCCTCACCGTCCGGTGCGTAGGATCGATTTACCGGACCTGGTGTTCGCCAATAGAAAAGCGAAAACATCAGCCATCATTGCCGAGATCGGGCGCGTTCACCGTACAGGACAACCGATCCTTGTCGGAACCGCGTCGGTGAAGGAATCCGAAAAAATAGCTGCGCTTTTAAAACACCGTGGTGTTTTGTGCCGTACACTGAATGCCAAAAATCCGCGGGGACAGGCCGAACTGTTGGCCGGCGCCGGTGCTCCGGGCGCTGTTACCGTTTCCACCCATATGGCGGGCAGGGGTACGGACATCAAGCTGGGAGGAAAAAACGGAGCGCACAAAGAATCGGTCTTAGGCCTCGGTGGTCTGTATGTTATCGGAACAAGCCGCCATTACAGCGCTCGTGTTGATAATCAACTGCGCGGCCGCTGCGGCAGACACGGGGAACCCGGTGTATCGCGTTTTTTTGTCAGTTTGCAGGACACAATGATCTCCAGGTACGGAATACAGGAGTTTATACCGCGAAAGCTTTTTTCGAATTCCCTTAGCCGTCCCGTTGCTCATCCGAAAGCAGCCAGAGAAATTGTACGCGCACAGAGCATTATCGAAGACCAACATGCGTATATGCGCAACACGCTGCGGCGTTATTCCCTGCTGATCGAACTGGAGCGTCGTCAGGTACAATGTATCAGGTCCCGTGCGATTTTGCGCAACAGTCTTGCGGACAACGTCTTATTATTTTGTATCGATAATTTCTGGGCCGATCACCTGGCTTTTGCGGAATACATAAAGCAGGGCATGCATCTGTACGCTATTGCCCGTGATGAACCTTTGCTGGTTTTTATACGGCAGGTAAGTGACCATTTTGTGAAGGGGTTGGAACAGGCATATAAAAAAACGGAACGGATGCTGCGAGCACAAAAAGCAGACGATAAAAATAATAGTTGTTTATGGAATCAGACTCGTCCCGGGGACGTACGGGCATACGTCATTAATGATTTTCCGCTGCCCATATATAAAGTGAAAAGAACAACCGACAAAGAACTGGCATTTCTCCTTTTCCGGAATATCCAAGCTTTTTTGAAAAGATGCGGCAGCGTTGTCGGAAAAATAATAAAGCAACTGAAAAAATATAAAAAGGCAGAGTCATGACGGGTATGCGAACAGCGGCGCTCTATTTGACACATAAGATGATTTGCAGGTAACATACCGTAGCAAAACAACATTTGCAGTTTTTTAGGAGACAATGAGATGAAATCCGCGTTTATCGAGTTAATCGGCAGACCGTCCACGGGAAAGTCCTCTTTAATAAATAAAATCTGTGGTCATAAGGTATCGATCATCTCATCCGTACCGCAGACAACCAGGAATAAAATCCGTGGGATTTACACCGAACCGCGCGGCCAGCTTGTATTCGTGGACACACCGGGTTTTCACAGTTCGGAAAGAAAGTTCAACCTGCATCTGAAGGAACTGGCGCTTTCCGAGTTGCATGAGGTCGACCTTATTCTTTATATGGTTGACGTAACCCGGCAGGCGGGTGAAGAGGAACAGTCCCTGATCTCATTGCTGAAGGCTTTCACGGGGCGGCTGGTTATCGCTTTGAATAAAACCGATATTGTCCCGAATTACCTTGAGGAGATGGAGACCCTGTTGTCCTCGCAGCTTGGGAGTGCCCCGCTTGTCAGGCTTTCCTGTGTCACGGGCAGCGGGGTGGATGATCTCCTTTCACTTCTGTTCGATAAGGCGCCGGACGGTGATTTTTTTTATCCGCCGGACTATTATACGGATCAACCGCCGGAGTTTCGGATTTCAGAAATCATTCGGGAAAAGGTAATACTCAATACGAAACAGGAACTGCCCCACGCCGTGTATATAGAAATCGCGGATCTGGAGATGCGGGAACAGGAGAACACACTTTGGGTAAGGGGCTTTGTCTGCGTGGAAAGGGAATCACAAAAGGGTATTGTGATCGGACGAGAAGGAAAGGTAATCAAACGAATTATAGAGCAGGCCGCGGATGAGCTTGCCCCCTTGTTCCCGTACCGGCTGGATCTGGATTTTCGGGTGAGGGTCCGTGGCAGGTGGAAGAAGAATGATGCCCTGTTAAAAAAGCTCTTAGGTTGATATGATCCGCGGCGGCGCATTGTCCGGTACGCGGCCGAGGGGCAGGGGTGCCGCTGTCCTCCAAAGTAAGTCAGGGGGCTGTCCGTTTTACCCGGCCGGGGGTCAGGGGTGCCGGTGTTCCACCGTCCCGTCTTCCAGACCGATAAAGACGTGATTGACCGTACGGCAGAACAGCCCGGATTCAACCACACCGGGAATGGTGCTGATTTCTTTTTCCAGACTGACGGGATCAGGGATGCTTTCAAATTTGCTGTCAAGCAGGACATTCCCGCGTTCGGTATATACCGGCCCGGCAAAATGCGTGGCCGGGCGCATGGTGACCTCGGCCCCCATGTTCCGCAGGGTTTTACCGACAACGGTCAGGGCCGCGGGAACCACCTCAATGGGCAGACTTTGCTTAATACCCAGACAATCGACCAGTTTACTGTAGTCCGCAACAACGGCGAACTGTGTGGATGCATAGGCGGTAATCTTTTCCGTCAACAGTGCGCCCCCGTGTCCCTTGATCAACCGGTAACGTGGGTCGATCTCATCCGCGCCGTCAATGGTCAGATCAAGTCGGCCGTCTACCTGGGGGTTCATCAGAGAGGTAACGGCCATGCCGGAGGAGAGGCATTCCAACTCGGTTTGCAGGCTGGTGGTGACAATAGTAAGACTCTTTAATTTTCCTTCCCGCTGCAGTTCGGCCACCCGGTGGACCATATGGATTGCGGTGCTGCCGGTGCCCAGACCGATTTTCATCCCGCTTTTGATAAGTGTGTCTACCGCTTTGTCGGCTATGCTTTTCTTTAGTTGTGTTTTGTCCATAGTTATTATTGTTAAAATCGTATTTTATACATTTGGTGATAGAAGTTATATACGTGCTTCTGGCTGTCCCCGCTTTTGGCGTGAGCGACATTCCCCGGAGTGGAATCGATTACCCCGGCACAAAGCGGCCAGCACCTGTTTATGAACAACTCCAGTTCGTTGTCGTCGATCAGGCGCTTAAGATCATTACTTTTTAACAGTCCGGACTGCCGTAAACGGTATACTTTATCAAAAAAGGAAAAGATCACCTGTCTGCTTTTATCGATCTCTTTCTCAACCTTTCTGCTGTTACGGTTGGCCAAGAAGGTTTTCACATAATCATATCCGTGTTTGCGGCAGGTGTCATAATAATTGATCAGGTTTTTCCTTGCCACAATGTTCTTTTCCGTGTAGCGTGAGTCCAGGAGATCATTCATCATTCCGGCCCGCAAAGCCTTTTTCGCCTGCTTGGAACTGTTATAGGCCGCGATGGTGGCAAAAGCAGCGAATAGCGAGATAAGCAGTACCAAAGATAAAAAGATATTGGTGGTATCGGAAAAAAACATTTGAATATTGTAAAGCATATCATTTAAAAACTGCATCACTCATTCTCACCTTTTTTGTTCGGATTTCAGTTTAAGTATCGGCAAATTCAGCCAAAGAGAAAACACCGCGCCATAAAAAAAACCTGTTATTCACTATGAGCATTCTTTCCGTACGGCTGCAATAACGGCAGTATCTTGTCCCTGCCGATGGTGAGGATAAAACCCGCCAGGCGCGGGCCCATCTCTTTGTCGATTAAAATCCGGTATAATACCTTGAAGAAATCCTTTGGTTCCAGTCCGTTGTCCTGGGCGAGTGTGTAGATGGCTTCGGACAGGCTTTTTTCGGAAAGGGAGGCAAACTCTCGTGCCAAAAGCGTATAAAGCCCGGCGACCGCTCCGGCCTGCGAGTCCGTCAAGGTGATGACCTGCCGCGGGTCCTTACGCAGGCGGAAGCGAAACTCCCCGGGTGCGTAACCCACAATCCAGTTCCAGGCGCAGCGGGCCCGGGTGCGCAGGCGCTCATCCGTTTCACCGGGAACGGCCGCGAGCGCCGCTTCGATATCCCCCTCATTAATCTGCAGCAGGTTGCAGAGGTGCCGCAGGGGTATCTGGGCGGGCAGCTTTGCCGGTACCTTGTCTACCTGGGAGAGCTCATAGATGCGTTTTTCTTTTTGCCGGCGTTTTTCTCCCACCTCTTCGGCCCCGAAGTAAATGCGTTCGCACTTGTCATAGTCTTCGTAAATCTTTAACACGTCCAGGTCGAAGGAGACGGCAAACTCACTGTTCGGCCGCGTGCCGGCGAACAGGTAGCGCACAATCTCAGGTTGATAGATTTCCAGCACGTCACCCAGGCTGATGACGTTTCCGCTGGATGAGGAAATTTTCCCGCCGCCGCCCTTTATGCGGATAAAATCATATTTAAAGGTAACCGGCGCTTCATAGTCAAAAACCCGGGAGACAATTTGGCTCGCCGTATCAAAACTCCCTCCGGCCGAATGATGTTCCTTGCCGCCCGGCTCAAAGTCCACCTTTTCATACTGCCAGCGCATGGGAAAATCCACGCGCCAGAAGAGTTTGGCCGTTCGGGCCTGCCGCAGGTCCAAAGTCTCGCTGTTTCCACAGGATGAGCATCTGTAGCTGAAGCCGTATTCACCGTCCCAATCGGAAATCTTCGTGGTGTCCTTCAGACAGGAGGTACAGAACACCGAAACCGGCCACCAGTCGGCGGGGAGCTCCTCGGTGCGGTGTTCATTCAGAATATTTTTAATGGTCTGGAGATTGATTAAAGCGTGACGCATGGATTCCGCATAGTCTCCCGCGGCGTAGCGTGCAGCCTGGTAAATGAACTCCGGCCTGATCCCGACTAGGGGCAGCAGTTTTTCCACCTCCTGTTCATTATGCCGGGCGTAACTCTCTTCTTCACCGAAAGGGTCGGGTACCACGGTGATGGGCCGGCGCAGGTGGGTCTGCAGCATTTCTTTCTGCGGCATATTGGCGGGCACCTTGCGGAACACATCAAAATCGTCCCAGGAAAAGATAAAGCGGACCTGTTTTCCCATATCGCGCAGGGCGCGGACGATCAGGTCTACGGAAATCATTTCACGGAAATTACCGATATGAACGGTGCCGGACGGTGTAATGCCGGCCGCGCATACATACAGGGGTTTTTCCCCCTTTTTATTGATTATTTGCAGGGCGAACGTGTCCGCCCAATGGAGTACCTGGTTTTTCATAGATGGTAGAGTATAAAGAAGTTGCCTGTTTTATGCAATCGGCATTTCCTTGTTACGGCAAATTTACAATCACCGCCCTAAGTATATGCCTGTGACAGTCGATAATTTGAATATGAAAAAGCGGATAATACTGTTACTTGCCCTTATATTGGGAATTACACAAATTTACGCTGACCAGTGGGGGCTGGCCTCCTGGTACGGCGGGGATTTCCATGGGAAAAAAACGGCCAATGGGGAGGTGTTCAATACCAATGACCTGACCGCGGCCCATAACACCCTGCCGTTTAATACGCTGGTCAAGGTGACCAACCTTTACAACCAGAAAAGCGTCATCGTCAGGATCAATGACCGCGGGCCCTTTCGCAAGGGCCGGATCATAGATCTTTCCAAGGCCGCGGCAAAAGCATTGAACATGCTTAATTCCGGGGTGATCCCGGTGCGGCTGGAGGTGGTAAAAAATACTGGGGAAAAGAATCCCGAACAGGATCATATCACCGGCAGCACGCAGACCTGCCGTATCCAGGTAGGCGCGTTCAGGGAAGCCGGGAATGCGGAACGCACTAAAAAGCGGATAACGGCCAAAAAACTGAAGGTTTTTATTGAGACCACCAAAAACGGATTGTACCGGGTGTATGTAGACCAGGTATCAAAAAAATCCCTGGATGAGACCAAAAAGATCTTGCATGATCTGGGCTTTCATGATTTTATTGTAAAAGAACATTAGAACTGAAAGGAAAGCGGTTATGAGCGAAAAGGAATGCAAGGGAGATCACCAGGGACATCTCTGTGTCTTGGCCAGCAAGGAACTGTTCGAGCGGATAAAAGAACTGACACACGAGCCGCAGTATATCTGTTTTAACTGCGGAAGGGTGGCGGACTGCAGGGATAATCTGTGTAATCCCATGCCGCTGAACTAACGCATTATATGAAAATTATCGGTATCATCGGATACGGCAATATGGGCTCCGCCTTCTGTAAGGGACTGGCGGACCGTGGAAAGACCTATGAGCTGCTTGTCTCCGAGCAGACGGAAAGCAGGGCACGCCTGGCTGAAACGGAGGGCAGACTGCGGGTTGTCGGCACCGGGGACCTGGTAGGCAAGGCGGACATTATCGTCATCGCCGTTAAACCGCAGGAGCTTCCCGCCCTGATATCCGAAATAAAAGGCCCGGCCGCCGGTAAAAAAATAATCAGCGTGGTGGCCGGAAAAAAAACCGAGTATTTTATCCAAGCCCTGAGAACAAAACAGGTGGTCAGGTTTATGCCGAACCTGGCGGCCTCCGCCGGCTGCGCGGCCGTCGGAATTGCACCGGGGCCGGATACGGACACTGTTTTCCGTGATGAGTGCATTGATATCGCCCGGGCGATCGGCACTCCCTATCAACTCTCTGAAAATCTTATGCCGGCGATCACCGGGTTGTCGGGGTCGGGTATTGCCTTTGTGTTTTCCTTTGTGCATGCCCTGGCCCTGGGCGGGGTACAGAGCGGACTGAAGTACGATGAGGCACTGAAGATCGCGATCAACACGCTTGAGGGAGCGGTTGCGGTTTTGGGTTCTTCCGGCAGAAATCCGATCGAATATTTAAGCAAGGTTATCTCACCGGCCGGAACCACCATCAAGGGCGTTTGGGCCCTGGAAGAACACGGATTCACCAACGCGGTGATCAAGGCCGTATGCGCGGCAGCCGAAAGGGCCGGGGAGCTTGAAGCCTAGATTTCTTGTTGCAGTCTTTTTTTTTCTGCTGGCGGCCGCATCCGCAATGTCCGCCGATGACAGCTTAACCTGGAAACAAACCGTTACCGAACATTTTGTTTTTATCTATCAGCAAAAAAACCTGCAGGCGGTGAAGGAACTTGTCGGATTCTGTGAGGATGTCTATAAAGAGGTCACCGGTTTTTTTGGGTCATACCCGCGGCAGATAATCTGTGTGCTTTTCGGCAATACGGATATTGCCAATGGATATTATACCTTTCCCCCGCACCATATCGGCCTCTATGTTTCTTCTCCCATCTCACCCTGGCTGGGGGCGGGGTATGAGAACTGGCTGCGTATATTACTGGTTCATGAGTTGACCCACTATGTTCACCTGCGATACGAAGCGGGTTTGTTTAAGAACCTGTCCTATATTTTCGGAGAAGGGGTCATAGGCGGCGACGCCCTTTTTCTGCCCGGCTGGATGATAGAGGGAATTACCACCAATACGGAAACCATTTTTTCAAAGGGGGGGCGGGGACGAAACCCGTTTTTTGAGATATATTACAAGGCCCCGCTGCTTGAGGACCATTTTTTTACCCTTGATCAGGCGGAATATTCTTCGGCTTTTCCCCCGCCCGGCAGGATCTATGTCGCCGGTTATATTTTTATTCACTTTTTGAGGGAGAAATACGGAGAGGACGTATTCCGCAAGATAAATGAAAAGTTTGCGGCACAACCGCTGTTCGGACCGTGGCAGGCCATAAAGGAGGTAACCGGTCATGATGCGGTGGAACTCTACGCACAGATGAAACAGGAGCTGGAACAGCGTTATGCTCACGACAGACAGCTGCCCGGCGGTGAAATGGTAACCCCTGAGAAGTTCGGGGACTACACCCTGCCGATCATTACCCGAAAGGGATGGATCCTGTACCGCAGAGATCTTGACAGCAGTCCGGCGCTGGTCCGGTTCGATCCCGACACCAAACGGGAAGAGGTGCTTGTCCGGGCCCGGCTGGCGGATGATTATTCATTCAGCGCGGACGCCGGGGGAGACAAGATCGTCTATGCGGGCGTCGAGGTTACACAGCGCTTCCGACAGATAGATTCCGCAGTGGTTTATGATCTTTACCTGTACAACGCCCCGACCGGGCGGGTGGTGCGTCTTACCACAAACGCCCATCTCTACCATCCGGCACTCTCGGCGGACGGCAGAAAACTTGTGGCCGCGCAGCGGGTCGGATCCTGCTCCCGTCTGGTTGAGGTGGACCCCGCCACCGGCAGCTGCCGCCTGCTTTTTGCCGAACCGGGCAGCAGTGTCTTTAATCCGGTTTTCTCCCCGGACGGAAAGCATATCGCCTTTGTCCTGCAGCGGCAGGGCCTGCGCGACATCTACCTGCTGGACTACCCGCTCCCGACCCGCGCCATGGAGGGAGAGGAGAAATCATTATTACGGAGCTATAACAACGATAAAAAACGGGTGGTGTTGGGCCCTGATAATGCCGGGGAATATTATCCCCGATTCGGCGACAACGACACCCTGCTTTTTTCCTCGGACAGGGGGGGCAGCCTGGCCCTGTATGCCTACCGTCTGTCCGCACGCAGTCTGACATTGGTCTGCCGTGACCGGGTGGCGGCGTTCGCCGGACAAATGGTGGACGGGGATTTACTCTACGCATCCTATTCATGGCGCGGCTTTTGTATAAAGCGGATGCCCGGACGGGACCTGCTGAATCAACCCGTGGCATTACCCGCGGCGCAGGCTGTTCCGCCGAAGCGGGAATGGGGTGAAGTGAAAAGTACGGCTTATTGTGATCTGCCGCTGTTCCAGTTCTGGCTTCCGTATCCGAATGTGACGCTGCTTTCCCCGCAGCGGTTTTTGCTGGGCGGGGGGATATACGTCCTTGGTGCGTCGCCGCTGCAGACAACCTCATACAGTGCCGCACTTTCCTTTTATCCGGCGGTGATGCAGCCGATCGGTACCCTGTCCTTAAGTACGGCGCTGGGAATTACGGATATCAGTTATTACCTGGACCTTGACTATTCATCCGATACCTCCGGTTACTACCGCCAGACCATGACTCATACCCTGCTGCTCTCCGTCCCTTTGCTGGGTTCGGTATCCGACGATGTAAGCAGCCGCATTGTTTTCTCCGGCGGCCTGGGTTACAGTTACCGCCTCTATTCCGTCCGGTCTTTCGGCTTTTTCAACGGTTTTAGCGATGCCGGCTTGACCGACGAAAATGAGCTTGATTTTCTCTCGGTAGTATCATTTTCATTTTCCCAAAGCGGGGGCATTCTTGATTTCTACGCACCGCTTTCCGTGACGGGCAGTATACTGGTTCAGGTGCCATTGCCGGTATTTCCCGAGAGCGTGACCGGTTTTCATACCGTGGGCAGGCTGGAGTTGAATCTGCCGTTTTTTATCCCCCACCTGGTACTGAAGCTGGGGACCAAAGCCAGCTATACTACTGAGGAGCTGCTTGGATACCCGGTTATCAGGCCCCGCGGTCTGTTCGACACCGAGCCGCAAAGCACAACCGGCAGGGCCCTGTTCTCCGCAGATCTGTTGTTTCCCCTGGCTCTGCCGGACCAGCCCCTTGGGGGAGGCTTCCACCTGGACGGGATCGGGGCGGGTCTGCATGTCGAGATGTTGGCGGACTTCAATATAGATACCCGGTATTTCAATCCGGAAAGATACCTGTATCTGGGGGGTGAACTGACGCTGACGATCGGTTTGGGCATGGTGAGCATGCCCGTGGGCGTGGGAGTAAGCTTCCGGCTTGATACCTCCGATATTGCGTCCTTTGATCCCGGGCAGGATATTCGGCCTTATATTTTCCTGGGATTCGACAGCTTTCTTTCCGCCGTGACGGTAAAAAAATAACAACAGAGATACTTACAGAAGGGAGTAGGGCCATAAAAATAGTTATAACCCGGTTTGGCGTTATTATTCTTCTCTTGAGCCTAATCGGACTTGATGCGTGGGGCCCGGACACAGGCACGGAAACGGGTGCCGCTTCCGTGTACTGCGATAACACAGCAGCCGGCACTGTGGACCGTGCACAGGGGATGTTTTCCTTTTTGCATACGTCAGGCACACGGATTGTAGATGAAAGCGGACGGCAGGTCCTGCTGCGGGGTGTGAACCTGGGTAACTGGTTTTTGCTGGAAATGTGGATGCTCGGACCGGGACACAGCGATATCGCCGACCAGTACGGTCTGGAAGCGGTCTTACAACGGCGTTTCGGCGGCAAAGAGAAAGATCGCCTGATGAATCTCTATCGTGAAAACTATATTACCGAACGGGATTTTCGGATAATTAAGAGTTTTGATATGAATGTAATCAGACTGCCGTTTTGGTATACCCTTTTGGAAGATGAACGGCACCCGGGAAAAATCAAGGCGGACGGTTGGCGCTGGCTGGACAAAGCGGTTGCGTTGGCCGAAAAGTACGGTCTGTATGTTATCCTCGATATGCACGGCGCACCCGGTTCTCAGAATAAATGGGACCATTCCGGGCGGGCTGATTTCAACCGTTTGTGGTCGTCCGCGGCATACCGGGCACGCACCGTCCGTTTGTGGAAAGCGGTTGCCCGGCACTACCGCAGCCGAAAAAACATCTGCGCCTATGATCTTTTGAACGAACCCTGGGGCGGTACCGAGGATGAACTGAAGAAATTAAATCTCCGCTGTTATCGTGCCATTCGTGCGGTCGATGCCGGGCATATCATTGTCTTT
This sequence comes from uncultured Spirochaetaceae bacterium, assembly GCA_964634205.1. Taxonomy (GTDB): domain Bacteria; phylum Spirochaetota; class Spirochaetia; order SZUA-6; family RPPD01; genus JAFGGG01. The sequence goes on from CAZWKE010000035.1 coordinate 21,940, forward strand.
TCCGGGTATTATAACCGGCTTGAATTCTATGAGACCCGTGAACTGCGGGAGCTTGACAATGTTATGCTTACCTGTCATTTCTATCCGGGATTCTTCGGGAATGGAAAACCCACGGTTGCCACACATCAAGCGTTTATAAACGAGACCGTTCCGCGCTACCGGGCGCTTGTTCAGCGGCTCGGTGTACCGCTGCTTGTGGGCGAGTTCAATGTTGTGCTGAAAGCGGCCGGCGGCGGCAAGATGATGAGGCGCTATTTTGATACCTACAACCGGTTGGGTTGGGCAGCGACCATGTGGTCTTATAAAGTATTTACCGCCGCCGGGGGAATCGGCGCGGGCATCTGGGGAATGGTAACCAATGCCCTGCCGCTTAAGGCGCCTGATTTTAGACATTCGCAAAAAAAGGATATCGAAAGGTGGCTGAGAAATCTCTCCATAATGAAGTATAGTGTGGATAAAGATTTAAAGCATTGGCTGACCGCACCGTAAGGCAATGGTCCCCGGCAAAACGACCGGCAGGTGCGGTATATTTCAGGCCTGTTTCCATGAAACAGGTTTCACCCTTGTTTTTATTTTACGTGGATGATAGAAAGAAATAATCCAAAAGAATGGAGAAATGAAATGACTGCTATTAAAGGAAAATGGGCACTGATCACCGGCGCCAGTCGCGGTGTGGGCAGGCAGATTGCCCTGGGACTGGCCGCCAAGGGCTGCAACCTGGTGCTGCACAGCCGGACGGTTTCTCATACGGCGGAACTATCCGCTGAACTGAAAAAAAGCGGTATTACGGTACGCGAACTGGAGGCGGATCTGGCGGACACGGATGCTGCGCGACGTCTGGCCGAAAAAGCGGAAGAGACAAGCGGCGGGATTGATATCCTGTATAACAATGCCGCCATCATGAGTCCGTGGCACGACCCGTTTACGGCCCCCCCCGAAGACTATCACAAAAGCTTTACGGTTAACGTAATCTCACTGATTGTCATCTGCGACGTTATCGTTCCGCGCATGCAAAAACGCGGCTTCGGCAGGGTAATCAACGTAACCTCCGGTATACAGGACCAGCCCGAGCTGACGCCTTACGCGATCTCCAAGGCCGCGGTGGATAAATATGTGAAGGACCTGGCGGGACATCTGTCCGGAACGGGAGTGGTGATGAGTTTACTGGACCCCGGCTGGCTGCGGACCGATCTGGGAGGGCAAAATGCCCCCAACGCCGTGGAATCGGTACTGCCCGGAGCACTGGTACCCGCCCTGCTGGAGAACGACGCCGCGTCGGGTATTCTTTACCGGGCACAGGAGTATCGGTAAACGCAGTAACAGACGACGGGCGGCGGTTCCGGTATTAAACTGCGATTTAGGTCGTTTTTAGCGAAATCATTTTTCTCGTAAATAATAGAGAAACCCCGTGGTTTTATTGTGGACCGTTCTGGCTTCGATAATCAACCCTTTTGCTCCGGGAAGAATATAAGCCGGGCTGGATGCACTGAACTGGCTGAACTGCTTGGGCAGATCTATGGTTTGCCGAATACTGAAATTATTTATATCAATTACCATAAGCTTTCCCTTCAGGTAAAAAAGCAGTGTCCCCGAATCACGCAGGGCAAGTTTTCGGTAGCGGTCATCACCGGCATCTCCCAGGTACAACTCCGCTGTTTTTTTACCGGTGGTGATGTCCGTGGCCCAGAGTTTCCCGCTTGAAGAAGATACGTGATACAGCATGTTTTTTGCCGGGTTAAAATCACACCAGTAGGCATGGCGCTGGATGGCAATCTTCTTATACGTGCCGGACGTAAGGTCCACCAGAAATCCTTGCGGATATTTTCTGTCGTAAACCTGCCCCGGATCCTTGTAGGTGGGCAGAAAATACATATTCAGGTCAGGGTTATAGCTACCGACCGAATTCCAACTGCCGCATTCTACCGTGACCACCGGTGTGGCTTTGCCGCCGCTTATCCCATAAAAACGAAAGCGGTCGTCGCGGGTATGGATATATTCCCGGTATTTGCCTTTGAGTTTTACCTGTATATCGGCTTCGGTAATCTCATAATAATATGTTTTGGTGTGATAATTGTATCCTATTTCCCGCAGCGAGAGTCCCGTATACGCGTACTCCCCCTTGTGCGGAATACGTTTTTCTTCCAACAGCAGGACAGCCCCGGTAATGACGTTTTTTTTCAGGTCCCAGTGAACAAAATACGTTCGCGTGACGGAACCGGGTTTCTGTAGATAATAGTTTAACACACGCAGTCCGGCCTCTCCGTTTTCTGTATCATAAAAGAAACAACCCTCTATCCAGTAATTCTTCCGCTGTTTCCCGTTTTTCAGCGTTGAATAAAGCGCACCGCCTACAAGGAGATCACTGTTTGTGTTAAAAAAATTCTTAAGCGGTACGTCGAGGGTAATTTTTTCCATTTCCGGGATTTTAATAAAGCGTATCTTATCTGCGAATCCTTCGATAGTTATTAATGGCTCACAATAGAACATGCGGCCGCGGTCAACCAAATTGTCCCAATGGGTTTTTCCGTAGGTGTCTTCCAGCACCAGTTTTGCGCCCTTTGTAATGGTGAAACTGATATTCTCAGCGGCAAGGGGAGAGAAAACAAATACTAAGAGAAAGAAGACTATTATTTTATTCAGACGGTTCATGAACGCCTCCTTGAAAATAATTGTCCTATTAATCATAGTACAAAAAAAATCCTCACACAAGAAATTAAAAAAAGGTTTGAAAAAAGAATTGCTGCTTAAGCTACTTTTCTTGTAACCCTATTTTTGCTATACTGTTGCAGTTGACGACGGAACGCTGCTTGCGGTCGACGCCGGTACCAAAGGGTACGACAGAGTAACAAATCTATGAAGCTGCGGAATAAATTATTTTTAAGCCTGTTTTGTGTCTTACTTATCCAGATTGCACTTATTGCGGCTATCGTTTATTTTACCTTTTTGGACCAGATATCGACCTCTACTGATCAGGAATTAAGCACGGCGTATCATGAAGCGTCTATGGTATTCGAGCAGTTGAAGCACCGGCTTTATCAAAATATCTTTTTTCTTTCTTTTTTGCTCCGGGATATGCCGCAGGAGCGGTTTACTCCTTATTACATACATTTGACCCTTTATAAGTTTTTCAGTGAGGCGCAGACCGACAAGATATATTTCCTGGATCAACATAAAAGATTATTGGCACAGGTAAAAAATCCTACGCGTGAAATACCCGATATTCTCCATCTTCTTGATATGCACAACTTCCGCTTTGCGCGGAATATGTTTGTACTCACCCAGACAAACCTGAATGAAAAAAAGCTTTTTCTCATCACCGGGACCACCATCCGCAGGCAAAACCGTAAATACTACCTGATTCTGGTAAACTCAATTGAGGCTCGATTACTCGACTCGGTGTTCAAGAATGTTGATGTGTTTCTGGCTTTGTTTTTGAATGAAAAATTTATCTGTTCCAACCTGCCGCCCTTCAATATTTCCCAACAGCCGGATCAGTTCTTCAATCTGACAATTGCCCATACGCCGTACCGGGCGTATAAGAGAAATATCGCGTATAATCTGCCGGGAGACCTGACACTGGTTACCCTGCGATCACAGATAGCGGATCAGATCCGCCTGGACGAGATCGGCAAACTCTTTGTAATGTTGTTCTTTGTCACGCTTGTGGCTTCGTTTTTTATCGCTGCCGGTATTACCACCCCGGTTATTTCCCCGTTTTTTAAACTGAACTACTGGTTGAAACAGTATATTGAAACCGGAAAAACAGAGCCGTTGAACCTCCATTCAAAAGACGAAACCGGCTTTCTGGCCCGGACCGTATATTCCATGGTGCGCAAGCTTATTAAAGAGGAGCAGATAATAAAAAGCCAGCTGAAAGAGATTACATTCTTGAATAGATACAATGATCTAATTGTCAGAAACCTTCAGGCGGGAGTAATTATTGTAGACAAGCACGGCTTGATTGAATATGCGAACCCCTATTTTTATTCCCTTACCGGCGTCAGCCAGAATGAGTTGAACGGGAAGGATATTGTAAATGTGTTAAGGGAAAATTTTAGTTATCCAAATCACCTGGACAGCCTGCCGTTGATCAATTTGAAAGCGGAAAGCCATATCAGCAATATTCACTATGAAAAATCCGGTACCGAACCGATTAAGTTCGTGGCCAAGGTTATGCCGCTGGCCGTTTCCGTGGTGGAAGAAAAAACCCTTATTGTGGTTGAGGATATCACCAAGACCGAGCATCTGTGGCAAAAAATATTAATTTCGGAAAAGATCGCGGCCTTAGGACTTATTTCCGCCGGTATGGCACATGAGATAAACAATCCATTGGGCTCTATTCTCTCACATGTCAATTACCTTAAGGCCGTAGAAAAAAAAGAGGACAAACTGGATTCTCTGGGCTGGATTGAGTCTGAAACCAAGCGCATCAGTTCGATTATCGGGCAGGTATTGAATTTTGCGCGCAGGGGAGATAATTTTGAGGAGATTGATGTGAATAGTCAGATCAATCAGATCATGGAACTGCTGCGTTTTGAGCTTAAAAAAAAGCAGATTATCGTCACCCTCCGCCTGGGGAAACAACTGCCCAGGGCCAGGATCGATGCGGATTCGTTTAAACAGGTGCTGATTAATGTGTTGATGAATGCGGAACAGGCGCTCACCATGGGGGGAAAAATCAGTATCGACACGGAAAAACAGGACGGGCATCTCTATATCCATGTGAAAGATACGGGGGAGGGTATTTCGGAAGAGTATCTCTATAGGGTGTTCGATCCCTTTTTTACCACTAAATCGGATCAAAGGGGGTTGGGCCTGGGGCTCTCCATTTCCTATAGTATTATTGAGCGCAGCGGCGGAGAACTGGGTATTAAAACCGAGGAAGGCAGCGGCACGTGTGTGTCGATAAAACTGCCTGCTTTATAAGGACATGTAATGAATATTTTGATTATTGATGATGAAGCCGGTTTGCGCAGCGGGATAAAAAAAATATTAACCCTTCATGCGTATACTGTTTACGAGGCGGAAAACCGCAGCCAGGCGCTGGAAATCCTTTCTTCGATCTCCGTACATATTGTGTTGCTGGATTTGCGGCTGGGCAAGGAAGACGGGTTTGAGCTTTTAAAGGAGTTGAGAGAAAAAGAACCGTTATTGTCAGTGATTATTATTACCGGATACGGAGATGTTGAGAGTGCGGTCTCCTGTATGCGCTCCGGTGCCGTTAATTATATCACCAAACCCATAGACGACGACCTCCTGTTGTCGGTGATTGAAAAGGAAAATTCGGCGCTTAAGCGTCGGTGGGAAAACCTGAGTTTGAAAGAGGTCTTAAAAAACCACACTTACGGCTCGTTTCTGGAAAGCCTGAATCCTGAATTGAAAAGCATCGACAAGGTAATTGATAAAATAAAAGACAAGAATGTGCCGGTACTTATCTTAGGTGAAACGGGAACGGGCAAAGAGTATTTGGCCCGAAAAATACATTATTCCGGCGTTTATGCGGACCGGCCCTTTATCGGTCTGAACTGCACCGCCTTGAATGACAACCTTTTGGAAAGCGAACTGTTCGGTCATGAGAAAGGTGCGTTTACCGGCGCCATAAAAAGAAAGCTGGGACGCTTTGAACTGGCCCAGGACGGCACATTGTTTCTTGATGAAATCGGAGATACAAGCCTTTCTTTTCAGGCCAAGCTGTTACGCATCATCCAGGAGAAAAAATATGAACGCGTCGGCGGGACCCAGACGCTTGAGACTTCATGCCGTATAATTGCGGCCACAAACCGGGATATTCACTCCATGTTAAAAGAGAAGACCTTTCGGGAGGACCTGTATTTTCGTCTTAGTGTTATTCACTTTACCATGCCCCCCTTAAGAGAACGCAGAGAGGATATTCCCGGATTTATCAAGCTGTTTTTAAACGATGCAAATAAAGCGTTCAATAAACATATACACCGGGTGGCAAATCCGGTTATGACAAAAATATTGGAATACAGTTGGCCGGGTAATATCAGACAATTGAAGAACCTGATTACAAACGCGGTGTTGTTGAATGACGGTGAAGAAATCACTTTTATGGAATTCCCCAAATATCCTACCGGCGACAGGACGACGAATCTGCACGCGGGATTGAAGGATACGGTGGCCGATCAGGTAAAATCACTTGAGAGAAGCGTTATTCGCAGGGTTTTGCAGATTCACAAGGGCAATATATCAAATGCGGCAAAGGAATTAAAAATCACCAGGAAAACGCTTTATGATAAAATTAAGCAATATAATATTTGAGTGTATAGTCCGCTAAACACTCAATGGGTACCGTACTATACACAAAGGTTTGGAAGAGGAGATAACCTGCTGTATAATTCATTACACTGTTTATAATTAGCCTTTTTTAAAATACCTTTAATATTGGCACGCCTTTTGCTTATTATTCCTTAATAATGTAAAGTAAAGGAGGGACAAGTGAAAAAAACAGCCGGGATTTTACTGCTTTGCGGCATTTTATTGCTTATGTTATCGGTTATATCCTGTGGAACTCGTCGGGGAGAAAAGAAACTGGAGGTTTTCAGTTGGTGGACGGCAGGCGGTGAAGCCGAGGGATTGGAGGCGTTACGTAAGATTTTTGTTGCCCAGAATCCTAATGTGGAGTTTATAAACGCCACTGTGGCCGGAGGAGCCGGTTCAAATGCGCAGGCTGTTTTGGCTACGCGCATGCAGGGAGGCAGCCCCCCGGATACATTCCAGGTGCATGCGGGCCGTGAACTGATCGATTCATGGGTGGCGGCGGGTGCGATGGAACCGCTTAATTTCCTGTTTGAAAAAAATAATTGGATGAGTGTGTATCCCCAAGGTTTGATTGACATCATTTCGTATAAAGGCAAGATCTACAGCGTCCCGGTAAATATTCACCGGTCTAATGTGCTTTGGTATAATAAAGCTGTTTTTAAAAAGTATAATTTAAAACCTCCGGAGACGTTGGATGATTTTTTCAATGTCGCGGATACACTGGCAAATAACGGAATCACCCCATTGGCGCTTGGTGATAACGGAATCTGGGCCGCGACTCATTTGTTTGAAAATATTCTTCTTGGTGCCCTTGGCCCGGAGAAATATCAGGGATTATGGACCGGAAAAGTAAGATGGGACAGTGCAGATGTACGTTCTGCCTTATCTGCGTTTGTACGGGTATTGGATTATATCAATTCCGATCACGCGGCCTTAAGTTGGGACGGTGCTGCTCAATACGTTATCGACGGTAAATGCGCAATGACAATCATGGGCGATTGGGCACACGGTTTTTTTAAAGCAAAAGGGTTAAAACCGGGGGTGGACTACGGCTGGATTCCTTCGCCCGGCACCAAAGGCTCCTTTAATATGCTTTCAGATTCGTTCGGCCTGCCAAAAAATGCTCCGCATCGTGATATCGCCATAAAATGGCTTACCGTTTGCGGATCCCGAGAGGGTCAGGATGCGTTTAACCCGATAAAAGGCTCTATCCCGGCGCGTACGGATGCCGATCGCAGTTTGTACGATAAATACTCACTGTCCGCAATGAATGATTTCCAATCGGACATAATTGTGCCCAGTTGTACGCACGGCGCGGCGGCCTCACAAAGTTGGGTTACCAAAATACATGATGTGATGAGCATCTTCGTCGCGGAAAGAAACGTGGACAAGGCCGATAATGAATTTCAGGAATTGGCCACACGCTTTATCAAAAAATAATTTGTTAATCGGGGAAATAAATCATGTTGGATCTGTGTTTGCGTACGGCTGCGCAAGGCAAGAGAGAGAGTGCTGAAGTATGATACGCTCAAAAAGAGATCAACGCATCGGATTTGCTATTGTCATCCCCGGGTTTATTCTGCTTGGTATTTTCGTCTATGGATTTATCGGCTGGACTCTGGCCGTATCGTTTTCCGGTTGGGAAGGGATTCTTCCCAACTGGGATTTTATGGGGCTTAAAAACTTTATCAGCCTGTTTCACTCGGAACGTTTTCGAATTGATTTATTGAATACGTTTTTCTTCAGTATTTTGTTTTTGGGATTTTGTGTGGTATTGGGTTTTACGCTTGCCATGCTGCTGGATAAAATTACCGGGGGCGAAGCGATCTTTCGCAATATCTTCCTGTTTCCCCTGGCGATTTCCTTCGTCGTTACCGGTGTGGTCTGGCGTTGGATATTTAATCCGACGGTCGGAATAAACGCATTAATTAAAAATCTATTCGGTATTAATATTGCGTGGGGCTGGTTTACTGAAACAAAAAGTTTTTTAGGATTTAATTATGCCCTGATACCCGTGGTTATCGCCGCCGGCTGGCAGTTGACGGGTTATGTAATGGCCATGGTATTGGCGGGAATACGAGCGATTCCTATTGAGGTCATTGAATCGGCTTCCATCGACGGCGCCGGAGAGTTCCGCAAGATGACGGATATAATTATTCCTATCATCAAACCCGTATTGTTCGCGTCCTTGATTATCCTGGGTCATATTTCTCTCAAGATATTTGACCTGGTATATACAATGACCGGTTCCGGTACTGCGTTTGTTACTGATTTCCCCAGTATGTATATGTTTGAAACCACGTTCCAGGGCCATTTTTATGCGGAAGGCTCCGGCATTTCGATCATTATGTTACTGCTTGTCGCCGTCGTTATTGTGCCGTACCTCTATTCCGTACTGAAAAAGGAAAAAGCATGATTGCCGTACAGAACGTTAATCCACTTCGAGCATATTTTAAAAAAAAGAAATTAGGCATCTATCTATTGCTTATTTTTTTCAGTATCTTTTTCCTCCTTCCCGTGTATGTGCTTATTGTAACAGGACTGAAAAGCTTTAAAGAAGTCGGTCTTTCGAATATGTGGTCAATTCCGCTTCATGCGACCATTGCTGCTTTTGAAAAAGCCTTCTCCAAGCTGGCACCTCATTTTATCAATAGTTTGATTATAACCGTACCGGCAACGCTTATATCCGCCCTGCTTGGTTCCTTAAACGGTTACATACTCTCAAAGTGGAAGTTTAAAGGGGCCAACGTAATTTTTGTGCTTATTCTGTTCGGCATGTTTATTCCCTACCAGAGTGTCCTTATCCCCCTGGTTCAGTTTATGCAGGTAATCGGTCTGTATGGAAAATTAGGCGGCCTTGTTCTGGTACACAGTATCTATGGCATTCCCATCACAACGCTTATCTTTCGCAATTACTATGCGGAGGTCCCGGATGAATTACTGGAAGCCGCCTACCTTGACGGTCAGGGCATATTGGGAGTATATCGATACATTATTTTCCCGATTTCAATGCCGGCGTTTTTGGTGGTTTTTATCTGGCAGTTTACCAATATCTGGAATGAGTTCCTCTTCGCGGTGACGATTACACAGAGCCCTGAACAACAACCGCTCACCGTTGCCTTAAGGAATCTGGCGGGAAGCCAGATTGTAGAATGGAACGTGCAAATGGCCGGTGCGTTTCTCGCGGCCGTTCCGACATTAATTATTTATGTTCTGTTGGGAAAGTTCTTTATTCGCGGCCTCCTGGCAGGCTCGGTAAAAGGTTAATACCTCCTTAAACATTATGTGGGCCCGGTACAGTTTTTTATCTAGTTGTATCGGGCAATGTCGTTACAATTAAAATGCTTTACTTTAGCCGGATGAATGTGTACAATACCGACAAATTACACTTGAAAGGACTATATTACAGATGCAGGATGTTACATCGTTACTTCCACATAGAAAACCTTTTTTATTCGTGGACAGAATAGAGCAGTCTGATGAAAACCAGATAACGGGATTCAAAAAATTTACAGAGGATGAGTTCTTCTTTAAGGGGCATTTCCCGGAATACCCGGTGGTCCCGGGGGTAATCTTGGTGGAATCCATGGCCCAATGCGGCGGGGCCGGGGTAAGCATGACCGGCTTATTAAAAGACTCATTATTTTTCCTTGCCACTGTTGATAAGGTGAAACTTCGTAACCAGGTAAGGCCCGGTGACGAGGTCAAAATGGTTATTCAGAATATCAGGGTCAGCAAGATCGCCATCAAACAGTCGGGAAAAGCGTACGTGAATGATAAGCTCTGTGCTGAAGCAGAATGGATGTGTATGGTCGGTGATAAAAAAAATCTGCCCGCCTAGTAGAAAGTTTTTGATTGACAGACCAATACCTTCATGGTAGCGTTTTGTACAAGGAGGACTCTATGACTCAGACCCTACCCAAAATGATAAAAGGTGTTGTAGAGCGCTTCGCCCGACAGCCGGCCCTTTATTACCGCAACAAACAAAAAAAATATATTTTTCTTACCTTTGAGCAGTTTTATGAACAGATACAGCAGTTCGGTGCCGGGCTGCTTGATATGGGAGTAAAACGCGGGGATCACATCGGTATTATCTCGGACAATCGTAAGGAATGGATCATCGCAGATTTTGCTATTTTGGGAATCGGGGCGGCGGATGTGCCGCGCGGCACGGATGCTACCAACGCGGAGATTGTCTATATTTTAAATCATTCCGAATGTAAAGTGGTCTTGGCTGAAAATGCCGTTGTATGTAACCGAATATTATCCGGGCGAGGGGGGATGCCCAAGCTGAAGACCATCATCGTGATGGATGAGAATTTTGACAAATTGGACCTCAAAGCGAAAAACGGCAGGGTTAAGATCGTCCGGTTTACGGAGATACAGGAGGCAGGGAGAAAGCAGCTGGCCAAAAAACCCGGGTTGTTCGAACAGGAGCTGCAGCAAGGTGGGGGCTATGATCTGGCCACGATAATCTATACCTCCGGGACAACAGGCGAACCCAAGGGTGTTATGCTCTGTCATGAGAATTTTTTGCACCAGATACGCGCCACCCCCGGGGTGCTTTATGTCTACCCGGAACATATCTGCCTGAGTGTGCTGCCGGTCTGGCATTCCTTCGAACGCGCAATCGAGTATATTATTTTGAGTTTCGGTGCCAAGCTGGCCTATTCCAAACCGGTGGGTTCCGTAATGCTGGCGGATATTGCGGAAATACAACCTCAATGGCTGCCTTCCGTGCCGAGGATTTGGGAGGGTGTCTGGTCTGCGGTATATCGTAAAATTAAGGAAGAAGGCGGGGCGCGCTTTGCGTTGTTTAAGTTTTTTGTCGCCGTGGGTAAGGCGCATGCGTCGCTTTCCAATATGCTGCGGGGGCTTCTGCCGCAGTTTAAACGCCGTATCAGGATTTTGGATATAATTATCAGTATACTCCCCTTTTTCCTGCTTTTTCCGTTGAAGCTTCTGGGCGGGCTGCTTGTGTTCAGCAAGATACAGGAAAAAATCGGGCATGAGTTTGTGGCGGGTATCTCCGGAGGAGGCGCACTACCGCCGTATGTTGATAATTTCTTCCAGGCGGTAGGGATCCTGCTGTTGGAGGGATACGGTCTGACCGAGGCCGCTCCTGTTGTCAGTGTCAGGCTGCAGAAAAGGCCCGTTTCCAATACCGTGGGACCGTTGCTGCGGGGGACCTATGGGAAGATCCTCGGGGATGATGGGAAGGAACTGCCGCCGGGCAGGATGGGGGTGCTGCACGTAAAGGGCGGGCAGGTCATGTTGGGGTATTATAAAAAACCGGCGGAAACCGAGTCCGTGCTTTCCGAGGACGGCTGGTTGAATACGGGTGATCTGGCGATGTTCACCCATAAAGGCGAGCTGAAGATTGTGGGAAGGGTAAAGGATACCATCGTGCTGCGGGGCGGAGAAAACGTGGAACCGCAGCCTATAGAGGAAACCATCATTCAGTCCTCATACATAGATCAGGTCATTGTGCTGGGACAGGACCAGAAGTTTCTGGCCGCGCTGGTGGTGGTAAACGATGAAGCAGTGGAGGAGTACGCGGTAAAAAACAACATCCCCTTCCAGACAATCGAGGAACTACGGGATGCGGCGGAGATATATGAAATGATAATCAATGAAATCAACAATTTGGTTTCCCCGCGGACCGGGTTTAAGGTGTGGGAGCGTATATTCCGCATAAAAATCCTGACGGCCCATTTCGAGGTGGGTAATGAGCTCACCGCGTCACTCAAAATGAAGCGCCGGGTTATTAATGATATCTATAAAAAACAGATTAAAGAGCTGTTTCGTTGAAATATGGAATACAATCCCGGCAATTTTAAATTTGTACAATGCCATGGCGAGCCAAACAGAAAACTGGTATAATCCTCTTGACAATGTAACTGTTTCAATGGTTACAATAGACAGGTTATACTAGAATAGAGAAAGGTGTTAAGCGCGTGAAAAAGATTTTAATAGTTGATGATGATCCTGATTTGAGGGATGCGATTAAAACCGTCCTGCAGAACAAATACGAACTCAAGGAGGCCGGCTCAAAAAATGAGGTGTTCCAGGTACTTTCCGGATTCAAACCAGATCTGATAATTTTGGATGTAATGATGGATACCACCAGCACCGGTTTTGAGCTTTCCCGGGAGTTGCGAAATAATGAGAAAACCGGTGGTGCGAAGATTCTGATGCTGACAAGTGTGGATGAGGTAACCAATATTGATTTCAAATCGGCCGCGGGAGACCAGGAATGGCTTCCGGTTGATGATTATATGACAAAACCTTTGGAACCCAAATTACTTATTTCAAAGGTCGAGGGGTTGTTGGCATAATCAGGTTGGTTTTGTTTTAGTCTTTCCAGTAGAGGTATCCGCCTTCAAGGATCTGCAAGGCGGTAAAGCCGATAGAAGACAGATAGCGATACGCCTCATAAGCGCGCGAAGAAGTGCGGCTGTAGAGGACAATTTTGGCTCTTTTCTTGAAAGGGATGTTCTCGGTACGGAGGTTCTCCAATGGAATACAAATACTGCCGGGAATCGCCGCGGCCGTATGCTCGGCTGTGGGGCTGCAATCGATTAATTTCATTGATTCCCGCTTTTTCTCATATGCAGCGGGGGTGATGGTTTTGCATAGCCCCTCGATTATGTTCTTTAAAACCAGACAGGCCGTCTGCACCACATCAATCGGATTGTTGAATGCCGGATAATAACCCAGGTCCAGTTTAAACAACTCATCCAATGTCATTTTCTTGGCGATGGCACAGGCCAGTATTTCCAACCGGCCCACGACATTCCCTCTACCGTACCCTTGTGCTCCCAGGATCACCTGGGTTTTTTTATCCGCGATTATTTTAAGTATCATGGGTTTGGCGTCATCATAGTAGTGGGTCTTATCCAGCCCGGAGATTATGGTGGTGGCAACATCAAATCCGCTTTTACGGGCTTCCCGTTCATGTATCCCGGTCCGAACGGCGGAGATATCGAAAATTTTAAACATCACTGTTCCAAGATTGCCGCCGAATTTTGTTTTATTACCGCAGATGTTGTCCGCGGCGATCCTTCCCATTTTTGTGGAAACCGAACCCAACGGCAGATAGGTACATTTGTTCGTAATGATATTGGTTATCTCCGCGCAGTCACCGACAGCGTAGACGGCTTTGTCCGATGTCTGTAAGTACTCATTTACTTTGATGGCCCCGCTTTCCCCTATTTCAAGGCCGGCCCTGGCGCCGAGTTTGGAGTTGGGCCGCACACCGGTTGAGAGAATGATCAGGTCGGCGTGAAAGGTTCCTTTGTCGGTGACAATCGCCTGCTTACTGTTTTCCTGTACAATCTTTTTGATCCGAATGTTGTTGATTGTTTTTATGCCCTTGCGGTCAAGTTCCTGCTGCAGTTTATGGGAGATGTCCGGATCAAAAAGATTGAGGATATAGGATTCTCTTTCAAGAATGGTGATGCGTGCTCCGATTGAAATGAGGGATTCGGCCGTTTCCACACCGATAAGCCCGCCGCCGATAATATAGACATCGCTGGCGTGTTTTGCCGCGAACACCCGTTTCAGTTCTTCCGCGTCTTCGAAACGGTACAGCGAGTATATTCCCTTACCGCGGATACCCGGTATCGGCGGGGTATAGCCTTCCGCACCCGTGGCAATAATCAGCACATCGAAGGGGATCGTGAACACCGAGTTGTTGGTCAGGTCCCTGACCTTCACGGTTTTTTTATCGCGATCGATGCTAGTAGCTTCCGTGTTATTATAGATATTAATGTTCTTAATATGTTCAAAGAAGTTCAGATCACGCAGGGTGTTGTCAGCTGAAGACATAAGCGCCTTGGGTGAGGTTACTTTGCCGCTTAAGTAAGACGGCAAGCCGCAGCCCGCGTAGGAAAGAAATTCGCTTTTTTCAATAATGGTTATTTCAAGACTCTCATCCAGCCGGCGCAGCCTGGCCGCGGCCTTGGGTCCGGCGGTCACGCCACCGATGATTACTATTTTTTTCTGTTTGATATGCCGTTGCTTGTCCGTGATAACACTTTTATAGGGCAGGATGATATTAAAGGTGGATCCCTGGTTCAACTGTGATTTTACCTGGATTTCGCCCTTCTGGGCGTCAATAATCCGCCTTACCAGGGAGAGTCCCAGGCCGGTTCCCGATACCCGGGCCTTATGTATGGTGGAACGGAAAAACGGGTCGAAGATGGAAGACAGTTCATTTTCCGGTATTCCGTAACCGGTATCCGAAACCGAGATAGTAAACTGTTTCTCTTTTTCACGCAGGGTTAGTTTGACGGTTATTCTCCCGTTCTCCGGCGTGTATTTCAGTGCATTGTCCAGCAGGTTTTTTAATACCAGTTCAAATCCGGCTCTGTCGGTTTCCGCAAAGACCTTTATCTTCTTGGGGAGTTTCAGTGAGATGGATATGTTTTTATTTGCGGCAGCCGTTTGAAAGGAGTTTGTTACGGTAACCAGGTCCGCACAGATCTCCATCTCCTGTTTTTTTATGGTCGCCACACCCCTTGAATATTTTTCATAGTTTAAAAGATCATTAATGAGAATCCTGGCCTCACCGGTTTTCACAATCGCCTTTTTAATCATATGCAGTGCTTTGGGATCGAGTTCCCCGGTAAAGCCCTCGGAAATTACCTTGAGCAGTGATTCAATTGAATTAATGGGGGATTTCAGTTGATGGGACAAAACACGAATAAGGTTATCGTTTCCGTCGGTCTGCCGCCCTGCTTCTTTGTTTCTCATAACGTATCTATCGGCATGCTCGCCGTATGTTACTTGATATAATCTTCAATACTTGGGGCAAAGAAATTCTTCAGGCGCTCCAGGTCTTTGGCACTGATCGTCGCCTGCTTCTCGAACAGGATCTCCTCATTTGCCCCTTTTAGTTTATGCAAGAGGCTGAAAATAATATAGCCGAATATTTTTACACCGGCTTTTGCGGAACTGTTTACAAAATTGATCAATTTTTCACGGGAGATTTTAACCGCCTGCACGGACCCTTTGGCTGTTACGTCCGCGGTTCGTTTTACATCCAGAAAAATGGAGGCTTCTCCCACAATATCTCCCTGGCCTACATGGCCCAGCAGGATACGTTCGCCTTCCTTGCTCTTGATATGAATTTCAACTCCACCCTGAAGAATCCCGTAGAGGTGATGGCTGACTTCATCCTGGGCGATTATGGTTTCACCGTCCGCATATTCAAGAAACTCACAAGAATCGAAAAGATCTTTTAACTCATCCTCCGCCAGGTTCTCAAAAATGCGCACCTTTGTCAATTTTTTTATCAGCTCATCCTTTTTTTGTTGTATGGTGTTGATGGCACACCTCCTTATTCCGCAAAGATGATCGTAATATATTGTTACAGACAATTACACAAAGATCAAGCAGTTTTTTCGTTATGTCAGCGATTCTAAATTTAACCGTTTGCAGCCTCTTAAATGAGCAGATACCTTTGCCTATGTCTTATAAAGAGATAAATTTAGAATCATGAACGCCGAATTCATAAAAAGTACAATTCTAAATGTAAACATTCCGAATTGCTGTCATTATGTGCGTACGGACTTCAGAAAGGTCAGGGTGTAGGTAAAAAGGGAGAAACCGATGAGTGCCAGACCCAGGATCAGGCTCGCCAGGGACAGGTACCAAAGGACATCCAGCACATAGAAGAGAACGGCGAACATCATGCAGACCGTGGCGGCCTTGCCCCAGATGTTGGACTCAGGCACCGTTTTCTTTCTGACGGCGATAAAAAGTCCGCCGGTAAGGATAAGCAGATCGCGGCCCAGTACGATAAACAGCACATATAACGGCAGGCCGCGGTAAATATGCAGTGCCAGTACCAATAGCAGGATAAGCAGCTTGTCCGCCAGCGGATCAAGCACACGGCCGAGGTCGGTCTGCTGGTTCAGTTTGCGTGCCAAGAGGCCGTCAAAGAAATCGGTCAGGAACAGCAGGCTCAAGAAAACAAGCGTGATGATCTTTCCCTGCCAGCCCGGCAGGGTGAAAAAGTAAAAAACCAGCGGCGCGCACAAAAAGCGTGACAAACTGAGAATATTGGGAATTTTTAACAGGTCTCCGGCGCGGTACATAACTGCACTGAACGTAGGTCATAGGAGATAAAAAGTCAAGAGGGAAACATATAGTGTAATAAAGGTAACCTGGAAAAGAAGGTTATGCGGTAAAAAACCATAAGCGTACTTGCACTACGCCTATGTTCGGATTCAATACCCGGCTCAGGTGTGCGGTTGAATGCGGAAAGAAAAAACCGTATTTTCGGCGTTATTCTTGTCCAGGCGCAGGTAAAAAATCGGTTCATGCAGGTCCGGGTTTTGATACACCGAAACTCCGCGGTCGGTTTTTTCCAAACTGAATCCCGAACCTAAAATGATCGTTTCCACCTGCTTAAAAAGATCTGCGGTGTTGGAGGCGGAATCACCGCCAATATCAAGCTGCCAGGAGTAATAGCGGGTCCATGTGCCCCCATAGCTGATGAGGGAAAACGCGCGGTTTTTAAAAAAATCCGCCAGGTTCTGCGGAAGCTCCGGGCAGCGGAGCTCCGGAAACGCCGCCAGTATTTCCTCAACCGTAGGGGGAGTTCCGGCCGACGGAATGCTGATCTCATAACGCAGGCTTCCACCGCAGTGGGGCTCGCGGCTGCCGACAAAGCGTTCCACACCCTCTACGATCAACAGATGTTCCAAGCCGTTTTCCTGTTTTCGAAACGCGTATTCATCGGTGCCGTACTCTGTGTGCCGGACCGGGCGGGCGGTGAAGCCTTTCTGCCGCAGCAGCTTTTGGATGGCGGCAAGCACCTCTTGCGGTGTGCCCCTTGTCCCGAACTCGCCGCAGAACCAGAAGAATTTCAAGCCTTCCCGGTTACGGACTATGCCGAAGGTGTGATCAAAGCGAAAAGGTGCCAGGTTCACCAGCAGAGAGCGCCAGGCAGGCGGCGCCACGATATGCGGATTGTGTTTGTTCCTGCCGAGCAGATCGGCAAACTCCGGGTCACTGGAAATTGCGCACTGCTGCCGGAGCATTTCAAGCTTTTGCGGTGTATTCCCGGTTACCATAACGCTTTTGCAGCCTCCGTTTATAGTGATAATGACAATAAAACAGATGCATACCCTGATTATTATTTTCATATTCTGAATTCAAATACAATATCGCCCTAATGTCAAATGAAATCTATGGGATCGCCTGGGCTTCCCATGAGCTGCGGGCGCGTGCCAACTCCTCTCCGCCTGCCTGCTTGTGAATACCGTGCAGCCACGTGTTCCGGTCGTTTTCATCAGGGCAGGCCAATGAAAGGATGGGCTCATTATACAGCGCCTCGGACTGGTAATTCACTTCGAGTGAAACCAGGGAGTGTGTACCCTGCACGTTTAGCGGTACCGCCTCAAGCAGCCATTCCAGGTAGGCCACACTGTTTGTGTGCTGGTTCACGTCGATATCATTCAAGCGTACGGTAAACTCTTTTTGCGTGGTATATTCAGGCGGGTGGGGGAGTTTGTTCAACTGCCGGTCCACCGCCCTGCGGTTTATCGTATACGGATCAAGCATGTTTCCCAGGCGCAGAATACGGCGCGCGGTCAGATCGATCAAAAGCCAGCCGCTGGTGGCCCGCGCAATCACTGTGCCGCCGGCATCGGTTACCAGAAAATCACGCAGGGCCAACAGCCTGTCCACCCCGCAGGGCCAGGTCTGCACCGTAATCTCCTCACCGTAACGGGGATAAGAATCAATCTGCATAAAAAAGCGGGACAGCATCCAGTTGCGCTGCTGTTCAAGCAGTCGGTGGACACCGAATCCCAGGGAGGCGGCATGCCGCCCGGCCGTTTCCTGCAGATAGTTGAACAGCGCCGGCGGAGAGAGTTTTCCGCGGCGGTCCATTTCATCCGCCCGGATGCGGAAGGTTTCCGACCAGATACCGTTCTGTTGCATCATATACTCCTGGGAACAGGGTAGTGTAATACACCGGTGTCGTCAAGACTCCTTAATCGAAGAGGTTGAACGCCCCTTTATGCGAATGGAGCCGGTAGCTTGACCTGTAAAACAAAAAGTTATATATTCTAACCTCAAAACGGGATGTAGCCTAGTGGCTAAGGCGCCTGCTTTGGGAGCAGGAAACCGGAGGTTCGAGTCCTCTCATCCCGACAGGGCGTTCATAGCTCAGTTGGATAGAGCAACGGCCTTCTAAGCCGTGGGTCGGAGGTTCGAGTCCTCCTGGACGCG
>CAZWKE010000036.1:0-4028 GCA_964634205.1 uncultured Spirochaetaceae bacterium
AACTCCTGAGTGAATTGAAAGAATTGGGTTTGATTTAACCGGTTCGGCTAAAAATTGCCGTTTATGAATACTTTTTTTCCCATAAATTCCGATAAATAAAATAATGAAGAAATCACAACTCAGTGAAGAAAAGCAGTATGTCAAAAAGGGTTTATGGAAAAGGATTACCGGTTTATATGCTACCTTAAAAAAGGAAAATTTACCCCGGCTGCTTCTGTATGTTGCCATAATAATCGTCACCGGCGCAGCACTGGTATTTTTTTCCGAGTTAATTTCTCACAGTAACGCTTTTCACGACATCTTTGATAGTCTTTGGTGGACGGTGGTAACCATTACTACGGTGGGATACGGCGACAAGGTTCCCCAATATCCGCTGGGGAAAATATTGGCCACCGTACTGATGTTTTTAGGAGTGATCATCACTTCATTGTTGTCCGGTACAATTGCCAGTATTTTTGTTGATCGAAAGATCAGGGAGGGAAAAGGTTTGGAAGACGTAAACGTAAAGAACCATATTGTTATCTGCGGATGGAACCAGAACGCAGAAAATATTATCAGAAGTCTTGTGACCCTGAAAGGTTCCCTGAAAGAATGTTTGGTGCTTATCAATGAAATGGACCCGGAACAGTTCCAGTCCATTAAAATCAAGTACCCGGGAATTGATCTTCGTTTTGTCAGGGGAGATTATACAAATGAAAATGTTCTGAAACGGGCTGCTATTAATTACGCCAAAGCGGCCTTGATTTTACTGGATACCACGGGAACCTCCACTCTTTCCAATATCGATGAGAGAACCATCATCGCCGTCCTGGCGATAAAATCACTCAATAACGCTATTTTTACCAGTGCCGAACTTGCCAACGCCTCAAATGAACAGCATTTACGCAGAGCCAATGTGGATGATATAATTGTGAACGGTGAGTTCAACGGATTTATCCTGGCCTCATCCACCATTTCTCCCGGTGTTCCCCTCTTTCTCAAAGAGCTTTTGTCGTTAAAGGGAAAAAACTCAATCAAGCAGATTCAATGTCCGTCCTCTTATATCGGAAAGACGTTTCGTGAATTGTCGCAATACCTGAGTGATACCGGGAAGGGAATACTTATCGGTATACTGTCGGAGGAGAAAAAAATCACGCTGGACGATATACTCTCCGATGATTCTTCCGGTATCGACGCTTTCATCAAGAGGAAATTCCAGGAAGCTGAAATTGACCTGCTTGAGGAAGAGAAAGAAGAAATGAAAATCAAGATAAATCCGGGAGCAGATTATATCATTAAGGATACGGACTGGGCGTTTGTCATCAGCGCCACCGAATAGTTGATCGTAAAAAGGAGAGAGATATATCATGATGTCCAAATACAAAGGCGGTAAAGGAAAAAAGCTTTTGAAAAATATTGATCTGCTGAAAAATCTCACCCAGGATGAGATCAACGAACTGTGGAGTATTGTTGTTCCCGTAGAGTTCAGTATCGGATCGGTAATCATGAAAGAGGGCGATATCGGTGATTCTATGTTCTTGTTCGTCAGTGGTGTTGTCGACGTAACGAAAAATCTTACCTTAAAAATCGGTAAAAAAGGATTCAGTTTGGTGGAAAAATCCATGGTTAAACTGAATTCTAATAATGTATCTTTTTTTGGTGATATGGCGATGTTTGAGAACGACACGCGCAGCGCCACCATTACCGCCTCAGCCGACTGCCTGCTTTTCGAGATAAAACGCAATGATTTTGCAGCATTATGCATGAAAAACCCTGAATTAGGTTATAAAATTATAAAGGAGATAGCGATTACGCTTTGTCAGAGAGTGAGGAAGGGCAACCAGGATATACTAAAACTTACTACCGCATTGAGTATTGCGTTATCAAAATGAATATGAAAAAACCGGGGATTGTATTATTTTTTATGTTCTCTCTTTGTTTTTCGCTGTACAGCCAGTCGCGGCTTGATTCGGAACAACCGGATATGACTGAACAGGTTGCCGGGACCTCGACTTCAGTAACCGCGTTTCGGGGGATTTCCCTTGGCATGTCGCTTACACAGGTACGGGAGATTCTGAAAAAAGACCCCTACTTCAATTTCACGGGTGGTCCGGATGTTTATATCCTTCCGGAAAAAACACAACACCTTATTGAATGCAGCGGGAACGCTTATATCAAACGCGCTTCTTTTCAATTTTATGACAATAAACTCTACATTATGATCATTGAGTTACAGGAGAATAAAATTGATTTTTACAGCCTCTTTACCACTCTTTTTCATAAATACGGAAAATATGAATCTTTTTCTCCCCGCAGCGTCATCTGGATCCTGCAAAATACATCGCTATCCCTGGAACGTCCTGTTGTAGTCAAATATATCGATATGAATGTTTTTAACGCACTGAAAGAACAGGGAAAGATAAGCAAACAGGCGGAACAAGAGAATCTGCAAAAGTTTCTTGGCGAGTTTTAATTCGGCAATTCGCATTTTGCATAATTCAATTCTTTGGCGCTTGACCT
Source organism: uncultured Spirochaetaceae bacterium (assembly GCA_964634205.1). Classification (GTDB taxonomy): domain Bacteria; phylum Spirochaetota; class Spirochaetia; order SZUA-6; family RPPD01; genus JAFGGG01. Next base: position 2,500 of record CAZWKE010000036.1, read on the forward strand.
TAGCTGTCTGATATGTCATTATGCAGAACAATAAATATGAAGAAATACCTTTTTTGTTTACTTTTTATCCTTATTCTTTTCTTAACCGCTTGTGAGCAAACAAAAAAATTCCCTATCGTTACCTTGACTATAAACAAGCATGTATTTGTTGTTGAGGTTGCTTCAACCTACGCACAGCGGGCAAAGGGATTGATGTTCCGTAAAGAGTTGAAAGCGAATGAGGGAATGCTGTTCGTATTTCCGGATGACCAAATTTTAAGTTTTTATATGAAAAATACGCTCATTCCCTTAAGTATTGCCTTTATCTCAAGTGATGGTCAAATTACCCAGATTGAGGATATGAAACCTTTGGATGAAACAACTATCTTTTCACATTCACCGGCGCGTTATGCCCTGGAAGTCCCCCGCGGGACATTTGACAAACTGAGTATTGAGCCCGGTGCTGTGGTGAATATTCCTGAAAAGCTCCCCTGATTTTTTATTCATTATTCTCCGCGATATCCAGATAAAGTTCTTTTAACGCGCCATCCACCGTTAATTCAATCAAACCGTAATCTTTGTTCGAAATACTCGAGATGATGGTCCCGTCTTCCTTTTTGATAAAATCACCCTGCGGGTACTCTACCTTGCAAAACGGATTGAGGAGTTTTAGCACCAAAAAAGTCTCCGTAGGAATTATCAACGTAAGAATCGAACTGGAGGAATATACCTGTCCCAACATATTGTTCTGTGCTTTACCGAAAATTATTTTATGAGTACCGATGTTTGCTTTAAGCGTAAATCTTTTTATCCTAAGAAATCGGAGGTCAGCCTTTAAATCAGCGTCATGCAGGTTGATAAGCAGTTGTTGTGGTACTGCCTTGGCCAGTTCTAAAAACCACTGGTTTTTTATCTGAAAATGTGTTGAAAAATAAGGTTTGCGTTTTTTTATTTCAAAAATGGAACTGTTACCGATAACCTGATGGGTAATATCCGGCTCGGGCATGGGACCAAGTTGTTCGTAAATAAGCTCCGGCAGTTTACCGGTCGTTGTACGAATAAAAAGTTTTCCATAAGAAAAAAATACATTATACACATTGTTTTGTGTATCCTGACCGTATACAAGGCTGAGGGACTTTTTCTTGATTTCATAACGCTTTAAGTATCTGTTTTTAATTATGGAATCACGTAAAAACATAATCCCCACAATTATAAGCGAACCGGGCCAGAGATTAACGGCAAACTTCTGCCAGCGCAATGGAATCAGATTTAAATAATAGAGCAGCAGTACTCCGCCTACCAAAACAAATGAAATGGAAATAACAATGATGATATTTCTGATGATTTTCCGCATACCAGTACTTTACGTTTTTGTAATTTTCTTGTCAATCGATAGTAGACAGGAAGCACTCATTATTGTTACACTTATTATATATATATTTCTATGTAAATTTACGGAGGTAGTTCATGGGTGAAATTGTCTCGAGAAACGAGCTTTCAAATCAGCTGATGAAAGGGGTAGGGGGTGTAGGTGCCGGTATCGGGCTCCT
>CAZWKE010000036.1:4128-39601 GCA_964634205.1 uncultured Spirochaetaceae bacterium
ATGAAAGCACGCCGATAAACCGTTATCGCAACACCGAAAAGAAGTAACAGTCATCGAAACGTACCCTGCCCGGATGCGTTTCGATGATACTGCATTGAATAGAAATGGAACTTCAAACATATTGGCTTGAGACATACGGCTGTCAGATGAACAAAGCCGAGTCCGACGCGCTTGCACTGACTTTACAACAGAATAATATCTATCCTGCACTTTCACCAGGGCAGGCGGATGTGGTCATTCTTAACACCTGTTCCGTCCGTAAAACCGCTGAGGACAGGATATGGGGAAGAATCGGCTATTACCGGAGTGAAAAATCCAGACGGTCATTTACGTTCATTATCATGGGTTGTATGGGGCAGCGTTTGAAAAAGGACTTACAACAGAAATACCCGGAGATCGATATCGTAGCGGGGAGCTTTGCCAAACCCGATATACTCTCCGCCATAAGGCGGGTACGGGAAAACGGCCGTTCCATGTGCCTCACGGAAGACGGCGACTATCGTTTTGCCGAAACCCACACCCTGGGTGGATTCAAATCGTTTATCCCCATTATGCATGGATGCAATAATTTCTGCAGCTACTGCATTGTACCCTACGTTCGTGGTCGTGAAGTATCCAGGGAACCGCAGGCCGTAATAAAAGAGATTACCAACCTGGATAATCAGGGAATAAAGGAAATCACGCTTTTAGGGCAGAATGTAAACTCATATAAATATACGGGCAACGGCAGTACCGTTCTTTTCTCCGATATTCTGCGTACAGTGGTAAATAATATTCACAATATACAATGGGTTCGTTTCCTTACTTCTCATCCAAAGGACTTTTCTCCGGGGATTATTACGCTGCTGCAGAATCATTCCCGGTTGTGCAGACACATACACCTGCCCGTACAGCACGGCTCGAATACCGTTCTAACACGTATGAAACGCCGTTATACACGTGAATTGTATCTGAAACTTATCGAATCTATAAAAAATGCTGTTAGTGATGTATCCATTACTACCGATATTCTAATAGGGTTCCCAGGTGAAACCGCAGAGGATTTCCGGATGACGTGCGAGCTGATGAAGACCGCTCAATTTAATGACGCATTTACTTATTATTATAATCCCCGCGAGGGTACCGAGGCCTACGGGTTTGAGGATTCTGTTCCGCATGAAATAAAGATAGAACGGCTGCAGAAAATCATAGCCCTGCAATCGGATATCTCCCGTAAGCGTAAACTGGCAAAACTTGGGCAAAAGGTCCCGGTGCTGGTAGAAGGGATTTCAAAAAATAATACCGATGAACTGCTTGCACGCACGGAACATGATGATATGGTGGTATTCCCCGGCGATGGTGCGCTTATCGGCACTTTTTGTTCGGTGAAACTTTCAGAAGTGCATGGGAATACCTTTTACGCAAAGCTATGCAGTTAATCAGAAAGGAGGCAGTCATATGCCGTGGAAATTTTTAACCGTACTGGTCATACTTGTTCTGTTTGTTGTTTTTATCGGGCTTAACCTTGATTATAAGACAAACGTATCCTTTGGATTCTATACCTTCGAAAATGTGCCGGGGTTCCTGATTATCATCATTTCATTTTTGATAGGTGCGCTCGTAACACTTCCGATTTCACTTTTCAGCGGAATGAGAAAGAAGAATAAAAAAATACAGAAACTCAAAGATCAGCAGGAACCGGAATCTGAGGAAACAGGGATCATGGAACCGAAGAAGGGAAAGAAAAATAAAAAGAAATAAAATCTTTTTTGCCGTCATTTTTTTTCTCTTGCTTGCCGTATATGCCTATACGGATTCGAGTGTCATCAATTTAAAGGACGCCCAGGAGCTTGAAAAAGCAGGTAAACTGGCCCAGGCATCCCTGCTGTATCAAGAGTGGTTCAAAGCAAACACCGGAAATCCCAATTTCTATCAGTTGTTACTGCACTTTGGTGAAATTGAAGAAAATCCCTTTACCATTCTTTCCGTATATGAGCAATACCTTTCGGTCATCAAGGACCGGGCAAGCAAACACCGGCTTGAACAGCGAATTGCGCTCTTATATGAGTTGTTGGGGGATCTTGACCAGGCCTTTGATTATTACAAGCTTGCATTTGCCGACCTTAGTATGTGGAAGAACAATCCGGTCCTGCTTAATCCCGCCAAGCTGCTGTTGGCGCAAGGTTTATACGGGCGGGCCCAGGACTGGCTTTATACGGTAAAACCCGTACTGACGGATAACGAGGTCTATGCCGATACGGCGTTTTTAATGACAAAAATATATATCATCTCACAGCAAAAGGATAAGGCCATCGGGTTGTTGTTGAAGATGGAAACCAAATTCCGGGGATCGCCGATAATTCCAAAATGCCTGCTTGAGCTTATCGAATTATACCTCGGTAAAGGAGATAAAACCTCAGCCCGGTCCGTATTTGAAACGCTGAAAACCGATTACAGTACCAGTCCGGAATATGAATTGGCGAAACGGCTGTTACATCCGGCAGATACTTCAACAGCCGCCATAGATTTTTACCCGTTACCATACCGGTTCCTGGGAAACAACACGATAACCGCAGCAAAAAACAATAAACAACCTGAAGCGCAGGAACAGAAACAGGACATACTGCCATATATTGTCTGTGTAGGGAGTTTTCGTGTCTTAAAAAATGCTGATTTGCGTATAGGCGAATTAGCCGAAAGGGGAATACAATCGCACATTATGGAAAAGCGTATCAAAGATACAACATACTTCCGTGTGGTCGTAAAAAATACCTATACCTACAAACAGGCACAAGATATCACCAAGCAACTTCATGCGATGGGTTACAAAGGAAGTTTCATCACTAAAGATGAATAATACTTTTTGTTGCATACCAAATCACGCTTTAATCAATGTTCACCTTTGCTTAGGCACCAAACTTTTTGATCTTGTCCGCATACCCCATGGCCAACCAGATCAGATGTCGTGTTTTTACTATACCACCCCAGGCACCTTGTGCGCAGGCACCCTCACCGAACTGATGTGCCCGGCCCGCGCGTACATTGTCCGCATGAATTAAAAATGGAATCGGATGAGATGAATGTGATTTCATTTTGGCCGGGGTAGAATGGTCTCCGGTTATTATCAGCACATCGGGGTTAAGCGAAAGAATTTCCGGAATGACTGCGTCGACCTTTTCTATCTCCGCAACCTTGGCATCGAAGTTGCCGTCTTCACCTTTTGAATCGGTATATTTATGATGGACAAAGAAAAAGTCATGGTTATCCCAGTTTTCCTTAAGGACCTTCATCTGCTGACCTAAATCCTTTAAATCTTCAATTACGCTCATTCCCACCAGTCTGCTGACTCCTTTATAATCGGGATAGACGGCCAGGGAAAGGGGATCGAACTTAAACAGACTGCTCATGGAGGGGATATGCGGCAGCTCGGCAAAACCACGCATAAGAATCGCATTTGCCGGATGCTTGCCCTTTAACGCCTGGAACGCCTGTTTTATGAACTCCGCGGACACCTCCGCTGTTTTCTTACCCTGGGGAGAGGTCGCTTCGGGTTCCAGCGGTTTTACCCCTGTAGCCTGCGGATCGGTATCTTTTACATGGTCGGATAATCCCTCGCCCCGAAAAATAACCACTCCCCGGTAATCCTTTACCGGTTTAATAAAAACCTCTATACCGGGAATGGATACATTTTTACTCACATGCTCGCAGAGTTCGGCACATAGTTCGGTTGCTATTCTTCCGGCCCTGCGATCCGTAATGTTTCCCTCTTCATCTCTGGAGGCAAAGTTCAATCTGGCGGCAACATCTTTAGGCTTCATCGGAAAACCGATTCCGGTGGCAGCCACCACGCCCCTGCCGATGGGATATTCAAGGGGATCATACCCAAAGAGGGCAAGGTGCCCCGGTGCCGAGCCCGGAGTGACTCCGTAATCGATGGGAATATGCAGTCCGCACTCGGATTCTGCGGCTATTTTGTCCATATGAGGCGTATTAGCGGTCTCCAACTCGGTTTTTCCGCCCGGTTGCATGGGCAGGCCGCCGAGACCATCCATTACCAATAATACGATTTTCTTATCGTTTTTCTTAATAAGTTTAAGAAGTTCCTCATTCATTTACTGCTCCTTTTTTTAGAAAAATTACCCACATACCCGGCTTTGGTCAAGTGGAAAACATAAAATATTATGACTTTTAAAAATACTTGCAAAATCGCCCAGAATTTTCTACTTTTATAAATGCAGGGAATATAAACATACCCAACAAGGAGCGATAATGGCTGAGCTAAATTTTTCGTCATGTAGGGAATGCAGATTTTTCATGAAAATCTCTCATACCTATTGTTATCATCCCACACTCTACGGCGCCAAACTCGATAATCCTTCCGTTATTCCTGAGTGGTGCCCGCTGTTACATGAATAATTAATCAAAAAGTCTTGTTATAATCAATCCCCGCCCTTTTTCTGCCGAAAATCAGGATAATGGGCGAATTGATTTCTGAAATAGCAGGATTCTCATTCTCTATCGGGAAGATAAAAATAGTACCGGTGGATATGTTTTTAAAAATCGTTGTTCCATTACTGGGCGTTCTGCTTTTAATCCGACTCATCCGCTTATTCAGCATAAAAATAATCATAAAACGCCTGCGGCTGCGCGAGAAAACAGTTGCAAAAATCAACCGCACGCTTAAAATAATTCTTAGAATAATAACATTGTTGTCTGCATTCTTCATTATCGGAATATACTTTAACTTCCAGGTACCCCAGTATGTATATGATGTCCTGGAGATATTTCAAAAACCGTTTTTTGTGTCCGGTTCTACTCAAATATCAATCATTACCCTGATTCTTCTTATTCCCATTTTCTATGTTGCGCATATCATTTCCAAATACCTTAAAAACCTGATGGACACCAAATTATTAAAAAAACTCGCAATCGATAAATCGGCCAAATTCGGGGTTTCCCGGCTTTCACGATATCTGGTTTTTGTTTTCAGTGTTTTAATAGGCCTCTCCTTTATCGGGATTGATCTTTCCGCGCTTGCCGTATTAATCGGGGTATTGGGAATCGGGATTGGGTTCGGGCTGCAGAATTTAGTGGCCAATTTTTTTGCCGGCATAGTTATTATCGTTGAGCGTCCGCTCCAGGAAGGAGACCGGGTCATTGTCGGCGGAATCGAAGGGGATATTCTTAAAATACGGCTTCGTTCAACGGTAATTAATACACTCACCAATGAGACACTGATCGTCCCCAATTCCAATCTTGTTGATCAACATATTCACAACTACTCCTATAAATTTCCTGAAATCGTCATTATCAACCGGATACAGGTCTCCTATGCAACTGATTTGGAACGTGCGCGGGAAATTCTTTTTGCAGTGGCCGGGGATAATCCTTTCAGACTGCCGTCAAAACCCGTCAGGGTATATATCAGGGAATTCCAGGACTCCGGTATTCAAATAGAACTTTGGACATGGATAAGCAATGCCATAGATAAAATTGAGGCAACCTCATGGACCAATCTTCAAATTTGGAAAAGCTTTAAGGAACAAAATATCACTATTCCTTTTCCGCAGCTTGATCTGCATATCAAAAAAGATAAAAAGTGATTAACGCTTGTTCTTCTTTTTATTTTCAAGAAGATTCGCCCTGGTTAATGCTACTTTTCCCATTTTCTTTTTGATATTATAAACGGCCTGTTCCACTTTATTTTTCTTATCTTCCTCGTATTCGAACAATCCGGGCTGTTGTAATGAATCTCCCTTTTCCAGGTTTGATGCACTTATTCCCAGCAGCCTGACCGGTTGTTTCTCATTCCACTTTTTTAAGAACAAACCGCGGGCAACCCGGTATAATTCCTCTGATGAGTTTATACAGTGTTTTAATGTTGTCTGGGTGGCCGCGGTAACAAAATCCGCAAACCGTATCTTTAAGGCTACCGTTTTTGCCCTATAGTTATTATGAATAAGTCTGAACATGACTTCCTGGGAAAGATCAAGGAGTGTTCGTTGCAGACCCTCTGCATCCTTACGATCAACATCAAATGTTACCTCACTGCTGATCGAACGGCTTTTGGTTTGTTCCTGGAAAATACCGGGATCAGTTCCCCGACAGGCGGTATATAAAAACCGTCCCATTGACTTCCCGCACATTCCGGAAAGCATATGCAGAGAAAAAGACTGAAGCATTGCAACCGAAGTGATATTATAATCAAGCAGGCGTGAAAGATTTTTTTTCCCCAGACCCCAGAGAGATTTTAACGGAAGTTCCCGCATAAAATACTTTTCATCCCCCGGTGCAATTCTGCACAACCCATCAGGTTTTTTGAAATCAGACGCAATTTTGGCCAGATATTTGTTGGAGGCAATTCCGATAGAGATAGTAAGCCCGGTTTGTTTTTTTACAAGTGCCTTCATCTTTTCGGCAACACGCTCCGGAACGCCCAGGAGTTTTTCAGTTCCCGACATATCCATAAATGCCTCATCGATGGATATCTGTTGTAAACAGGGAGTAAAATCCTGCAAAATATTCATTACAATCTTTGAGACCGCGGCATAACGCTCCATTCGTACGGGCAGATATACTCCCTGCGGACATTTTCTAAAAGCCTGTGAGATGGGCATCGCGGATTTAATGCCGAATGCCCGCGCTTCATAGGAGCATGCGGACACCACCCCCCGGTTACCCGGTAATGCCCCGATAATAACCGGTTTTCCCTTTAACGGTGGATTATCAGCCTGTTCAACAGCTGCAAAAAACGCATCGATATCCGCGTGAAAAAAAATCCTCGGCTGTTCCATTGCTTTTTTAATGTAGCATAATTATGTATTTATATCTATACTTTTGTTAAGTGTCATATACGGCTTAAGAATAACGGAATTGCCCTGCAGGGATAATGAAACAGGCGGCTTATCATATTCTATGGTAACATTGACGGTAAACTGCCGGTTCTTTGGTAAGGTCAACTCCAGTTTTAATGGATTAGGCGGGTTTTTCCCTATTGAGACGGTATATTCTTTTCCGCTCTGTGCCCGGTAATACGGAAAATTTGAGTCATAAAGAACAAACTGATCACCTGAACCAACGCGTACCGATATACGAAGCGGATTCCCCTTGGATTCAAGCGAAAGGGTAACATTTTTTCGGTTCAGGAACCCCACGCTTTGTAATGCAGAGGAAAAATACTCCGGATAATCGTTAAATGTTATTTTTTCCTGCCTGGCAGAGGTATCGATTATATACTTCCGCTTATTATACAACAACTGCAGTTTCCCTAACGGTGCCCTGCTTGAAATTAATAAACTGTTCTTTTTGTGGAGGGGATCTATCAGCCGTTCCGCCGTGATAACCTGTGGATTGTTTGTATTGAAGGGATCATATAAAAGAATATACCCGGTTAGAATACAGATAACAAACAGCAGGTTTGAACCCAAAATGATGGACATTCCGGGACGTCTTTTTGTTCCGGAATAGCGAAATAAAAATCGTATGCGGATAAGCAAAAGGATGAAGGGTATAATTATTATCGTAAAAAACAGGTTCCCTATAACGGGAGAGAATATAAGTGCTTTACAGATCTGTAACTCCGGTAGTGTTAAAAAATCGATAACCGCTATGATTATCCAGAACTGTGATACCAGCAAAAACATTATCTTTAAATATTTCTTCCTGGTAATGCTGAATAAAAAAATGAAGAATAACGCCCATAAAAAATAATAGGTGAATGAAATATTAATTAAGGCAACTATAAAAACGGTTACTATCAAAAACAAGAGGGCGGCGATGGTATAGAAACTGCCGTTTTTTGAAAATTTATATTTTTTCAGCACCATATATCCAAATGTACTGAATAACAGGCATAGTATTATTTTTGTGACAAAAAATACCGCCGGAATAGACATCCATAAGTCGGGGAATGAACGTACGACAAGAAGAATATCCAGGCAAAATGTTGAAATAATTAAAATTATAAATACTAATCCAAAAAAAACGGGGATGCTCCAGACATTATTTTTCAGGGTAATAAGATATTTTTTCAGCTTTTTTGTTCTGAAAAATGCATAGAGAATCATTATGGAGATGACGGCGATAATAATGATGATTAATATTTTTTCGCTTAAAATAAAATAAAAATTAAAAACCTGAAAAAATAAATAATGATAATCCCATTCCTGCAGACCCGGTATGCCTTGTTTTACGGAAGGGAGGAAATCCTGTAAAGACAACACAAATGATAAAATCCACTCGGAAACCTCGTTTTCCGTCATTTTCGCATACTCACCCGTAAAACTCAAGGCGGGATACCCTGCCGTAAGATAGGGTGAGATAATGGTTTTCTCATCGCTTAAACCGGTGCGGAAAGCCTGGTTCTGACTTCCCTTTATCGTAAACTGAACACCCGATGTACGAAATACCTCGGCACATTTATTGATAAGCCAATACGGCGCAACAATACCGTTGGCCCCGCTTTTTATCACAACCTTTTTCGGTACTTTCTCAAAATTAAGATAGAGTACCAGTGCATTATATTCCGGGAAAAAACTGTTTAGAAACAGGCGGGACCCCATTGGATAATAATCTTCGTTGCCGTACTCAGCCCCCAAAAACAATACCTTCACGGTAACCGGAAGGGGGATGGAATGAGCATATTTCAGGAATGCCAATCCCAGGGCAATATTTATGGATCCTGCCATTTCTCGTTCCGCCTGCGGACGATTATTTACCGGAACACATATAATTATGGTATCTTTTTTCTCACCCGGTAATGTTGCCTCAATATATTGTGAAAAAGAATGATTACGTTCAGAGCGCCGGAAGTTATGCATATCATAATGAATCCGCAGCTCTCCCAAGCGTTGTGTTATCAACTCAAAAACCTTCTTTTCCTGGGCCGATCCCTCATTTCTGGGATAAATTGATTGCAATATTCTTAAATCTTTTATAATATCGTTTCTAAGTTCAAAAAACGAAGTTTGAGAAAAACCAGAGGTTACCGATATTAAAAATAAGAGAAACAGAAACAGTATTCGACGATTCATGGATAATAGAATAGGTAAAGTAGCGAAGCTCGTCAAGAAGCTTTAAATACTAAAAAAGAGAGGTATACAAATGGATATACTTCCGGAACTGGTAAGACGGAAAAGCATCCGGCATTTCCAGGAGCAACCTATAGAAAAGGATGTCCTGACAAGAATTATGGAAGCCGGACTGCGGGCCCCATCCGCGAAAAACAGGCAGGAATGGAGATTTATCGTAGTCCAGAAAAAAGAGGTACGTAAACGAATTCAGGAGGCCTCATTCGGTCAGGAGCATGTGGGGACCGCCCCGATCATTATTACTGCCTGTACTACCAATATCGATTACCGTATGCCGAACGGGCAGCTTTCATATCCGATTGATCTTACCTTTGCGCTTTCCTTTATGATGATTCAAGCGATCCATGAAGGCCTCGGTACCTGTTGTATTTCAACTTTTGACGAACAGGAGGTCAAGGAGATTTTAACGGTTCCTTTTGCCATGCGGGCGGTCCTGCTGTTATTAATCGGACATATAGGCACAGAACCGGAACCGACACCAAGAAAATCATTCAAACGGGTGTTCGCCTTTGATCATTGGTAAGTTAAGGGTGAATAACTATTGATATTTAGTAGATAATTACGCTAATATGGAATTAACGATACAGAAGAAAAGTTTGGTTGAATAATATGGCATTACAAGAAAAGAAGTCTTTCCTGAATCTCCCGCTGAAAATAATCCTTACCAGTGAAGGGATAAATTTTTTCATTAAGCACAACAAAAAACTCACTCGCTTCAAGATGGCCGACAATATGGAAGAGTATGGAATTTCCTTGGATATTTTTTCTCCGCAATCCATCCAACGAATGATTCTGGTCAACTATATTTCCAAGCTGGAAATATCCCGAAGTGAGTTTGTTTCCAAACGCCACGAAATAATGGATTTATCCAAGCTTGTGGTCTTCGGTATCCTGTATAAACAGTTGGATGATGCCGTGTTTAAGAGGGTGATCAACTCAGAACTGATAAAAAAATGGAACCGCATCAAACCAAATTACATAATTGATGAAAGAACAAAAATAAATGATAATTATCTGGAAAGCATCATTACAAAAGATCCCGGCATCATCAATCAGGTTAAGCAGGATATATTATCAACGATAAATGAAAGCATCAAACTTGATGATAACCTGCTGCCGGAAGAAAAGACCGTAAAATTCTATATTGTTGACAAATATATCAATAATCTCAGGCCGTTTACCTGGTTTATCCTCACCAAATTCAAAAGCTCGCAAGAATATTTTGTGTTGATTTCACAGATACGTGAATTATTAAAAGAATACCTTGAAAAATCCAAAATTGCCGAATATCTGTCACTGATGATCATGGAACTGGCGATTAATGCGGAAAACTCAAACCTTCAGGGTTATATCAAGAAAAATTACAAGGGAACCATAGACAGCAAGGAAGTCCTCCACAATATTGACCTACGCAACCGGATTCTGCATGAAATCGAACGGCTTAACGAGAGTATTTATATTTCATGGCAGATCGGGGGAAAAAGCGGTTCCATCGGTACCATGAACCGGCTGCAATTAACCATTTTCAACCGTGAATCGGAGTACCGCGAATTAAAACAGAGTGTTGATACAAAAAAAATAATTGATTTAAAGGAAAAAAGTCTTACCGACTTTTATAAGGGCATCCCCGAGCAGCAGGTTAATTCCGAACTGGGTTTGTACTATCTTTCTTATCTCAGTGAAGCCTGCGAGAAGGTAAATGTCCGCTTTGACTCAATCGTAAATCAACTGCGCAGCAGTGATTTGACGATTATTACCCTGAAACTTCGTTTTTAATCTTTTTTTATTCGTTGAGTGAATAAACAAGGTCCTGCTTCTGCGTGCTGCGTTCAAATCCCAATTCAATCAGGTTATCGATCAACTCCGTATATGCAAGACCGCCATGCGCACATAAATTCGGGAACATGCTGATATTGGTGAATCCCGGAATGGTGTTTATTTCATTCAAGTAGAGGTTACCGGATTTCTCTTCATAAAACAGATCAACCCTGGCCATTCCGGTTACCTCCGCCGAGGTGTAGGCATGAACGGCATACTTTTCCACTTTTTCCCGGATATGTTCCGGCAGCGCCGCCGGTATTTGTACGCTCGCACCGTCCGGATCAAGATATTTTGCTTTATAACTATAAAAAGAATGGTGTGGGATTACCTCTCCGGGAGCGAAGGCTTCGGGACTATCGTTGCCCAAAACCGCGCACTCGATTTCTCTGGCCGTAATTCCCTGCTCAATAAGCACTTTTCGGTCATAAACAAACGCCTTTTCAAGTGAAGAAAACAGATCGGTTTCTTTATCCACTTTTTCTACCCCCACCGATGAACCCATTGCGGCGGGTTTAATAAACAGGGGGTAGGTAAGCTTATTTTCCCGCAGCCTGTTGATCAGATCCTGCGGATTTTGCTTTAATACCGGGTACTCATGCTTTCGTACAATAAGATAATCCAATACGGGCAATCCTTCCGCCCGCCACTGTACCTTTACCTTTTCCTTGTCCATGGCAAGAGCACTGCCCAGAACACCGGCGCCGACATAGGGGATATTGAGGATTTCAAAAAAACCCTGCATGGTGCCGTCTTCTCCAAAGGTTCCATGCAATACGGGGATGATAATATCGATTCCCAGGTTTTGTCCGAGATACAGTATACCCGCTTCTGGAATAAGCGTCACAGGATTATTATTCTTTGTTATGGCAAGGCAATCCCCTCGTTGCGGATCATTTTCGATGAGCGGCTCTTCCTGGACATGCCAGGTGCCGTCCTTTTTGATGCCGATAGGGATAATTCTATATTTATCTTTATTGATATACTTTAAAATAGAAGCCGCGGATTGTTTTGAGACCTCGTGTTCGCCGGATTTTCCGCCATACAGCATGCAAACCGTCTTTTTCATAAAACCCCTTGGTGTTATTGTTTCCCCCCGAATATCCGTCTGAAAAGTCGTTTGAAAAAATTGATTATCCGGCGAAAAAATCCAGGGTTTCTTAATTTTTCCAACCGTGAAAATCCCATCGATATTTCATCACCGGTCAGGTCGTTTCTCTGAATATTCTCTTCAAGCTCGAGCTCAAGCATTTCAATATCATCATCTTTATCTATTACGATGGCGTCAATAGAGTTCCAACCCAGGCGTTTTGCCGCCTCAAGCCTTCTGTTCCCCGCAATGAGCTCATTATTCCTGTTTATGATGATAGGGGTCAGTTGACCGTAGCTGCGCATGCTTTCCATAAGCACCGGTATTTCGCGTAACTCACCCCTGACTCTTTTTTTTATGATTACTTTATTTGTTTCTATTCTCATAATGCAATATTACTCATCCTGTAACAGATAACCACCCTCATCATCCGGTTTTACGGCATCGTCATGCGTCGGCGGTTTATCCGGTTTTGGTTTATCCGGTTTTTCTTTCCCCTGATTCCGGTCTGAATTATCCGCAGCCGGATTATTCATGGATGGTGGATTTTCATCCTGATAACCCTCCGGCTTAAGTTCATCAAGCATATCATCCGGTGTCAGCTGCTCGTGCAGGTCAAAATCGGACTGTAGTTTGATCAGGGTACCTTGTGTCCTGTCCATGCGGAATTTATGCACGTCACAGATGGTCGTCGGTTCCGTGCCGATCATAAATACATCTTTACGGAGCTCCTCCGGCGGACAATACTTTGAGGGAAGTTTCCCCGAGGCTTCACATACGGTAACATCGATCAGTCCGCCCGGTCTTACAAAATGTTTTACGGGGAGGTTTTTATGAACTTCCGCCATAAATTGCGCCCACACCGGTGCGGCAACCGTTGCACCGGTGTTTAAGGTCCCCAGTGAGTGGCCGCCCTTATCAAACCCGAACCAGACCGCGGTGGTTATCTGCGGTGAAAACCCGATTGTCCAGGCATCATGCCAGTTTTGAGTGGTACCGGTCTTGCCCGCAAACACATGTTTTGAATGCATAAGATATTCTCTTCTGGCAAGGCTTATTGTTCCGCCGGTAACCGAAGTCTTTAAGATATCCGTCATTATATAGGCGGTCTGCGGACTCATGAGTTGTAAGGCGTCACCCTCTTTTTGCTGACGCGCCAATGCCTCTTTTTCCGGTTCAAAGATTATCTTTCCTTTGCGGTCTTTTACAAAGCGAATCGCAATCGGCTGGACAGCCCGGCCATGATTTGGGAAGGTGGCAAATGCCCGTGCCATCCGCAACGGTGAGGTTGAGATAATGCCGAGCGCAAGCGGATACACCCGGGGAAAAACCTTATCGATTTCTTCAGGATCGGTATATCCCAGTAATGAACTCGCCATACTGATTGCGGGATCAAAACGAATGATCTGTAAAGCATTAATTGCGGGAAGGTTGAGTGAATGTGCAAGGGCCTGACGTACCGTGACGTCCTCCCCGTAACTTCCACCGTAGTTCTTGGGAATATACGGTCCCGTCGGCGTAAAAAACACCTGCTTTTTATTCTTCAGCATTGTTGATTCTGTAAGAAGTTTTCTTTCAATGCCGGCCGAGTAAAACAACGGCTTAAACGATGACCCCGGCTGAACCGCCGACTGGGTCGCGTAATTCACCGAACTATCGGGAGAATACTCTCTTCCCCCCACCATGGCCAGGATATGCCCGGTGGAAACATCCAGACTCACCAAGGCGCCCTGAACGCTGCTGCGTTTTTGACGCTCCATCTCCCGTTTATATGCCTTTTGTGAGACTTCCTTGGCATCGGCGAGTCCGAACATTGAGGTTACCAGGCTGACCGTCGGATCTATGTCATCACCGTAATAATTGATGACATCCTGCATATGTCGTTTTTTTGTGGTATGCAGTTGGGGCATATTTACGGTCAACGAGAGTAAATCGACAATAGGCAGGTAGGTTTCATCCGCATACTCGTGCTTGGACAGGGAAGCGTCCTTAAACTCGGCATTGAAATCATCAATTGCCTTTTCCATCAGGTGTTGTGCCACCTCCTGATACTGAAGGTTCAGGGTAGTATAGATTTCAAGACCGTCCTGATAAATATTCATATCACCCATAAGGATTTCTTCCAGTTCCTGCTGCACATACGAACTGAAATAGGGGGCTTTATCCTCCCTTGCCAAAAAAGCACTGATACCGGCGCGGGTGATGTCGAAATTCTTCCAATACTGGTTAAACGAATCGTCAGCTTCCTGTTGTGTCAAGTATCCCAATTCAACCATATCATTAAGGGTATTTCGCTGCATCTTACGTGCCCGTTCGGGATCTTTAAAAGGGGAGGTTAACGTCCAGTTGGAAAGGGTATCGACAAGTATTACGGCTTCGGCCGGAGTAATCTGCTTTACCGAATGATTAAAATAATACTGAGACGCGGCCTCTACGCCATAACACCCGTGGCCAAAATACATCTTATTTAGGTATAACTCCAGAATTTCTTCTTTGGACAGTTTCTTCTCAAGTTGAAGCGCGAACCATAATTCCGCGATCTTGCGAAAAATTGTTTTTTCGGTACGATTGGTATATAAAAATCCGGCAATCTGCTGGGTAAGGGTACTTCCCCCTGAAAAATACCCGCCCGTAAGGTTGTTCCAGAACGCGCGTACCATATTCCACATGCTGAATCCGTTATGCTCGTAAAACTCCCGATCTTCTTTGGTAATTAATGCCTGGACAAGGCACTGCGGTATTTCATTATAACTTACCCAGTTACGCTTCTCTTCAGAAAACAATTCAGTAATGAGATTGTTGTTTATATCGTATATTTTTGATACCTCAGCCATCTGCTTACTGCCAAGTTCCGGCTGTATATTGATGACATCGGCGATACCCGCACCCAGGGCGATTCCCATGAGGATAGCGGCAACGATGGTGACTCCTAATAATATATTAATGATAATTGTTCGTTTTCTTGTTCTATGCATGTAATTACAATAGTAAGCTGTCCGTGCTTTGTCAAGATCAAAGTGAATGCCGATTTCAGGTAAAAAGAGAGATAAAAAAGGGGCTGGTTACAAGTAACCGGCCCCTTGGTTTTAGTGTCGGTAAATATAGTAAACTGGGAGGGGAACTATATTATGCACCGACACAATTATTATCGACACAATTCAAAAAACGTTTAATCTTCCTTAATAATTATATTAAAAATTAAAGAAATTGTATATATCTTACCGCGTTCTGCGGTGAATTTTTTTGAAACGCTCATATCATCAATTTTCATCACAATACTGTGCACACCCTCTTTTATGGAGATTTTTCTCTGCCGGGAATACCATATTTTCCTCCCGTCAAGATAGAAAATCGTCCCTTTTGGTACATCAATTATAATATATGTAGTTTGCAGCTCCAAGGCAAATTCCAAACGGGTTGTTTTACCGGACAGGATTGCGAAGGTGCCGTTAATTTCTTTACACATATCAGAGTTGATACGAATGTTATGAATTCCCGCCGCGAGCACAATCTCGTCGGCGGCATTCGATATCTTGTGACCGTCAATATCAACCTCATAGGGAAGCGCCCGGTTTTGCGGCGTACGCACGGACAAATGCAAAATACCCATGGCAGTGATAACCGGTTTTACCGCGAGATAGATATTCGGAGTGCGTATCCGGGAGGTTATGCTTGCATCCAGGGCCACAATGGTGACGAGCAGAGGGAAATCATAAACCGACACCGGATCGGTAAGAAAAAAGGAGTCATCATTTTCAGCGGTATTTTCGGATTTTGTGCCGGAAAGCGGAATTTTTAAGTAGATCTTGTTTTTATACGGTAAGGTTGTGCTGAAAAGTGGCGTGCATTGATATACGACCGAATTATTCTTTGATATTTTTTTTGCCTGTTTATAGATGACCAGCATACAGTTATCGGCATATTCTTTCAGTTCATTCGAAACGGTCACTTCGATCTGAATGCCGTTTAAAAACTTGTTGCTGTTCTCAAGGTACAATGAAACATACTCCCGAAAACCGATTGCTTCGGATATTTCGTAATCCGTATCGGTTTTAAGGCCGATTTCCGCTTTCAACGGACCGGGAATCTCTTCTGCAATGAGTATACCGGTCCGGATGATTAACAAAACTGTCAGAAAAAAAATACCTTTTTTCATGCTATTCTCTTGTCGGTAAAAGCGGCACCGGATCGGCGGGAGCACCTTTGCGCCTTATCTCAAAATGAAGATGCGGCCCTGTACATCTGCCTGTCATTCCGCTTTTGGCAATTATCACTCCGCTTTGCACTTTTTCATGTAAGGTTACCAGTATTTTGCTCAGATGTCCATACACGGTTTGATAATTTCCCGCATGGTCAAGCACAATATAATTACCATAAACCTTACTGTATCCGGTTTCTATTACCGTACCGTCCTTCGCGGCATACACAGGGGTTCCCACCGGTACTCCCAGATCAATCCCATTATGAAAAGACGGATGTCCGGTAAAAGGATCGGAGCGCACCCCAAACCGTGAGGTCAGGCGCACCTTATCAAGGGGAAAACGAAAAAGTATTTTAAGGAAATAGGCTCTTTCAATACTATGGAAACGTTCACCTTCAAAAAAAAGGAACTCTTCCTGTATTCCCGTTCTCCAGAGATAAATCTTCTTTGCCGTATCGTATTTTTGCATACGCCAACCGATCATTATATTATCCAGGTCTGATACTGGCTTTTGGGGAACAAAGACACCGGGAATGTTGGGTATTAATATATATGCATGCTCGGTAAGTTCTTCGGGATTGGCAATGTGATTGAGTGTAGCAATGGTATCATAAGGCAGGTTCAACTTGGCTGAAAGCGTAAAAATATCATCCGTATCCTTCAACCGATAGCGAAAAAAGCTTAATACCGGTATTTTCTGGTGTTTCCCCCTGCTTTTTGCTGCGTAATACCGCTTAATATCTTCCTGCAGCTGTTTAAAAATCACATCGCGGTTTGTCAGGACATATATCTGAGGATATTCTGCGCCGAGGGGGGCAGCCGCTATAAATGCAAAGGCAAAGAAAATGGAAAATACCTTATGCAACTGAGGTATGTTTTTGTTTCTTGAAAGCATTCTTTTGACCATAAAGCAGATAGCCGAAACAGGTTACATAAAGCACCAATGCAAAGCAAAAATGCAGAAAACGGTTCTGCATCAACATCAAAAGCACAAAATAGCTGAGACTTAAAAGTGTGATGGTCATCACAATACGATATATCCCCTGTGCGATGAGCTCATGTGTACGCAGTTTTGACAACATATATATATATAATATCGAAATAATGAGGACTGAAATAAAGAGTGATTCACTCAAGAAAAAGCCGACGGGTGTTTTTTCCGGAGCAAAATAAAGGGAGTATAAAACAATTATCATTCCAATTAATGCCAGGCAGACAAAAACAAGCATAATTTTACCGATTTTAAACAACAGTTCCATTATTCCGTGCTGTTTGATTATCTTGTATATTTTGAATATGACAAAAGCACATAATAAAAAAATCAGGACGCACAGGCTGACAAAGGTAAATACACCTTTAAAATTGGTTGAAACGAACCATAACGGAAAAATAACCCCCATACTGACGCCGCCAAGCAGAATAAGTACCAATCCAAAACGGATAAGGTTGAAAAATGATTTCATATACCCGAAAAGAATCCCTGAAATGAGAAGGGGAATACCCCTGTGTTTATTGTCTAATGAGTCCTTTGATTTTTTCATTGTTGTACGCTTTTTCTCACCTTTCGTTTTATATCATCCAATTCGGTTTTCTTCATTTTCCAGGCGATAACATCCTTGGAAAAGCCGAGATCCTGTGCGGTCTGGATGAGGTGATGTATAATTGTCTCCAGATCGGCAAGGATCGACATATTCTGGTATATGTTTACCAGGGCCCAGTAGACATTATAGGATTTTTGGAAATATTCATAGGCCGAGGGATTATCACCGCTTTTCCGACTGATCAGACCCAGCGCCAGAAAATCCTTGGCTATGCCGAGTGAGTTTTCCACTTTTTTATCATAATCAAGGGCGAGTCCGGCGTACTGGACCGCCTGTTTATAATGTTCCTGTTCCGAGTAAATCGATGCCAACATATAATAGTTCGACGCCACCTCTTCATAACGCTTCAATCTAAGATTAATATCGAGAGCCTTTTTGATGTATTTTATTGCGGCCTTCTTTTTGCCGATTTTTTTATATACCGATCCGATGTTATGATAGACAACGGCCAGATTTTCTTTCGGTACTCCCCGCTTCTCATATTTTAAGGCTTCCAGGAAAAGCTCCTTTGATTTCTCAAAATCCCGCTGTTTTAAATAGGTTTCCCCCCTGCTGTTCACCGTCAAACAAAGGAGGACGGCATCATTCATTTTTTTGGCCAGCTCATACGCCTTTATGAAATATCTATTAGCCAACTCATATTCGTTCATGGCCAGGTATACATTACCGATTGAATTGTAGGAACGTACCATACCCTGTTCGTTGTCAACGGCCATGTTATGCCAGAGCGCCAGATTAAAAAACTGGAGTGCCTTATCGTAGATCCCCTGGTTAAAATAATCGTTACCGTATGATGTGTATTCTACGGCCTGGTTTTTTTTTGCGGTGATGGTTTCCTGTTGTTTGGGCGCAGTTGAACAGGTAGGCAGGAAAAATACGCATACAAACAGGAACAATATTTTGCGAAGCATTAAAAAGCCTCATCCCTGAAACTCTTTATGGTAGACGGCTGTTCACGTTCCTTGGTTACCCCGCCTTTTAAGAGGGGATTGTTTTTGATAGCCTCAAGTACTGCTTTGCCTTCCTTAAGCGCGTCCTGCCCCTTCTCCAGAATACCGGTGATTTGGGGAGCGGTACCGCGGACATAACGGCTGAACTCTTCCAGGTTTTCCACAATGCGTTGAATGGATGCGTTTACATCCGGGTCCAAAAGCCGGGAAAGCATTCCATGCGGATCACCCGTTATCCGATTGATGTTATGCAGGGTACCGGCGGTACTGACAAACATGGTATTCAACGGACCGCTTCCTTTTCCCTTGGCCGCTTCATTCAGGGCAATGAGGAACTGGCTGAAGGAACTGACCGCCTGATCAATCTCGTCGACGTGGTCGTTTAATACCTTATCAATATTTGAAACAATCTCGTCCACACTCGTCAAAATGGAAGAAAGCGAATCCTCACTTTTTTCCGGCATTACCACCAACTCCTGTTTTACCCGTCGCTTGCCTTCATCCGTATCAAGTGAAGGAACCAGTTCTCCTTCGGGGAGGGGTGCACTACCGTATTTTCCCGGATATAATTGTAAGGAACTTGACAGCGGACTTACCGCCAGTTCCAATACCGAATTGAAATTGACTTTGTCGTGGTGCTCGGAATAGATATAGAATTTGAGTACTACTTCGTTATCCTCGTTCAATTCCACGGTATCCACCTTACCGATGGCAAATCCCTTAAAGGTGATTTCCATACCACGATTCAAACCCGCCGCGCTGTGGAAAATGCTGTAATAATGATAGTTTCTGGCAAACCAGCGTTGGTTGATTCCTAAAAAAATAATAATTGAGGCCAGCCCTATTACGGCAATTATAATGAAAAAGCCTACAATCTTGTCCGCGTTCTTAATTCTGAATTTCATAGCTTCAGTCTAGACAAATCACCTCCAATCTGTCAATCTATTCCTAAAGGTAGTGCAAAAACAGGCTCTTTTCAATACATTATTCATTCAACAGATCAAGGAGGTCCTGATCATAACTCGATGATTTTTGCAGGATTTCCTTTATAATGTTTTTTATCTCACTGTTTTTGCTGCCGATTACCTCCTGATACGGTCCTTGAGCCAGAATTATTCCGCTTTTTAAGATGATAAGATTATCGGCCAGCATGGAGGTTATAACGGAATCCGCAATAACGGCGATGATGGTACTGCTGCCGGACTTTAACTTTTTTATCATGCTTAACAGCTTTGCCTTCATATCATTATCAACCGCAAGGGTGGGTTCGTCCATAAATATGATCGAAGGATCGTTTATCAGCGCCCTGACAAACGAAATCATTTTCTGTTCCCCGATCGAAAGCTGGGCGGGTCTGAGAGAGACCGAATCACTTAAATTGATATATTCAAGGGCTTTTTTTACCTTTTGTTCAATCCGGGCGGCATCAAGCGCGGGAAAGTGAAAGCGCAGCGGAAGGGACAGGTTTTCGAAAACATTCTTATTCGCCCACAGGGCCGAGTCCTGAAACACAAAACCGTTGCGTTTTTTGAAGTCCATGATCTGTTTTTCAGACAGGGTATGGTAATCCTGTCCTTCAAGAATAACCTCACCGCTGTCCGGAATAATGATTCCCGCCAGGACCTTTAACAGGGTGCTTTTACCGCAGCCGGAAGGCCCCATAATTATGGTACTCCGGCCGCGCGGAATGTTTACCGATACATTCAGCAGCATGGGATAATCCTGGGAGAGAACCGATACATCCTTTAACTCAATCAGATTTTCCATACTCCTCACTACTTTATAATATAAAAAATCGAGGCGATAACGGCATCGGCAATGATACAAATCACAAAACTCTGTCCGACCGCCTTTATTACCACCTGCGGGATTTCCGTGGTGGCAAACCGGACCTTAAATCCGTTATAAGCCGACACAATCGATATAATTATACCAAATACAAGACTTTTAATTAATGATGACAGGATATCACTCAAGTGCATGGCCTGTAACAGGTTCTGGAAATATTCCGTAAACGCCACCGGGGTAATCAGCTGAGAAATTAAAAAAGAGGCGAAAAGCCCGAAAAAGTTAAAATAAAAGGTAAGCAGCACCAGGGTGATGGAGACCCCGAAAAACCGGGGTACAACTAGATAAGAGATCGGATTAATACCCACGGATATATAGGCCTCGATTTCATGATTCACCACCATATTCCCGATCTCGGTGGCAATTGCCGTGCCCGAACGGGCGATGATGATAAAGGCGCACAACATCGGACCGAGTTCACGCGTGATAATGATGATCATAATAAGATATATCAGCTTGCCCTGACCGAATGAGGGCAGCAGCGACAGTCCTTGAATTATGATAACCACTCCGAGCGCCAGGGCGATCAGGGAGATGATACTCAGCGCCTCAACACCGGTAAAATAAATCTGCATGATCAGAACTTTCACGCCCACCTGTTTTTGACGCACAAAAAGGAACGATTCTTTTAATACATTGGTGAAAAAACCCAGGGCGTAGCTGATATTTTTAACTTTCTGGTTAAACCATTTGCCGATTCGTTCGATCATCTGTCTACCGCTTTAGTTTAAAAGATAAACCGTTTCACTGCAATATCCAAAATATTATTCCTCCAGAAAGGGGAGGGCATAGCGGTCCGGAATCTCCATGCCGGAGGCCGAAAGCCCCAGTTTGCGCGCGTTCCTGTTTTCACCGTGAAAATCCGAACCGGCCGTAACCATAAAACCATGGGAAAGCGCAAAATCCTCAAGTTCACGGCAGCGTTCCAGCGGGAAGTCCGAGTGATAGGCTTCTATTCCGTCCAGTCCGTCTTCTTTGCATTGCAGCAAAAAGGCTTGCAGTTCCGGCGGGGAAAGCCCCAATGTGTACGGATGCGCGGCAATGGACCGGCCGCCGGATTCCCTGATTAAAGTGATTGCCTCAGTACGGGTAAGTACCTTCTTGGGTACATAAAAGGTTTGGCCCATTCCTAAATAGCGCGCGAATGCCTGGTCTATGGAAGGCGTATACCCATGATCACAAAGATAGCGTGCAAAGTGCAGCCGGGAAATTATATTGCCGCCGGCATACTTTTCAATATCATGTAAAGTTATCGGTATGCCGGCGGTTCGCATTTTTTCTATAATATATCCGTTGCGTTTTTTCCGTTCAGCCTGGATGTCGTCAAGAACCGCTGCCAAAGAAGCCAGGTTTTTTTTTAACCCCAGCCCCAGCATATGGAATTCACCGGTATCATATTCAACCTCCAGTTCAACACCGAAAATGAACGCCATTCCCGATCGTACGGCATGTGTTTTTGCCTCTTCCAGTCCCGAGATTACATCATGGTCCGTCAGCGCAATAGCCTTAAGCCCGATTTTTTTGGCGTATTCGATCAGACCCTGAGGAGTATAAGAGCCGTCCGAGTGGGTGGAATGGGTATGCAAATCTACCATGAGCATAGGTTACACATTATACGGACAAAATCAAGCCACATTCATTTGTTTGCCAGCGTTTTATCTCCGGTAGGTCATTGACCCTGCATTAATGATTTCACTCTCTTGACTTTTCAATGAAATGAATCTATTGTTTTTTAAACTCACTGCCAGGAGTGTATAATGAAAAATATTTGCCAGTCCCAGAAATTACAGGATGTGTGCTATGACATCCGCGGCCCGGTCCTCAAGGAAGCTAATAAACTGGAAGAGGAAGGATACCATATCTATAAACTGAATATCGGTAATCCCGCCCCCTTCGGCCTGTTTGCCCAGGATGATATTGTGCATGACGTTATCCTTAACATAAACGACGCCCAGGGTTACAGTGACTCAAAAGGTATTCTCCCCGCACGGATAGCGGTGATGCAGCACGCGCAGAAACTCAACATTAAAGATGTCGATGTCGAGGACATTTACCTGGGTAACGGAGTCAGCGAACTTATTGTGATGTGTATGCAGGGCTTGTTAAACAGCGGTGATGAAGTCCTCATCCCTT
The DNA here is from genome assembly GCA_964634205.1 of uncultured Spirochaetaceae bacterium. GTDB lineage: Bacteria > Spirochaetota > Spirochaetia > SZUA-6 > RPPD01 > JAFGGG01. The sequence goes on from CAZWKE010000036.1 coordinate 26,838, forward strand.
CTCCGGATTACCCGCTCTGGACGGCTGCCGTCACCCTGGCAGGCGGTAAGGCGGTGCACTACCTGTGTGATGAAAAATCCGATTGGAACCCGGATATCGATGACATCAGAAAAAAGATTACCGATAGAACCGTGGGTATTGTGGTCATCAACCCCAACAATCCTACAGGCGCGCTTTATCCCCCGGATATTCTGGAACAGATTGTAAAACTCGCTTCCGCACATAACCTGGTACTGTTCGCCGACGAGATCTATGAGGAAATACTCTACGACGACAACAGTTTTGTTTCCCTGGCATCGTTGAATGAGGACGCACTTTGTATCACCTTAGGCGGTCTTTCCAAGGTACACCGCCTGGCCGGGTTCAGGTCCGGCTGGATGATCATCAGCGGCAATAAATCCATTGCCCGGGAGTACATTGAAGGTTTGGAAGTATTGTCCTCAATGCGGCTGTGCAGTAATGTTGTGGCCCAACTGGCCATTCAAACCGCACTGGGAGGATATCAATCGATCAATGAACTGACCGCTCCGGGAGGTCGTCTCTATGAGCAGCGCAACATCAGCCACAAACTGTTGACGGATATTCCCGGTGTAACCTGCGTCAAGCCCAAGGCCGCGCTGTATCTATTTCCCCGGCTTGATCCCAAGCGTTATGCCATCAGGGACGATATGAAGTTAATTCTTGATCTGCTTATCCAGGAGAAGGTCCTGTTGGTGCAGGGCACCGGTTTTAACTGGCCTTCCCCCGATCATTTCCGCATTGTATTCCTGCCGACCGTTGCGGATTTGAAAATCGCCATTTCACGTATCGGCCATTTTTTGTCCCATTATAAACAGATATAAAGACAGGAGCACCCGATCACGAATTTTCCATGACACAAAGAAGGAAAATAAATTCATATGAAATTCAATGTTCATAAAGAACATCCCGCAATTATCTTACTCGTTACCACTATCGCCTCTTTTCTGACCACGTTTGCGGCCTCATCGGTAAATATAGTGCTGCCGGTAATCGGCAGCGAAATGAAGATGAGCGCGGTTATACTCGGTTGGGTCGCTACCTCGTTTCTGTTGACTATTGCTGTATTTCTTATACCCCTCGGAAAAATCAGCGATACGGCCGGCAGAAAAAAAATATTTTCCTACGGAATACTGTTGTATATTGTTTCTTCGGGACTTTCCGCGGTTTCCCTTTTCGACTGGATGTTGATTTTTTCACGGGTGTTACAGGGTATCGGTGCGGCCATGGTTTTCGCCACCTCCAGCGCCATCGTAACCGCAGCTTTCAGCCCGGGGAAACGGGGCAGGGCCATTGGAATCAATACCGCGGCCGTATATATCGGATCGTCGGCCGGACCCTTTTTCGGGGGAATTATTACACACTACCTTGGATGGAGGGGTGTCTTTGTTTTTACCGCCCTGCTCGGGATAATCGTCCTGCCGCTTGTGCTGATCTTTATCCCTCAGGACTCACCGGAAAAGCGTACGGGTAAATTCGATACTCCCGGTACAATGCTTTCCGCTGCAGGATTGTCCTGCTTGATTGTCGGTATCTCACTGTTACCGGCAATATCGGGAATTATATCAGCCGTGGCCGGTGTTATTATAATTATCATTTTTATAAAATGGGAGTCCGGCAGGGCCAACCCGATTCTAGAAATAAAGTTGTTCCGTAAAAATCCTTCTTTCCTGTTTTCAAATCTGACGGCAATGATTAATTACGGAGCTACCTTTTCGATCGCATTTTTCCTTAGTATCTACCTGCAAACCGTACGGGGGATGACCGCTTGGGAGGCGGGAACGGTGATGGTCATCCAGCCGATTGTACAGGCCTTGTTTTCTCCTCTGGCCGGAAGAATTTCAGACAAAGTCGAACCGCGGATACCGGTCTCCATCGGTATGCTGTGCACATCGGCCGGGCTGCTCTGCTTGTCTTTTCTAACCGGAAACACCCCGCTTCCGTTTCTGGCAGGCGTCCTGGTGCTTCTGGGTTTCGGGTTCGCCCTGTTCTCCTCACCCAATACCAACGCCATCATGAGTTCGGTGGAAAAACGCTTTCTGGGCACGGCATCCGCGCTTGTTGGTGCGATGCGTGTCATGGGGCAGATGCTCAGCATGGGGGTGGCACTGTTGTTGTTATCGCTGTTTATCGGGCATGTGCAAATTACGTCGGAGCAGTCCGCCGCGTTTCAAAGCGTAATGACCGTAGGTTTCCGTATTTTTGCGTTACTTAACTTTGCCGGGGTGTTTGTCTCCTATGCGCGGGGGAATATCCGCTCAAAGCCGGTTGGATAATACAATGTGTACGTGATATCGACACAGGCGGTTAGGTGGCGGCAGATCGTAAAACCACGGATCGGCCATAGACCCGGGAGCCGGCCGATCACACAAGCGGCGGCCGTTCTCCCGATTATGCGGGATAATTATTATTTATGTATTTTGCCGATCAGTTTCCAGCCCGTGGGCAGTATCGCGGTGGCAGCCAATATTTTGACGATATCTCCGGGAATAAAAGGGATAAAACCTTTCAGCAGTACATCATTTGTTCCCAGGGCTGCCAGCCAAAGCGAGCCGAACGATAAAAGAATGATATCACCCAGAAACATGGCGGTGAACACCTTCCAGAATGACCGGTCAAAACCGTGCTCGGCCAGATATCCGGTTGCAAAAGCCGCGACGATAAAGCCGAAAAGGTAACCGGCCGTGGCTCCTTTGATAATATAATCCAGTCCGAAATGCCCTCCCTGGAAGACCGGAAGACCGGCGATACCCGTCATGACATAGGCAAGCACACAGATCGCCCCGCGTTTTCGTCCGTAAAGAATCCCGATTAAAAGCACGGTAAGGGTCTGCCCGGTAAGGGGCACCGGGGAAAAGGGCAGGGGAATACGTATGTAGGCACTGAAAGTAATGGCGACCACACCCACTGCCATCAGCAGCAGATCGTATAAACGGCCCATAACAGCCGACTGCGGTCTTATAAGGTCACTGTATGTTTTATAGGTCATTGAGTTCCTCCGTACCAGATTTATAACTGTTTTTTTTATGATGTTCAACCCCACATTGATACCGACAGGGGAGCACAGATCCGACGCAAACAGAATAGCAAACGTACGGCGTGGTGGTCCACCGCAACACGGCAACCAACTTTCAGCTGCTCTTTTCATCCTTTATTTCTCCCGCGCGTTTCAGGACCGTTTTGGACAGGATCGGCCCGATTAATTCGTGGATTACCGCCGCTCCGATAATGATGCTGATCAGGATGTCCGCCACGTTCTGAAAGCCGGTTTTCTGCTTGACCAGCAGCGCAAGCCCGATCACAATTCCTCCCTGCGGAATGAGTCCTCCGAAGGTGTACTTTTTAACCTTGGCCGGGGAACGGGCCAAGATCCCGCCGGAAACCGCTCCCGATACCTTGCCCAGAAACCGGAAGAGTATAAAGAAAAAACCAAGCAACAAGGAGTTCGCCAGTACCGAAAAATCAAGCCGCATTCCGCTTACGGTAAAAAAAAGTACGAACACCAACTCTTCCACGTACCGTTCCAGTATGCGGAAAATCTGTTTTCTTCTGGGATTGAAATTCGTGACCACAATTCCCACAACCATTGTGGAGAGAAGCTCATCCACTCCCAACAGTACAGCAGTACCGAAGCAGAGAAGCAGAATCCCCAGGATGATTACAATAAGGGAGCCTTCCGATTCCTTTTTAAAAAATCCGGTGATCAGGTTTAACACCACCCCGTAGGCGATTCCCGTGGCCACCGCTCCTGCAATATCAATCAGAGGTGTAATGATTGACGCGGACATGCTGAAAGTCCGGCCGGCGATGAATATTCCGGAAATCGCGACGGCCAGACTGTAATTGATAATTCCCAGGGCGTCGTCGAACGCGGCTACTCCCATGATAGTGGAAGTGACCTCGCCATGTGCCTTATATTCATGTATAACCGCCAGCGTGGCGGTCGGGTCCGTGGGTGATGCAAGAGCACCGGCAAGAAGACTGAGCGGGACAACCACGGCTGCCCATGATGCATCGCCGATATTCACCAAAAACGGCGTTACCAGCAAAAAACCGAGAATAACCAATAGAAAGGCAAACTCCGCTTCGAGCAGTGTAATCAGGACGATACTTTTTCCGAGCTTTTTAATGGTTTTATAGTGGAGTGTCCCGCCCACGGAAAAAGTAATGAAGGAGAGCGAGATATTCGTCACCAGATTGGTATGTTCAATAAAAGCATCCGGTATAAAGGGAACTATCTGATGGTTAAGCAGAAGACCGGCGATAATATATCCGGTTACTTTCGGCAGCCTGATTTTTTCAACAAGTTCCCCGAAAAAGTATCCGACTGTTATAATGATTCCCACGTATAATATCGAATCCATTCTTTAGTTAACTCACCTATGTCCATTTTGTCAATCCACAACGTTCCCTCCCTGTATTGACCCATGGCGCCTAGCCTTATATAATCAGCCCTACACTATGAGTATCAGAGTACGTTATGCGCCGTCACCCACAGGCAAACAGCATATCGGCGGCCTGCGCACGGCGCTGTTCAACTATTTCTTTGCCCGCAGCATGCACGGAACCTTTATCCTTCGCATTGAGGATACCGATCGTACCCGCTTTGACCCCGCCGCCCTGCAGGACATTTATGACACTTTTTCCTGGCTCGGGATAGCGTGGGATGAAGGCCCGGATAAAAACGGGCCGCACGCGCCGTACCTGCAGTCAGAGCGGAGTGAACTCTACAAGAAATACGCACAGCAGCTCTTGCAGAACGACCGGGCGTACCCCTGCTACTGCTCGCCGGCGCGCCTGGAAAAACTACGCGCAACCCAGGCCGAACAGAAGACCGCTTTCGGATACGACCGCCACTGCAGGAACCTGACACCGCAGCAGCGGGCGGACTATGAAAAACAAGGGATATCCCCGGTCATCCGCTTTAAAATTCCCCTTGAAGGCAGTACCGTTCTGCATGATGAGCTTCTGGGTGATATCGAACGCGCCAACCGGGACATCAATCCGGACCCGGTATTGCTGAAATCCGACGGATTTCCCACCTATCATCTGGCCAATATCGTGGATGATCACCTGATGGAAATAAGCCACGTGCTGCGCGCCCAGGAATGGCTCTCTTCCGGCCCCCTGCACGTTTTGCTTTATCAGGCGTTCGGATGGGCTCCGCCCAAATACTGTCACCTGCCCATGGTCATGGGACAGGACGGGCAGAAACTATCAAAACGGCACGGCTCAACCGCGGTCCGCGAGTTTCGGGAACAGGGCTACCTGAAGGAGGCCCTGATCAATTATATCTCCCTGTTGGGTTGGGCCTATGATGATAAGACCGAGTTCTTCAGCGTTGAAGAGCTTTCGCGGCTTTTTTCACTGGACAAACTGAACAAATCGCCCGCGGTCTTTGATTATAAAAAGCTTGAGTGGTTCAACGGCATGTATATACGCAAACTGTCCGCAGAAGAGTTGGCCGGTCGGCTGCTGCCCTTCCTGCAAAAGGACGGCCTGGTCGGCGATCCGGCATCCGAGGAAGAACTCTCCCGGATACGAACGATAATACCGCTGGTGCAGGAACGGCTCAACCTGCTTTCTGATGTTTCAGCCCTGGTGCGCTTTTTATTTACGGATATCAGGGTGAAGGAGGCGGCTGAGCTGATTCCCAAAAAAGCGGATGCCGAAAAAACCGTCGAAATTCTTAAAAAAACCGGCGAACTGATCAACGGGTTTGATACCCGTTCCGATGATGAAAACGAGGCCCTGTTTCGTGCCGCGGCGGATGAGCTTGGAGTTAAACTCGGTCAGCTGCTTATGCCGCTGCGCGTGGCGATAACCGCTACCACGGTTTCTCCCCCGCTTTTCGAATCACTGCGAATTCTGGGGAAGCAAAAAACCCTTGCAAGGATCGAACAGGCCCTGACGCTGCTACAACAATAACAAATGGAGACGAAAAAATGGAAAACAAGGCTACTATGGACAAACTGACCTCTTTATGCAAACGAAGGGGATTTATCTTTCAGTCAAGCGAGATATACGGCGGACTGGCTTCCGCCTGGGACTACGGCCCGCTGGGTATCGAACTGAAAAACCGCATCCAGCGCCTCTGGTGGAAGGAGATGACACAGCTTCATGACAACATCGTGGGGATCGACGCCGCCATTATGATGCATCCCCGCGTGTGGGAGGCCTCCGGCCACGTAACGAACTTTACTGATCCGCTGGTGGACTGCAAGGGCTGTAAACAGCGTTTTCGCGAGGACCAGCTTCCCGAAGAGAACCGCGCCTCCAAAAAGTGTCCCAACTGCGGCGGACAGCTTACCGAACCCAGAATGTTCAACCTGATGTTCAAGACCCATATCGGGCCGGTGGAGGAGGATGCCTCGATTGTGTACCTGCGCCCGGAAACCGCCCAGGGGATTTACGTCAATTTTAAAAACGTGTGCAATACCAGCCGCTTAAAAATACCTTTCGGCATCGCCCAGGTGGGCAAGGCCTTTCGCAACGAGATTACCACCAAGAATTTTATTTTCCGTACCTGCGAGTTCGAACAGATGGAAATGCAGTTTTTTATCAAACCCGACCAGGACGACAGGTGGTTCGAGTTCTGGAAAAAAGAACGCCTGGCCTATTATGCGAAGCTGGGAATACGGCCGGAACGACTGCGCTTTCATGAGCATGGGCCGAATGAACTGGCATTTTATGCCAAAAAGGCCTTCGATATCGAGTATGAGTTTCCCTTCGGCTGGAACGAGATCGAAGGTATCCACAACCGTACGGATTATGACCTGACCCAGCATACGGAGTTCTCCGGTAAGGATCTGCGCTACCTGGATGAGGTGAACAATGAGCGCTATATCCCCTATATCATAGAAACCTCTGCCGGTCTGACCAGGCAGGTACTTGTCGTACTGAGTGACGCGTATGACGAGGACGAGGCACAGGGTGAGAACAGGGTGGTCATGCGCCTGCACCCGGCCGTGGCACCCATAACCGCGGGGGTATTCCCGCTGGTGAAAAAGGACGGCCTGGCCGAACTGGCACAAAAAATCGAAAAAGAACTGCGAGAAGAGTTCACCACCTTTTATGACCAGGGTGGGGCAATCGGCCGCCGCTATCGCCGGCAGGATGAGATCGGCACACCCTTCGGCCTTACGGTGGATTACGAAACCAAGGAAAACGGGACCGTAACCCTGCGCTTCAGGGACTCCATGGAACAGGTACGGATTAAGATCGACGAAATTGTGCCGCGTATAAAAAAAGAGATCAAAGATTATAGGAGACCAAGCTGATGCCCGGAGGTTTTGAGATATTACAGGAACGTGGTTTTCTTAAGCAGTGTTCGGATGAAGGCGCCCTGAAAAATATGCTGGAGAACGAGCAGGTGACCTTTTACGTTGGTTTTGACCCGACGTATCCCAGCCTGCACGTTGGTCACCTGATTCCCCTGTTTGCCATGTCGCACCTGCAGCGGGCCGGCCATAAACCCATTGCCCTGGTGGGAGGGGGTACCGCGCGCATCGGCGATCCGTCAGGCAAAAGTGAAATGCGCCGGATGCTTTCCATAGACACAATAAAACAAAACGGGGAAGTGCTGAAAGAACAGATTTCGCGTTTCATCGATTTTTCCGGCAACAACGCCCTTCTGGTGGACAATGCCGACTGGCTGGCGGGCCTTAATTACATCGAGTTTCTGCGCGACATCGGCAGACATTTTTCCGTAAACCGTATGCTTAGTTTCGAAACCTACAAGATTCGCCTGGAAACCGGACTCTCGTTTATAGAATTCAATTACCAGTTGCTGCAGTCATATGATTTCCTAGTGCTTTTTCAGAAACACGGATGCCGTCTGCAGATGGGCGGTGATGATCAATGGGGGAACATTGTCTCCGGCATGGAGCTTGTGCGCCGTGTGGAAAGTGCGGATGTTTATGCCCTGACCCATCCCCTGGTAACCCGCGCGGACGGTAAAAAGATGGGCAAAACCGAAAAGGGTGCCCTTTTTCTTGATGCGGGGATTACGGAGGTGTATGATTTTTACCAATACTGGGTAAACATCCCGGACCAGGACGTGGAAAAATTTCTCCTTTTATATACCTATCTGCCGGTTAAGGAAATAAAAGAACTGGCCGCCCTTAAAGACAATAATATCAATGAGGCCAAAGAGATCCTGGCGTATGAACTGACCGCCACGGTCCACGGTCGAGAAGAGGCGGACAAGTCCAGGGAGGCATCACGTGCCCTGTTTAAAAAGGACGGCAAGGCCGGGTTTGATGCCATGCCGTCGATAGAAATTGACGGGAGTGAGCTGCAAAACGGGATTAATATCCTGGATCTTTTCAGCCGTACCGAGCTCTGTTCGTCAAAGAGTGAAGCACGGCGCCTGGTGACCCAGGGCGGGGCCTATGTAAATGATGTGAATCTTACCGATATTGACACCATGATCGTGTCGGATATGGTCAAAGACGGAATGATCCTGCTGCGTGCCGGAAAAAAACGTTATTTCAGAATAATTGTGAAAAACTGATTAGTTAGGTGCCTTTTAGTTAAAATGATTATAACCGCCTTTAACGGGCCGGGTTTGCCCGTCTCGCCTGATGCAGACACCCCGTTTCCGGGGAAGAATCTCCCCCACAACACTGAAATCCGTGAAATGCTTCCTTAACTCCTGCAGATCAGCCTTACGCATGGTAAATACAAGCTCGAAATCCTCCCCGCCGTACAGGGCAAAATCATGGGGGTCCTCACCCAGCAGGTCGGCAGAGCGGATGGTGTGAGCGGAAAGCGGAATAGTATCATATTGTATACATGCTCCGCAATTACTTTCATTACAGATGTGGGTGACCTCGCTGGCCAGACCGTCGCTGACATCGATCATGGCATGCGCAAAACGGCCGATCAGCTCGGCTTCAGCCGCTTTTCGTGAGGTTGGCAGCAGGTGATCATCCGTATAACCGGACAACCCCTTTTGCAGCAGTTTCAGGCCCGCGGTACTGCCGCCTAATGTACCGGTAACACAAATAATGTCGCCCGGTTTGGCCCCCGCACGCAGCCGCACAGCCTGCTTTTGGACCAGACCAAGCAGGGTAAGGTTGAATACGAAGTGTTTTCCGTGGGTGGTATCACCCCCCAGGAGTTGTACCCCGTGAATCCCTGCCGATGTATAGAGCCCTTTGTAAAACGCATCCATAAACTCCACAGTCGCCCCTGAGGGCAGGCACATGGATAGAAACGCATACGTGGGGGTTCCGGCCATACTGATGATGTCCGAGACATTGACCTCCATCAGTTTTCTTCCTATCTGAACGGGAGAGTACCAGCGGAGGGTAAAATGATCGTCTTCCACCATCATATCGGTGGTAACCAGGAGGTATTCCGAATTACTGTACGCAAGCACCGCACAGTCGTCTCCAATGCCCTTTATTACCTGCCTGTCTGCAGGTCTTCCCTGTGTTACCCTCCTGATAAGGGCGAACTCACCGCCGATTTCACGTATTTCCATTGCCTGTCCTGTTAGAAATGTTCACGGGTCTCTCTGTTTATCTTGGCGGAACAGAAATCACCGCACATGGAACAGACATCGCGAGTACCCTCAAGATCCTTTTCCCGCAGTTCCCTGGCTTTTTCCGGATTCATGGCCCGGGCATACATCCCGTCCCAGTCCAGGTTGCTTCTGGCCCTGGACATGCGGTCATCCGCGTCCCGCGCTCCCTCCCGGCCGCGGGCAATATCAGCCGCATGGGCCGCTATTTTCGAGGCGACCACCCCGTCTATTACGTGTTCCAGTCCCGGCAACCCCAGGTGCTCCTTGGGAGTAAGGTAGCAGAGAAAATCTGCACCGTAATACGCCGCCAAACTTCCGCCGATGGCGCCCACAATATGATCATATCCCGGCGCAATGTCTGTCACCAAAGGACCGAGTACATAAAAAGGAGCGCCGTGACAGTATTTTTTCTGCAGTTTTATATTTTTTTCAATCTGCTGCAGCGGTACATGCCCGGGGCCCTCTATCATCACCTGTACGCCGTTTTTATAGGCACGTCGTGCCAGCTCACCCAGGGTCCGGAGTTCGGCCAGCTGGGCTTTGTCCGTGGCATCGGCGAGGCACCCCGGCCGTAAACCGTCCCCCAGACTCAAAACAACATCATTTTCCTTGGCGATTGCACAAATATCATCATAGTGGGTATAGAGGGGGTTCTCCCTGTCGTGATCAAGCATCCATTTCACCAGAAAACTTCCCCCGCGGGAGACCACACCCATAATCCTGTTTTGTAACAAGTGAATATGGCCCTTGCGGATTCCGCAATGCACCGTGATGAAATCCACCCCGTCTTTTACGTGATTCTCGATAGCGCGGATAAAATCCTCCTCGCTCAGGGAATCCGGTTCCGGATGCTGCGTAATTGCCTGGTAAATCGGAACCGTACCGATCGGAACCGGTGATTTTTTTATCACCAGCCGGCGGACCGCATCGATATCACCACCGGTACTCAGGTCCATCACCGTATCGGCACCGTATTTTACCGCGGCCTCCAGTTTGACAAGCTCCATGTGCGCGTTCGCACACATGGTCGACGTACCGATATTGGCATTTATTTTAATATGTAAATTCTTGCCGATACCCAACGGCGTACAATCATGGGCCTTGCTTTTTGTAATTACCGTATGACCGGATGCGATGTCCCTGCACAAGGTCCGCTGAGGAATTTGTTCCCGTGCGGCCACCGCTTCCATTTCAGGGGTAATTTTGTTCTTTTTAGCGCATTCCAACTGCGTCATGATACATCTCCTGAAATCGTTTAATTTGTTTTTCTACATCACGGCTTTTCACCACCGCGGAAACGGCACATACCATATCCGCGCCTGCCATTATCACCTCCGCGGTATTATCAAGGGAAATGCCCCCGATCGCGGTTATGGACAGACGGCAGACTTTTTTTACCTCCCTTATCAGCTCCACCCCGCAGGGCCGGCCCGCGTCGCTTTTGGTGGAGGTTTCGAATACCGGGCTTACCGCCAGGTAGGTGGCCCCCTGTTTCTGCGCGAGCACGGCCTCTTCAACGTTGTGCACCGTTACCCCGACCACCGCCTTGCCGCCCAGTATTTTTCTAACCACGGGCAGGGGAAGATCATCCTGTCCGATGTGAATACCGTCAGCCTGTACGGCCAGTGCGATGTCCAGCCGGTCGTTAATAATAAATATACTATTTTTGCATAATTTTTTTAACTCTAAAGCTTCATGATATAAATCTTTTGTCAAAGCGTTTTTTTGACGGTATTGGATAATTTCCACCCCTGCCCGACAGGCGGCCTTGACATCCGAGAGATCGCCATGAATACTCAAGGAGGTATCGGTAATAAAATAATAGCCCTTCATTTATGCTATCCTGATGCGGTTTTCCAGGTCATCCTGTTTCAGACCGGAAACAAAATCGAACAGCAGTTCCTTGAAACTGCCCGCACCGGAAGTCTTACCGGCAGCCAGTTCCGCGGCAATCTCATAACAAGACAGGCCGGCGGCGGCCGCACGGGCATAATCGGCTTCCACCGCGGAAAAGGTCCCGACCACCGAAGCGGCCATACACCCTGTCCCTACAATTCCGGCCATCATTTCATGCCCATTGTTAACCCGATACAGATTCCCTCTGTTATCCGCGATGATATCCTCCTTACCGGTTATAACCACGGTGCAGTTTTTTCTTTGGGCCAGTTCCCCGGCTACGTGAATCAGGCTTTTTTCGACATCCACCGCGTCGACCCCTTTGGTCTGAACGGATTCACCGGCCACCCGCGCAACCTCGGATGAATTCCCTTTGATGATATCCACTTTTACGGACTCCAGCAATTCCTCACACATCTTGTCACGGAAAGGGGTTGCCCCGGCCCCGCAGACATCAAGTACCACGGGTATACCTTTGGTATTGGCCGCTTTACCCGCGAGTTTCATCGCCGCGATAATTTCTTTGGTAAGTGTCCCGATGTTCAGTACCAGTCCGGAAGCCAGTGCCGTCATGTCAGCCACCTCTTCCGGTGCATGGGCCATAACGGGTGAAGCACCGAACACTTTCACGATATTGGCACAGTCATAAATCGTCACCCAGTTGGTAATATGATGCACTAATGGCTTTTGCGTACGTACCTTTTTAAGAATTTCATAGACTTCGGTAGTTTGCATGTTTCCTCCTTCATGATCAGGGATGAACCGTTGCCATACCTGATATATGCGTATATTTTTGCTGGGTGGGATTATAACCGGAAAAGACTGCTTTCGTTCCCTACGCTGGCATTACCCAGATCAGGTTCTACGGGTATAATCTCAGGCTTTCTTCCGCTAAAAAAGAAAGCCACCCCAATAGCTCCTTAAAAGCTACTTTACAACAGATAAATAGTCAAGCTGCGGCTGTTTTTTCTCAAGGATTTAGTCATGACCCAAGAATTCGCAATGAGAATTATTGGTATCTCCCCGTTTTTGCCGGCACTTTTAAATTTTTACGATTATATCTTCATACTACTGCAAACCTCCTTCAACCTGGTTTGCAATGAAAAGAACAAATTTAAAATTGCTGGTCTTGACTTTTAACGCGTTTTTTACTATTTTAATCTGCACGTAATGCCACCTTAGCTCAGCTGGTAGAGCACGTGATTTGTAATCTCGGGGTTGTCGGTTCGAGTCCGACAGGTGGCTTTGCAAAGAAAGGGGAGGTTCCCGAGCGGTCAAAGGGGGCAGACTGTAAATCTGTTGGCTACGCCTTCGAAGG
>CAZWKE010000037.1:0-22888 GCA_964634205.1 uncultured Spirochaetaceae bacterium
CCCGCACCCCCTTGAAAAACAGCGCGTAATGATGATAGATTTGGAAGCCATGGAAAATATGAAAAGAACAATTACCTGCGGCGAAGCGGGGCCGGACCTTCTGGGTAAAGAGGTGATCCTCAACGGATGGGTGCACCGCCGGCGCGATCACGGGGGCATTACCTTTGTAGACCTGCGCGACCGCTACGGCATTACCCAGGTGGTAATCGAGCCGGATTCCCCGGAGGCGCTGTTAAAAATTGCCGGAGAGCTGCGCTTTGAGTACTGCATCGGGGTAAGGGGCCTGGTGCGGCCGCGGCCCGAAGAAATGGTGAATCCCAACATGACCACGGGTTCGGTGGAGGTAAAGGCCCTGGAGCTTTCGGTCTTCAGCCGGTCCGAGGTGCCGCCCTTTACTATAGAAGAAAAAACACAGGCCAGGGAAGATCTGCGCCTGCAGTACCGCTACCTTGACCTGCGCTCGTTTTCCATGCAGAAGAAAATTATGCTGCGCCACCGGGTGGCGTTTGCCGCCAGGCAGTACCTGGTGGAGCGGGGGTTTTTGGAGATAGAGACCCCCACCTTCATTAAATCCACGCCCGAAGGGGCCAGAGACTTTTTGGTGCCCTGCCGGATTCTTCCCGGAAAATTCTATGCCCTGCCCCAGTCTCCGCAGTTGTACAAACAGATCCTCATGGTGGCGGGGTACGACAAATACTTTCAGCTTGCGCATTGTTTCCGGGATGAAGACGCCAGGGGTGACCGCCAGCCGGAGCACACCCAGATAGACATGGAGATGAGCTTTGTCTCTCGCGAGGATATTTTTGCGGTGGTGGAAGGATTAATGGCCCATATTTTCAAAGCCGCCCTGGACCGGGAGCCGACAACACCCTTCCAGCGGATCAGTTATGACGAGGCCATAGACCGCTACGGCACGGACAAGCCCGACCTGCGCTTTGAGCTGCGGCTGCAGGATTTTAACACGTTTGCCGAACAGAGCGATTTCAAGGTATTCAAAGACGTTGCGGCCGGCGGCGGCACGGTCAAGGCCCTGGTGGTGCCGGGCTGCGCGCAGTATTCACGCAAACAAATAGAGGAGCTTGAAGCCACTGCCAAGACATACGGGGCCAAGGGACTGGCCTGGATGAAGCTGACCGAACAGGGCCTGGAAGGCGGGGTCTCCAAGTTTTTCGGGAATCAGCTTGAGGCCATTACGGCGGCGCTGGGCGCCAAGAGCGGTGACCTGGTAGTAATGGTGGCGGACAAGCGCAAGACCGCCTGCACGGCGCTGGGCGCGGTGCGCAGCCGGTTGGGCACGGAGCTTGACCTCATAACCAAGGGAGAGTTCAAATTCGCCTGGATCGTTGATTTTCCGCTTTTTGAGTGGAACGAAGAGGAGAACAAATGGGACCCGGCCCACCATATGTTTACCATGCCCCAGGCACAGTACCTCGATACCATGGAAAAAGACCCCGGGGCGGTCAAGGGCGATCTGTATGACCTGGTGTGCAACGGGGTGGAGCTGGCCTCCGGTTCCATCAGGATCCACGACCCAAAGCTGCAGAGCCGGGTGTTTTCCATTGTGGGCTTTTCCATGGAAGAGGCCGAACGGCGCTTCGGCTTTCTGCTGAAGGCCTTTAAATACGGGGCCCCGCCGCACGGCGGCATTGCCCCCGGTCTGGACCGGCTGGTAATGCTGTTAAGCGGAGAGGACACCATCCGCGAGGTCATGGCCTTTCCCAAGAACACGGCCGGCGCCTCGCCCATGGACGGCTGCCCGTCGGAGGTAGACGAGTCCCAGCTGACCGAGCTGCACCTGAAATCCATCCCCGTGGATGACGCATGAACCTCGAGGCGCACAAGGAGTGGTTTGAGAAGAAACTCGTCTCCCGCTTTACCCGTTACGTAAAGCTCCACACCACCTCAAGCAAACACAACAACACCTTTCCCTCCACCGAGGGCCAGCGCAAGTTTGCCGCCCTGCTGGAAAAAGAGCTGAAGAGCATCGGGCTGACCGACGTTTCCGTGAACCAAAACGGCTTTGTGCATGCCCTGCTGCCCGCCGTGGGCGCCGGGCGGGAAAAACAAAAGCACACCATCGGGTTTATCGCGCATATGGATACCACGCCGGACGTCAGCGGCAAAGACGTCAACCCGCTGGTGCACGAGCGCTACTCGGGGAAGCCCCTGGTGCTGAAAGACGACGTGGTCTTAAGCCCGCGGGAGTTTCCGGCCCTAAAGGCCTACAAAAACCGGACCATCATTACCTCCGACGGCACCACCCTGCTGGGAGCGGACGACAAGGCGGGGGTGGCAGAGATTATGACCGCCCTTGAGTTTTTGGCTGCGCACCCCGAGATCCCGCGGCCCAACATCGAGGTGGTCTTTACCCCGGATGAGGAAACCGGCAGGGGCATGACCAAGTTCCCGTTAAACGACATAAAGTCGAAGGTCTGTTTTACCCTGGACGGCGATGAAGAGGGCGCCATAGAGATCGAATGCTTTGAGGCCTACAGCCTGCGGGTGACCTTTCGCGGGCAAAGTATGCACCTGGGGTACGCCAGGGGAAAACTGGTGAACGCGGTAGAGCTGGCCGCGCTGTTTATCACCCTGCTGCCAAAAAATGAAAGCCCCCAGGCCACGGACGGGCGCTTCGGCTATTACAGCTGCGTGGAATCAAAGGCCACCCTGGAGCAGGCCGAAGTGGAGGTGCTGATCAGGGATTTTGATCCCAAAGAGGCCAGGCGCAGGATCGGCACGGTAAAATCAACGGCCGCGGCCGTGGAGCGCATCTACCCCGGGGCGCGGGTGTTTATTGAGGAAACAAAGCAGTATGCCAATATGCGGCCCGCGCTGAAAGGTTTTCCCGGACTGATTGCGGTGCTGGAAGAGGCCGTGCGCCGCAGCGGGGCCGCGCCGCACCTCAAGTCCATCCGCGGCGGCACCGACGGCGCGCGCCTTTCCCAGATGGGGGTACCCACCCCCAATATCTTTACGGGGGGGCATAATTTTCACAGCAAAAAGGAATGGGCGGCCCTGCCCGCCATGGTAAAGGCCGCTTTTACTGTAATTCACATTGCCGAACTGTGGCCGCCGCAGTAAGTTATACATATGAAACATACGCTTTTCGCGGCGGTTATCGCCATTGTGCTCTTTACCCTGAGCGGGTGCTATTACATCACCGAAGGCTGCAACCTCATCTCCGTTTATTCCAAGGCAAAAGACATCAATACGGTGTTAAAGGAACCCAACCTGCCGCAGGACGAGCGCGACCTGCTGCTTTTGGTAAAGGACATCAAGGCCTTTGCCGTGAACGAGCTGGGGTTAAAGGACAATAAAAACTATACCACGTATGTGAAGCTCGACAAGAACTACCTGGTGGACGTGGTTGCGGCCTGCGCGGCCGATTCGTTTAATCAATATACCTGGGACTACCCGTTTGTGGGCAGGCTGCCCTACCGCGGCTATTTTAATCCCAAGGACGCTGACGCCGAGGCAAAAAAATTGAAAAAACAGGGGCTGGACGTGTATGAACGCAAGGTGGACGCGTTCAGCACGCTGGGGTTCTTTTCGGACCCGGTCTTTTCCTTCATGAAAGACTACCCGGTGTTTTACCTGGCGAACACCATCATCCACGAACAGACACACGCCACGTTCTTTTTGGGAGACAACGCGGAGTTCGACGAGAACCTGGCCAATTTTTTCGGCAACCGGGGGGCCAAGGAGTACGTCAAAAAACGCTTCGGGGAAGACAGCGATATCTACGTCAAGACCGGGCTGTTTGAGCATGACGTTAAAAGCTACCAGACGCTCTTAAAAAAACTGCACGACACCTTACAAGCGATCTATACAAAGGACATCGGCAAAGAAGAAAAACTGGCGCAGAAAGCCAAGGCCATCAAAGACTGGAAGAGTGAGTTTACGGCCGATTACCACAAGTATTTCAGGACCGAGGCCTTTAAAAACGTGCCCGACATCAACATCAACAACGCCTTCCTGGCAACCCACATGAACTATTCGCGCCGATTGGATCTGCTGCAAAAGCTGTATCAGGCGTGCGGCAGTGATCTGAAGAAAATGATGCGGGTGGTAACGGCAAGTAAAGAACAGAAACAGGATATCTACAGCTACATAAAGTCTTATATCAAAGCACACGGGAATACCGGCGGAACCGGTTGACCCTCCGGCCCGGATTGACCTCCACGGCCCGGGTACCCCCGATTGATCCCCATCCCCCGGGATCTCAATGCTGCCGGTGTTCGGCCGCGGGCATGACCTCGGCCAGCAGGGTATAGAAGCCCAGCCTGGTTTCCAGCTTGGTTTTTACCTTGTCGGTCAGCGCGATGGTCCCGATAAACTTTGAGCGCGTATAAAGCGGGCACACCAGGATGTACTGCTTTTTTTCTTTTATTATTTCCGGCCGCTGTAATTTTTCGGCCGTTTCCAGGATCTTCTGGTCCAGGCCGTTCTCCAGCCGGCAGCCCGCGCCTTTCAGCTCCCTCTCGGCCTGGCGTTTGATCTTTTTCTCTTTTTTGGACAACAACACGTAGTTTTTTTCGGTCTCGCTTAAAAGAATTATCTGCTTTAAGTACTCGATTATTTCATACTTGGAAGGGGTCCCCAAAAGTTTTTTGGTAAGGCTGTGGATAAGAAAGAGCTCCTGCCGTTCCTTTTCCATGGTCTGAAACATGTTTATCAGTTTGTTTTTTTCGATCGGAAAACTCATCTCCGTGCCGTCTTCCTGCGGCCGGGCGATAAGCTGATGGGGATCCACCAGCTTGTATTTTATGTACTCATTTCCCGCGTCCTGCAGGGTCAGAAAATCGTAGTACAAGAGCTCATCTTTTTTCAGCGGTTTTTTTGCCTGGGGCTGTTTCTCCGCCATCATCTTTTGCAGCCATTTCATAAACTCTTCGCGGGAAGGTTCTTCCGTATGGTATTTTTTCTTATCCTCTTGTTCGGGGGCTTCCTCGGCCCACAGTTTCAAGAGCTCGCGGATATTATGCAGGGTCTGCAGACGTTTTTCCGGTTTGGGTTCCAGGGCCCGGTCTATCAACTGGCCGAACTCGTGGGGAATCTTTGCGTCCCGGTCCCGCAGGGATTTGTAATCGCCTTTCAGTTTATGCGCGGTAATATGTTCGGCGTTGGAGGCGCTGAACGGATACCGGCCGCACAACAGGCGGTAGCAGATGATGCCGAACGAATAGATATCCGTCAGGGTTTCCACGTTAATGTTCTTTATCTGCTCAGGCGAGATATAAACCGGATTGTAAAAATCCGGGTGCGTAATCCCGAAATCGCAGATCATGACCACGCCGGTCTCACTGATAAAGATATTTTCCGGGCGCAGGTCCCGGTGAATGATATTATGCTTGTGCGCGTAGGCCAGGCCGTCGGCAAGCTGCAGAATTATCTCTACGGCAATCTTAAACGGTACGGTACGCTGGTTTTCCAGCAGGGGGCCCAGGCTGATGCCGTCGGTAACGTTCCTGATAATAAAATATGTATTGTAGGCCTTGATAAAATCTATCGGGGTAATGATATGCTTTTGGTGCAGGTGCGCGTTTGCTTTGACAATTCCCGGCAGGCGCTTTTCGTAACGGTTGTCCAGCGTAAACTGGTACGGCAGCATTTTTATATGTACCGGGGTCTTCAGCACCCGGTGCTCACCCAAAAACACGGTCCCGTTGTCGCTTTCCTCTATTTCGTGCAAAACCGCGAAGTTTCCCACGTTCTTCTCTTTGCCGGCGAACCCGATGGTATTAAGCCTGCGGGTGGTCAGGGTGGTCAGCACGGTGCGTAAAACCGGATGGGTCTCGATGCACTTGAGCAAATCGCTTTTATCAAAGTATATCACCTCGGCCGCGTCGGTAACGGGCACGGCGTTGATCACCTGCGATTCTCCGCTGATTACCGCCAGCTCGCCGAAAAAATCACCCGGCTCCAGGATATGTTCCGTTTTGGAGGCGTACATCACCTTTACCCTGCCCGAGACGATGAAATACAGGTTAACGTTCGGCTGCCCGCCCTGAATAATAAAATCGGTTTTGGCCACCTTCTGCTCGTTCACAAAGCGCACCAGGGTCTGCACTATTTTTTTGGGCAGGAACTCAAAGGCCGGAATGGTTTTTAATGTTTTTTCTTTGTTCATATTCGCTTTCCGTCTTTAATAAGATACGTACCGTTTTTTATTCCCCTGATAACCCTTACCTTCTGGGTAATGGGGGGGGTGCGGAACAACAGATATACCAGGTTTTTTAATATATACGCGATAATACCCAAGGCCGCCGCCAATGTAACCAGACAGGCAAAGGAAAACCCGTAGGTCAGGTATTTCGGATGAAGCTGCAGCACCAGAACGTTGAACAGAATGTTACTGCCCAAAAAAAGTACCGCCAAAAACATGGCGTATTTGCGAAAGTCCCAATACAGCAGAAAGGTAATAATAAAAGACACAATCACAAAACAGGCCACTCCCCAGAGGGCGGTCCGGAACAGGATGACATTTTCCAGCGGCAGCTTGAAAAGCGAAAACATCTGGGTGGCCAGGTAGTTCAGGCTGAAAACCACGGCAAGCTGGATCTTTAAAATATTAAAAAAGGCCTTGGCCATATATTCCACAAGGTCTTTCTTATCGGCCCGGATGGTGCCGTACTCCGCGCCCAGGCTTAACGACTGGTAGAGTTTTCTGCTCTTCTGAAATATCTTTTTTTCGGGGCTTAAGACAAAATAGATAATGGGGGGTATGGCCGTCAAAAAGGCGATGGCCACCGTAGTCTCGTACGGGGCAAAGCTGAAGAACACGTTTCTGTATATTTTACCGAAACCCGAGCTCCAAAAAATGATTTTATCCGCCAGGAATCCCAGCGCAATCACCACCCCCAGGATCGGATAAAAGGGTTCGCGTTTCATGAACGAATACACGTCCGTGCCCGGGGTATACGATATTTTTACCTTTTCCGCGACCATGAACCATAAAATGAAAAACAGGGAGGCTGCGCCCAGGTTGATGAAATTGACAAATCCCAGGATACCGCCTACGGCCTTTCCCGCCAGCCCCAACAGCAGGGTGCAGATCATCCCGATAAAGTACCCCGCCGTAATCAGGTGGAAACGCGGCACGGAGTTCAGGAACAACAGCAGCAGCCAGTTGCAGGAAAGAATGAAAAAGAGGATGATCACGGACAGGTTGAACACCAGAAGCGAAGAGGAAAACACCAGCATCACCGCCGAGCAGACAACGGCCAGCGCAAATACCACAACCATCAGGGAAACAAAGATGCCGCTTACACCGGCGGGTGTCAGGGTTTTCTGCTTTTCCGCCAGAAACCTGGTAAATACAAAATAAAACGGGGCGGTGATTAAAAGCGACCCCAGAAAAACAAAGAACATGGTGACCCGGGAGAACCCCTGCCCGATTTCATCGGGGAGCAGTAATGACACCACGCCCAGAAGCGAGACGCATAAAAACAGCAGCAGCCACGGGCTGTAAAAGCTGACCGCTCCGTGCATATGGTCTTTGCGTAATCCCTGATCAAATATCCTGAAATCGTTTCCCTGCATATGGTTCCTTCTATAAAAAGTCCTCGTAAAGTTTGGCGTATTTTTTTAAGTTTGCCTCTTTCTGATAGTAGGTTTCGATCCTCTTTTTACCGGTCCGTCCCATGGCCTTCCGCAGTTTTTTGTCCTTGAGGATCTCCATCACCGCCAGGGCCACCTGTTCGGGATTCCCGATACCGGTCAAAAATCCGCACTCTCCCAAAGCGCTGTCCTCTTTCCCGTCCCCATGAATCAGTTCAGGCGTATCGCCGCGGCCGGTACACACCAGCGGAATTCCCCTATGCATGGCCTCCATCAACACCCGGTAGTTCCGGTTGTGAAGGCTTGTTGAAACCAGCACGTCCGTGTCGGCGGGCAAAAGCGTCTCTTGCGCTTCGGTGACGAACTCCAGTTTGAAGGCCAGGTTCAGATTATTTCTTAAAGAAGTACATTCAAGCAGGTACTCCTCATCGATGGGGGGGACGGCGTATATTTTAAACACGGTGTTGTCCATGTCCGCGGCAATCATGCTGCAGGCACGGATGAATGTTTTGATATCGTCACCCGGCACCAGGCTCCCCACCAGTCCGACAAGAAAGCGCCGGGGTTTTTGACTGCTCCTCCCGTTATGCCGTATCCCTGAGGCCGGTTCGATCCCCTCCTGGATCTGCACGGTCTTGGGGAGTATTTTCTGGAAATCCCCGGTTTCATCCGTCTGCGGTTCGGTATGCTTTGTTACCAGGATATCGCTGAAGCGATAACTGAGATATTTCACCATGTTCATGGTTGCGGCATGCAGGTCATGCAGCACCTGCAGTGACTGCGGTTCCAATGAGAGGTGGATAATGCGGTCGTTCGAAAAATAGCCGTACACGCTTTCGTTGTTACGTTCATCGATCAGCAGCGTGGAGGTATACTTTTTTTTGGCGACCACTCCCAGCCAGTTTGAGTACAGGCCGCTGAACGCGTGATACACCTTGGCCGGCGGCACCGCGGCATCCATGATTTTGAATAGCGGCAGCTGGGTCAGGTGAAATATTTTAAAATAATTCAGAAAGGGAATCTGCAGCTCTTTTTTTTTATAATCCGCGATAATAAGCTCCCACAGCTCTTTGGAGAAAAATATGTCTTTCATATTCAAAACGCGCTTTTCATCGATGGCCAGGCTGTCGATGATCTTTTCCACGTACTGCGATTTTTCTTCCAGCGGGGCCGTATAAAACCGGGAAATATCTTCCCAGGTATAGCGGGCGTATTTTTTAAAGGGCGTGGGCGCGGTGTGTATCTCCGGGTTGTCCGTACACACATTCACCAGTGTGTTCAGGTTCTGCGGATACGCCGCCGCCAGGGAATCGGCCGGAACGGATTTGGGGGTGATATACACCACGGCAAACGATAGTTCCGGCAGCGCCCCGATTACATCCGTAACGTAATTTGGTAACCCGGGGTTTTTCCGGCTCTGTGTGTTTTCGACTATAATGCAGATATCATCCATTTTCAGCCCAAACTTCCGTAAAAAACGCCAGGTCTTCCGGTTTTTTTACCAGTGTTTTCACATTACGCGCCAGTTCCGTCACTTTTTTGTAGTCACGCTTTTCATAATAGCATTCCGCCAGCCGCACCACCGCGTGTTCATGGACCTGGTCCAATACAAGGATCTGTTTGCAGAGTTTTATGCACTCCTTGTATTCGCCCAGTAAAAACTTCACTTCCAAAAGCCCGTCAAGCAGTTTTATGTCCTCGTCATTATTCTTCAACAGCGCCTGCCACAACTCTTTTGCCTGCCAAAGATATTTCTGCCTGGCTGTTTTTTCCGTTTCAACACGGACGGCGTATTCCGTATAGACCCGGGCCAGCTCCGCGGCCGCGGTTGTGTCTTCCGGGTCCTTTTTACAGGCAAGCTCCAGCTGCGTCATCCTGATAAGGTAATCCGCGCGGAGTTCCTTATAGCGCCCGGCGTTATAATAGTTATAGGGAAATATGCGCGTTCCGTCCGCAACGGAATGGTCACGCACTTTTTTTACATTGAAGTTCCCCAGGTTGGGAAGCGCTTCACTTTCGAACAAGAAGGCCTTTTCCGGACCGGCCGCCGCCGCGTTATCCGGGTTACGGTTTTCTTTGACCACGGTTTTTATCAGTTTTATCTTCCGTAAGACAAACACCTGGAACAGCACGCCCAGCATGCCGTAAAGGGAAAGAAACAGGCAGAGGAGAAAACACACCTCGCGCAGCAGGTGCACCTTTTTTAACCACGGCTCCATGCCGCGGGTAAAGAGATAGACACCGCCGATATGCAGTAAGATACCGACAATAAACGGAATATGAAACAGATCATAAAGCACAAACGAGGCCAACCCCAGTACTTCAAGACCTATTCCGATCAAAAGCAGTTGCATAATCTATTTAACCTGCTCAAGTTTGGATTCAATGGCACGAAGCAGCTCGGAAGAAGCGGTACCGAAACTAAACGGCCCCTTGTATTTGCTGCTCAATGCTTCCATCATTCTGGTAAGTTGTTCATCATTCTGCTTCTCTACCGCGGAATCCGTGACCGATTTAAAATGATACGCGTTCCCGATACAGATGGAAGCCCAATCACAAATAATGGAAAAAACACGCAGGGTAAGGGGGGTATACCTGATGAACTCCAGCTCCTGTACAATCACCAGGCCGATCACCTCTCCGCCGCTTCCCAAACAAAGCGGCCCGCAGAGAAAGATATCTTCTTTGCCTTTTTTTTGCAGCGAGGTAAAATCCCGCAGGGACAATGTGGATTTCTTTTCGATAATGCCCTTCACAATCTCCTGCTTCACTTTGGGCTCTTCATATGATTTATACCCCAGTGAAGAACAGAGCAGCAGGGTATCGCCCTGCAAGAGAAACACGGCGGCCTTGCCGGCGTCTATCATCTCCTGCAGTATTTCCGGAATACTTTTATACAGGCGATCGATATCCAGGGTATTCAGGTTTTTCGCCACGTTATACAAAGCGGAGATGAGTTCTTTTTCATCCAGCATTTTTGCTTTCAGGTTTGCGTTCTGTGTCTGCAGGATGTTTATCTCCTCATACAGCTCTTCCAAGCGTTCGGAGTTCTTTGAAAGCGCGTTGTTCGCGTCCGCCAGGTATTTGCGGAAGCGGTCCGTAATCATCCCGATGATGGTACCGAAAACTAAAAACACGATAAACGGATTAAAATAGGAATACTGAAAAAACCGGGAAAGAGACTCCCCCGAATTCATGATATGAACGGTGAGGCATATCAGGTACATACCTGAGATTATACCCACGCTGACCATGCCCCGGGTATATCCGTAGAGGGCCGCGATAAAGACCACGACGATCAGGTAAGGATGGGGGGCAATGGAAATAAAACCGATATTATCGTAGAACAGGGTAAGATTTACTATCCAGAGCAGGACGATCGCGCCGCCGATAAAAATCAGGTACAGGTATTTATAAATTCCGGTTTGATTGGTGATTATATTATTCATAGTATTCAGTGCGTGCATTATACTGTGATAAACTGAATTATGTCAATTTACCGCAACCATGAATTCAACCCCAATGTAAAATTACACTTTGAACTTCCGTTAAAAAGTAGTACACTGCGGGCATGAACCAAAAAAATGAAGAAACCCGCATGGAAGCAGACAGCCTGGGAAGTCTGCCGATTCCGTCATGGGCATATTGGGGTGCCCAGACCGAGCGGGCGCGCCGTAATTTTACCGTGTCCGAGCTGCGTATTCCCGTGCCCCTGTTAAACGCCATTGCAGCGATCAAGCGCGCCGCGGCCGCGGCCAACCTTGACCTGGGCCTGCTTGAGGCGGAAACGGCCGGGGCCATCCAACAGGCGGGCACGGAAATTTTAGAGGGAAAATGGGCCGAGCATTTTCCGCTGGACGTATTTCAGACCGGTTCCGGTACATCATGGAACATGAACGTGAACGAGGTAATGGCCAACCGGGCGAACGAGCTGTTGGGCGGTAGTTTGGGACAAAAGCAGCCGGTACACCCCAATGACCACGTCAATAAGGGCCAGTCATCCAATGATGTCATTCCCTCCGCCATCAATATCAGCAACCGCCTGGAGTTGGAGAAACTATTGCAGGCCCTGGATACGCTTGAACGTGAGCTTAAAAAAAAGGCGGACGAATACAAAACGGTGATAAAGCTCGGCAGGACCCATCTGCAGGATGCCGTGCCCATGACCTTGGGACAGGAGTTTTCGGGGTACATGACCCAGGTACAAAAAAACCGGGAACGGGTCCACGGTATTCTTCCCCGCCTGGAGGAGCTCCCCCTCGGGGGTACCGCCGTAGGCACGGGCATAAACACGCACCCGCAGTTTGCCGCCAAAGCAATACAACACCTGGCCGAAGAGACCGGTGTAACCTTCCGCGGGGCGGAGAACAAGTTTGAAGGCATCGCGGCCCGGGACAGCCAGGTTGAGCTGATGGGCATCCTCAATACCCTGGCCTGCGGGCTGATGAAGATCGCCGGCGACCTGCGCATTCTTTCCAGCGGACCCAGGGCGGGCCTGGCCGAAATTGAGCTGCCGGCCCTGCAGCCGGGCAGCTCCATCATGCCCGGCAAGATAAACCCGGTTATCCCGGAAATGGTCATTCAGGCATGTGCCCACGTCATGGGCAAAACCGTCAGCGTTACCATAGCCGGACAGACCGGCCCCCTGGACCTGCAGATTATGCAGCCGCTGATCGCGCATGAGACCCTTTCCGCCATCGATCTCTTAAGCCGGACCGCCCGCTCCCTGGCCGAACGCTGTATCGGCGGCATAAAGGCCAATAAAGAAAACTGCCTGGCCTGGGTAGCGCAGAGCCTGGCCCTGGTAACGCCCCTGGCGTTGAAGATCGGGTATGACCGGGCCGCAAAAATAGCCCAGCGTGCTTTTCAGGAGAAAAAAACGGTAAAGCAGGTTGCCATGGAACAGGGCGTCATCGGGCCGGAAGAAGCGGAAGAACTTTTTGATCCCGGCGGTATGCTCTCGCCCTAAAGCGGGCGGCCGCGGATTATATAAGCTTGCGCAGCTCTTCGGCAAGAATAACGATGTGGCTTTTTTCTTCTTCGATTATTGCATCCACGGTCTGTTTGTCTTTTTCAGCGGCCACCACGTCGCGCAGTCCCAGGTAAAAAAGGATGGTCTCCTTCTCCAGATCCATGGCGATCATCAGTAATTCCTGTTTGCTTTCATCGCCGCGCAGCAGTACCCCGGCAAAATCCGAGCCCTCAAGGTTCTGGCTGTCCAGCACGGCCTTGAGGTACAGGTCCATATTATTGATAAAATCCTCGTCACTTTGTTCCGCATGGCCGTTTTCCAGGGCCGCCTGCATGGCGGCATATTTTTGTTTGTGCTCACGCTCAAAACCGGCCAGCTTGCGTAAAAAATTGCCCATTCCCTCGCCGTCATACATCTCAGCGGTTTGTTCATAGAAGCGAACCGCGTTCTCTTCGATAGTCTGGGCCACATTCAAAATTTGGTAGGCATTCAATTTCTGTTCCATTTTCGTTTCCTTAAAGACTGTAATTATAGGATATTCTTCTCTATACTGTGCCGCAGCTCATCATCCCCGAACAACGAGGAGATGATGTTCTTGATAAACGGATCAATGATAGAATAAAAACGCATGTTTTTTTCGATTCTGGATTTGACAATCCCCAGTTCCTTTAAGACCGCAAGGTGCTGCGAAATAACAGGTTGCGATTTTTCCAGGCATTTCCACAGTTCTTTGACACAGGTTTTATTGCCCTTTTCTATGGCAATAAGAATTTTCAGGCGTAAAGGATGACCGCATACTTTGAGCTTGTACGCAAAAACACTCAGTCTGTCCTCATCCGGTTTGGCTTTTTTCATATATACTGAAATAAAGCATATAACCAATCCGAAGATTTTTCAAGTAAATTATAAAAAACTGAATGGTTGCACATTAAAATAAGCACTAAAAAGCTTGCAGAGAAAATAACTTTTTTTATATTATGGAGAGATGCGCGAAGTATATCTTGACTGGGCGGCGACCGCCCCTCCCGATCCGCTTTTCTTGGATATAATGCATGAAACGGCCACCCGATACTACGGGAATCCGTCGTCGGTACACCGTGCGGGGACCGACGCCGCTGCCATCATGGAAGAGGCCCGCGCGCGCCTGGCCCGGGGCCTGGGCTGCCTTCCCGAGACGCTTTTTTTTACCTCAGGCGCCACGGAATCCAATAATATGACGATACAGGCATTAGTGAAACGCGCCCTGGTGCTGAAAAAAGATTTTTCGGCCTACACGGTTATTACGAGTGCGATCGAGCACGCATCGCTGTGGGAGCCCGCGCAAATGTTGAAAAAACTGGGGTTCGGCGTAAAGACGGTCCGCCCCGATGCCGGCGGCATCATTCAACCCGGGGCCCTGGCCAGGCTTATGGACAAGCAGACCGCTGTGGTCATGATCATGGGAGTAAATAATGAAACGGGCGCGGTCCAACCCGTGAAGGAGCTGGTCCGCGGTGTGCGCGATTTTTCCGCCGCAAGCGGAAAGAACATCCTCTTTCATTGCGACCTTGTGCAGGCCCTGGGCAAGCTCCCCTTGTCGCTGCGCGATTTGGACGTGGATTCGGCGAGTATCAGCGCGCATAAAATCGGGGGCCTGAAGGGGACCGGCGCGCTCTACCTGAAAACCCCGGCCAATCTGGATTTCTTGTCCGTGGGCGGCGGGCAGGAGAAGGGGGTCAGGCCCGGTACGGAAAACACGGCCGCCATTGCGGCGTTTGCCGCCCTGGCAGAGAAACAGCAGCCGCTCATCCGGCCTCATCTGGAACAGAGCAGGGAGAAAATGGATATGCTGATCAGTGAAATCGGCACAATCCCTGCGGCCCTCATTTTTCCCGAATGCCGGACCGCTGCCGCGGATGCGCATTACTCTCCCTACATTCTCAGCCTGGCCTTCCCCCCGCTGCCGGGTGAGGTTGCCGTCAGGATCTTAAACGATCATAACATTTACGTGTCCGCGGGGTCCGCCTGTCACTCGCATAAAAAAGAGCGTACCAGGGTGGTGGAAAGCATGGGGGTGCCCAAAGCCTTGGCCGAGTGCATGATCCGGGTCTCGATCGGCCCGGCGACCACATCCGAAGACATAGCGGCTTTTTTACAGGCAGCGCGCAAGCACGTAGCCGCGCGCAGCCGTATAGGCGGGCCCCGCAGTTTAAACAAGCCCCAACATACAACCGGGCCCCGTCATTCAGCCGGGCCCCGCCGGCACACAGGATGAAAGGAAAAAGATAAGCGGATGCAAAAGCTCTTTATGATTAAATACGGTGAAATTTCCCTGAAAGGAAACAACCGGAAACTTTTTGAACAAAAACTGATGCAGAATATCAACTTACAATTGCGGGGGGTCCCCCATACCGTGATCCGGCGGGCGGGACGGATCTACCTGCAGAGCAAGCCGCCGTTCGAGGACACGATCAGAACGGTATTGAAAAAGGTCTGCGGTATCGTGGGGTTTTGCGAGGCACTGCAAACCGAAAAAGACATCGAGAAAATCGGGGAAGCGGCCCTGCGGATTGTGGGAGACCTGCTGCAAAACCGGCCCGCCGCCAGTTTCAAAATCGAGGCCCGGCGGACGGACAAGAGCTTTACCCACACCTCTTACCAGATTGCCTGTACCATCGGCGACCTTCTGCGCAGCCGGTATGAGCAGCTGAGCGTGGACGTCTCCCGGCCGGACTGGACCATCAGCGTCGAGGTCAGGGAAAAGGCCTACGTCTGCGGCCCGGTGGTGGGCGGAACAAGGGGCCTGCCGGTGGGGTGCAACGGCAAGGGCCTCCTGCTGTTGTCCGGCGGTATCGATTCACCGGTGGCGGGTTTTCTGATGGCAAAAAGGGGATTACACCTGGATGCGTTGTACTATCATACCCACCCCTACACTTCGGAGCAGGTCCTGCACAAGGTAAAGCAACTTTGCGGGGTGCTCTCCGGCTATATTCCGCACATGCGGCTGTTGGTGGCGGACTTTACCGACACGCAGCTTGCCGTCAAGGAACGCGGGGCGGCCAACGCCGTCACCCTGTTTTCGCGGGCGTCCATGATGCATATCGCGGCCCGTATTGCCCCCCGCAACGGCGCGCTCTGCCTGATTACCGGGGAAAGCCTGGGACAGGTGGCCAGCCAGACGCCGGAGAGTATGCATTTTACCGGCAGCTTTTCCCCGCTTCCGGTCTTCCGGCCGCTGATCGGCCTGGACAAGGAGGATATCATCGAACTGGCAAAAAAAATCGGGACGTACGAACTTTCCATCCAACCCTTCCCGGACTGCTGCACGCTGTTTGCCCCCAAACACCCGCTGATCAGGCCGGATTACACCGCCTTAAAACAGGAGTTCGCGCAGCTTGAGATGGATGATCTGCTGGAAAAAACGGAAGGAAAAGTGCGGATTGTTGAGTTTTAAACCGGAAAAATCAGGCGCTGTTCTTTATTTTGGAGGCGGTTTTGTCTTTTTGCCCGCCGCTCTTTTCGCTCTTTTGTTCGGTCTTGGGCTTGGCGGTCTCTTTTTTCGGGGCGGCCGCAGAGGTGACCGAAGATGATTTTTTGTAGTCTGTGGTATAAAATCCGCTCCCCTTAAAAATAATACCCAGGCCGGCGCTGATCAGCCTTTTTACTTTTTTTCCGCACTGTGGGCATTTGGAAAGGGGCGCGTCGGATATCTTTTGAAATGCGTCGAACCGATGTCCGCATGCGCTGCATTCATACTCATACGTGGGCATGCCGTAACTCCTTAACTGCTTATTCTACCTATAGTTATAATGCTGGTGATAATATAGTATAAAAACTGTCCGAGGACAAGCGTTTGGCGGTGATAATTTCAGACGATGTCCAGCTCATTCGAGTCCGCAAAATCATGAAAAAGGTATTCAATGCGCCCGCCTGAGGTGATATTCATCTCCGCAAACCCCTTCTTGGCCATGTCGGACAGGGCTTTTTCCACCTTTTCCAGGGGCAGATCACCGTTTAACGCCACCAGGGCCGGGGTGACCCTGCCTTTGTGCTGTTTGGCCGTCAGCAGGATCTGCTTTTCCACACTCTGCTTCCGCGGCTTCCGCGGCCTTTCCGTCAGTCTTCTTGCCCTGCGCCAACTGCCCAATCTTTTCATTCCGTCAAGCATGGGCAGAATACCCGCGAACACCAGCGGAAACACAAAAAACCACATGTGGGTAAAAAACCAGGCCGCGCCAAAGGCACAGGCCAATACCAGGCCCGTGGATATACTCGCAAACGGGGACTTTGATTCGTCGTGTCTTTTCCAATGATCCATCAAATATATAATTAAGCCAGAGATGACAAATTAGTCAAGCAGATTTTTATATTTATATGCGGCGACCTTGTCATCTGTTATGAGAGGATGTTTTTAATCCTTTCAAAGATTTCTTCGATGGTTCCCATGCCGTCGATATCTTTTACCACGCCCTTGGGGCGGTAGTAGGTAAGGCAGGGCTCGCTCTGGTTCTTATAGGTGTCGATCCTGTTTTGGATGACGGCCGGATCGGCGTCATCGCTGCGGCCTTCGATTTCGGCGCGTCCCGCGAGGCGCTTTAATATCTCCCCATCCGAAACCGAGATATTGACCACCGCGTCCAGGTTCAAACCCAGGTCACCAAGAATAGTGTCCAGGGCCTGGGCCTGGGGCGTACTTCGCGGAAAACCGTCCAGCAGAAACCCCTGTTTTACGTCCTGACGGCCAAGGCGTTCACGCACCATGGCGATGGTGATCTCATCCGGCACCAGCGCGCCCTTGTCCATATACTCCTGGGCCTTTTTCCCCAGCTCCGTGTTGTTTTTCTTATGATAGCGAAACATATCCCCCGTGGAAATATGCGGCACGCCCAAAAGCTCCACCAGTTTGGCGGCCTGGGTGCCCTTCCCCGCTCCCGGCGGGCCGAACAGTATGATGTTTTTTCCTGACATAGTGTAGTTCCTCTTTCTGTTTTTATCAGGCGCCAACATAAAACATAACGGTAACTAAGTCAAGGGGCGTGCCTGCGTGCGGCAGCCTTGGGGGATTGCATGAGATTAGCGATACCTGTTTCGGCGTGCCTGCGTGCGGGCGGCAGCCTTTACAAGTGCCGACAAGCATCTACCGGCAGGGCCTATGTTTCAAGCCATTGCAGAGCCCGGTCCGCCTCATAGAACACCTCTATTTTAAAGGGGACCCTTTCGGTATACATTTGCAGCATGCGCGCCATGCCGAATGAAACCTCCTTGGAGACCACCGCCGCGGCCTTGCCGCCTTTAATTCTCTTGATATTCCGGGTTAAAAGACCCGCGATCTTACGGACATCTTCCGGTTTGACAAAGTGAGCGGCCTGCCGCAGGTCGGTAAAGGTCTTCATTCCCGAATGGAAATCGGGGTGGCTCATCACTTCGGTGAAACAATTAAGAAGTTCTTCCGTGTTGGCCAGACCGGTGACCTTGATATGTACAAGATTTTTTTCCGTATTAACCGAAAACTCAACGGGCATCCTATTCCCCTTTAAGAAATAGAATATATGCTTTTTCCCGGCCGTATGCTAAACCTGCTTTTTCTGATCCGCTGCTGATGAAAAGATCGGCTACATTACATATATTAATAAAATTATATCAAGGACGGTAATAAATCCAGTTTTTTTAGCGATTTTTACGGCCGTGAAGAACTATGGAGAATAAGCGGAGCTTCTATGTAAACAGTTTCTTCCCGTATTTTCGCCTGAACTCCCTGCGATAAATAAGATTGGCCGGCCAAAAAACAAGCGCACGCATAAAGGAAGCCCGGTTGGCGCGGCCGCAGACACCGCGTTTGAAGGTGATGTCCGCGTGATGGTCCCTGGCGAATGATCCCAGGCTGACGCTTATGATTGAAAACACGCTTCCCATGGTTGTGAAGAATAGCTTATAATGGTAATCACATCAAGGAGGTTTAAAAACGGCATCGATCAATTTTTTTCTCCCGCTTGGAATTGTCGGCCTTCCCCTGTCTGTCTTCCGATGCGCGTCCGGCGGAACCGGTGACGGCACATATTATGCGGAAATGATCGAGCGTTCGCTTATTTCCGTTGGGAATAATTACCGCACAAAACGATTGCTTGAAAAGGCCGCAAACGGCGGGGATGTTACCATCGCCTACATCGGCGGGTCCATCACCGAAGGATACGACACCTCCCGGGCCGATTCTTATGTCAATGTTTCTTTTGATCTGTTCACCTCCGGGTTCGCCGGTGGAAACGGCAGTCATGTTCACCTTGTCAATGCCGGCATGTCGGGCACCCCATCGACCTTGGGCTTGATCCGTTACCAACGGGATGTGCTGAAGCGGGCCCCCACCCCGCCGGACCTGGTGGTGGTTGAGTTCGCCGTTAATGACGATGTTGATCCCACCAACGGAGCAACCTACGAAAGCCTTGTACGTGAGATCCTCGAGGCGGAGAACGCGCCCGCCGTCATACTTTTGTTCAGTGTCATCCGTTCCGGCTGGAACCTGCAGGACCGATTCATCCCCATCGGGGAACAATACCGGCTTCCCATGATCAGTATCAAAGACGCGGTAATACCGGAGCTTAAGGCGGGCAACCTGACGGAGGATGAGTTTTTCAGGGATCAATACCATCCCACCGTCTACGGCTTTAAAATTATGGCCGACTGCCTCATTCATTATTTTTCGACGGTACGTGCCGAACCCAAAGCCGGGGCCGATATAATACTTCCCCAAACACCGGTGATCGGAACCGGGTTTCGCGGCATAAGAATGATCGACGCCGAGCATAGTTCAGGGGTCGTTGTCGAACCGGGCAGCTTTACCGAGACCGATACCGCCGTGATCGGCTTCAACTATGACAGGGCAGCCAAAACCTTCCCCCATAATTGGCGTAAAAAGTCCACCGTTTCCAACAATCCCTTTCGCCTTACCCTGACCTGCAGGAACCTGTTCATTGTGTATAAACGAAGTCAATCCACCATCTTCGGCACGGCCCTGGTTTTTGTGGACGGCAGCGACACTCCCCCGGCAACCCTCCCCGCGCACACAACCGAGGCGTGGAACAACCCCTGGACGGCGCTGCTTTTTGATAACAAGGAGGCAGCCGAACATACGGTTGAGGTCCGCATGGCGGACGACAGCCGGGACAAGTGCTTTACCATAATGGCGTTCGGGTATTCAAAATAAAAAAAGCAGGGGTTGTTTACGGCAGCGGTATTTTTACAAACGAGTGAAATCATATTGACTTAATATACAAGCTTGTATATACTAATTAAATTATTCAACACGGAGGCAGCGAACATGAAGATAAAGGCAGCAAAGATACCGGCATTTACCGCCCGGATATTTCTATTGACATTGAGAAATTTTTTGATTGCGCCGTTTTATAAGAGAAAGCTCAAACTGAAGGATAAAGCGCAATACCCTCCCCAACCGACTTTTTTGCGTGAGGCTGCCGTAAACAGGGGAATACACCTGGGCGCAGCGGTAAGTGATATGGATACACCCGCCGTCAGGCAGGCGGTTATTGATAATTTTACCTCTATTACGCCGGAGAACGATTTAAAATGGGGCAGAATCAGAAAAAGCATGCGTGATCCCTATGATTTCAACCGCGCCGACCGCATTGTCGATACGGCTCTGAAACACGGGATGAGAGTTCGCGGGCATACGCTGATTTGGGGAAAATATCCGGGACTCGGATTTCCATCCGATCTTCCGGATGTTCTTAATGATTCCCCCCGGCCCAAAACCGAACTGCGCAATATTTTTGAGAAACACATTGGTACCGTTATGGAATATTATAAAGACAGAATAGCGGACTGGGATGTGTTGAACGAGCCCTTTGAACTCTTCGGTACGCGCACGGATAATAACATATTTTACCAGGTGTTGGGGGCCGAATATATACCACTTTCACTATCCCTGGCGCGGCAGGCAAATCCTAAAGCCAGGCTTTTCATTAACGAGGGCATCCATCACTATACGGATGACAGGGCAAAAAAATTTCTTACGCTGGTCAGGAAATTGCGGGACAAAAACGTGCCGTTCGATGCGGTGGGGCTGCAATCTCATATCATCGCCAGTCTGCCTTCAATGAAGGAATTAAAACAGTATCTCAATAGTCTGGCGGAGCTGGGGCTTGACATCGAAATCACCGAATTGGATGCCAGTATTGGATTATTCAGAAAGCAAAAAGACCCCTATAAAGCTCAAGGGGAGTTGTTTAAGGCCATTGTTGAAACATGCCTGGAGTGTCCGGCATGCAAGGGTATTTCTTTTTGGGGAGTGAACGACAGAAATAATTGGATGGATGTTATTCCGTTATTAATTCCCTTTAAACCCAACTCACCGGTTCTCTTCGATGGGGACACGCGACCCAAACCGGCATATACCATGGTTTTGCAGGCTTTGACAGGATAAATAATGTGCAACCGCTGATTGCAAAGCCGTTTCAGGATTTTCTTTCCGTCGCGGCTCTTGTCGCCCGCCCGGCCCCGTTCTCAACCCCTGCCGTTTTCCTGATTGCTTTATGATCAAAATACAGTTTATAGGTGATTCCGTGCGCCGCGCAGTACTCCGTTATCTCCTGTTTCACGGCTTCCCAGTACACGGCCGGTGCCCGCAGGATACTCAGGTAAGAGGCCAGGCGGTTTCTATTATAACCTTCCAGCCAGGCAAACAGGTCCTTTTTTATGGTCCCGTACATGTTCAGGTTTTCAAAATAATAACAGTCCGTAAAATCCCTTGTCCGCCTGATTATCTCCCGCCAGTCGGTGATGAAGGGCAGCACGGGACCGATAAACACGTAGGTGGAAAGGCCGTTTTGTTTTAATTTCTTCAGCGCGGACAGCCGGTCCGCCACAGGCGACGCGTGTGGTTCGATTGCCGCCCTGACCGTGTCATCCAGCGTGGTGACGGTCATTCCCACCCGGCATAGCTTAAAGCCTTGTAACAGGTCGATGTCCCGCGTAATCAGGGCCGACTTTGTCTGGATGCTTAAGGCAGGTTCAAACCCGACGATACGCCCCAGAACGCGCCGGGTCAACTCATACTTTTTTTCCAGCTCCAGGTAGGGATCGGTTACCGAAGACATAAAAACCGCTTTGTTTTTGTATTTTTCACCATTTTTGGGGACGGCCTCAGCCGCGTTTACCTTTACGTCGACAAACCTTCCCCATGGCTCATTATGCCCGGTAAAACGCTTCATAAAGCGCGCATAACAGTAGATGCAGGAATGCAGGCACCCGGTATACGGATTGATGACATAATCCGCGTCGGGCAGGTTCGATTTTGTGATGAGATTTTTGGTTTGTACCTCTTTTATTTTAACCCCGGGCAGCATGATTATTCACTCTATACCTTTTTCCAGCCGCCTGCCAAGCCTGGCGGCAGCCTCAAGTATCTCAGGTTTCTTAAGCACGGCGCCCCGCTCCCCCACCCCGGGGGCAATGAGAGCGCCTACCTGCTTCATTTCCAGGTAAGAGAAACACCGGGTAAAAAAAGAGGCCACAAACTCGCCCGTGTCCATTTTCTCTTCTTCGAAGGGGATCACTACCGCCACCCGCTTGTCCCGGATTTTTTTCCGGTTTTGCGGGCAGTTAAAATACACGAAGCGGTCGATGAAGGCCTTCATGGCGGCGGTGGGCCCATACCAATATACCGGCGTGCCCAGAACCAGGACATCGGCCTCAATTATTCGCCGGTAAAGCCCGTTCATATCATCTTTTTTTATGCAGGGTTTACCCTTCCAGCAGACATGGCACCCGTCGCATTCCTCAATACGCAAATCGGCCAGGAAAACCAGGTCGGCAGTATCGGTTCCACGTCCGCGAACGTTTCCCGGTGTAGCCGTGTTTTCGCGGGTCATGCCGTCGACGACTGAACTCCCGGCGTTTGCGGTGTCGGCCGCAGATAATCTGCCCGCGGCATTTTCCCCGGAGGCCTCTTTGCCCGCGGCCCGGCCGGGGCTGACACCGCTAACTGCGGCACCTCCGCTTTCGCCGCCTGCCGGACGGACGGCAGCTACGCCGCAAGCGGCAGCGGCCTCCACCACCCTGGACACAAGGATATGCGTATTCCCGCCCCTGCGAGGGCTCCCGATTATACCAAGCAGGTGTTTCATAATGTCTGGTATTATAGCACGATTTTAGTTAAAAACGAAGCGTACGTATCAGAAATCTTGGCGCGCCGGGTGTAGTCGGAAGCGGGTCGTTTGGGTAAGCCCGTGTAAAGGCGCTGGAATATTTAACCGGAAGCGGGCCGTTTGGTTAAGCCCGCGAGGGGGCTTTCACAAATCAGCCGGTGGAGGATTGCGGTTGCCACAGGCGCCTGAAGGTGAACCGGCCGACCAGCCATGCCAGGAG
>CAZWKE010000037.1:22988-28594 GCA_964634205.1 uncultured Spirochaetaceae bacterium
ATTGCGGTTGCCACAGGCGCCTGAAGGTGAACCGGCCGACCAGCCATGCCAGGAGGATGCCCGCCAGCTCATCGGCGATATAATGCTGCCGCACAAACAGGGTGGACAGCACCACGGCCAGGGCGATCACCATCGCGGTCACCGCCAGCACGGACCTGACGACGGACGGCTTCAGCCGGGCATAGCGGTACCAGGTATAGGCGGCCGCAACCGATACGGCCGCGTGCAGGCTGGGGAAGCAGTTAAAAGAGGTATCACTGGCGTAATACGAGTACATCACACCTGCCCAGTAATTGTGCAGCAGGGGATGGGCCAACAGCCGGGCCCGGTACCAATAGGTGGAGACCGGAAAGACAATATAGACAAGCACGGCGATCAGATGAATGATTATCAACGTCCAGCTCAGGGCGTACCCCCTGTCCGCGGCCACCAGCCCGAAATAAACCATGGTAAGAACGGCAAACGCATAAAATATAAACACGTAGACCACCGCCGCGGCCGGGATAAAGGGAATGGAGTTGTCCAGTCCGCCGAACACCCAGTCAAGCCTGAACCCCGTCCTCTCGGGGTAGAGTGAGCCGGTCCAGTCATAGGCCAGCGTATTCAGCAAGAGAAAAAACACCGCCGGCATCAACACCAGGTTCTCTATCGTATAGGTAACGCGCCCGGCCAGGGGCGAGGACCGGCCTTGGAAAAACCAGGCCGAAATCCTGTTTTGGAATGCGTTATGCAGTTTCAGTAAAAATCGCATAGGTATGAATGATAGTGAAAGGTTTCGCACGCGTCAAGCTTGTGATGCCGCAAAGCGTAAAAAGCTGTGGGCAGGATTGTATGGGTGCGGTGAATGCCGAAGGTACGGTACGGGAAAACCAAGCTTTTTAGGCGAATGAATCCAAAAATACCGACAGTGACGATATGGTAACATTTTCTTTAATTTTATAGCTTTCTTCGATCGGCGTAATAATCCAGGCTTCATCCGCTTTTACTTCTTCTATCGCCTTCCAAAAACCCCCGGAAGGACGGGGGGAGGCGGAAGTCTTACATTCCACTGCTATGCGTTTTCGGCCTCCGGTTAGAATAAGATCCAGCTCTACCCCGTTCGAGGTTCGATAAAAGGAACCTTCCCAGCGCGATAAAAAGCCCAAGATGTTTTCAATAACAAATCCTTCCCAGGAAGCGCCGCATTGAGGATGGCCAAGCAACGCGTCAAAATCCTCGATCCTTACTCCAAACTACGATGAATATAATCATGCATATTGCTAATTATTATTGCAATTTGCATGCTTATTAAGGGTGATCACTGAGATGATGAAAAAAAGAATTTTCTGCTGAAAGCCTTGTTGACACACCCCGATTTTCTGTCAACTCTATTTTTTCTCACTTTTTTCCCGTCTATTACTTTCAGGTGATGCCGGAACGGCGGCGGAGGTAAAGATAAGGAATGAGACGTACTGAATAATCGATGTTCGCCCAGGTGCCGCTGCGATTCAAAATACCCAAAAATGTAGTGAGAAATCAGTAATTTTTATTTCTGATTTACTTCTGAGGATATCTTGAGTCTGAATGTTACCTTCTCCCGCCTTCACCGTACTATTTATATAAGACCGGCGCGCCTGAACAAATAAACGGGCAAACATTCGCCGGCTGCATTATAGTGGGAAGAAGAGGAGTGACAGCATGAATCGGACCTTTAAACGGTTTATCATTTTTTCAGGTATGTTTCTGGTATTTTACGGGACTATATGGGCACAAAACGTGCCCCCGGCCCTGTTCGTAAAAGACGGGGAACAATCGGTAGCGCTCCAGGTTACCGCCGTCCACGTAGACACGCGTATTTACGGCAGCCTGGCCCAAACCGTCATGACCATGACCTTTTATAACCCGGGTACCAGGGCCGTGGCCGGGGACCTGTACTTTCCCCTGCCCGAGGGCGCTACGATCAGCGGATACGCCCTTGATATCAAGGGTGTGATGATCGACGGGGTGGTGGTGGAGAAGGACCGCGGCCGCCAGGTGTTCGAAAAGATCGTCAGAAAAGGGATAGACCCGGGCCTTGTGGAATGGGTAAAGGGCAACAACTTCAAGACCAGGATATTTCCCATTCCGGCGCAGGGCACCAGGACCGTGCGTGTCAGCTATATTGCCGCCTGCCCGGAAAAGGCGCAGAAACGGTACTACTACCTGCCCCTGAGCTTTAAAACGCGGGTAAGAGAGTTTTCCATCCGCGTGCAGGTGATA
Source organism: uncultured Spirochaetaceae bacterium (assembly GCA_964634205.1). Taxonomy (GTDB): domain Bacteria; phylum Spirochaetota; class Spirochaetia; order SZUA-6; family RPPD01; genus JAFGGG01. Next base: position 25,227 of record CAZWKE010000037.1, read on the forward strand.
AAACCCGCAGCCGCACCGACGATTACGGAGTGGGCCCCCGCGGGATTTCATTTTTCCGCCTGGGAAGACGGCTTTACGGCCGGCGCCTCGCTGGCAAACACCGTTCTCAGCCATGACCTGATGGTGGCCATCCCCACGGTAAACGAACCACCCGTACGGGTGGAAAGGTCGGCCGACGGCAACATTTACTTTTCCATCAATGACACGGTCAAACCGGTGGGCAGCAATACGGCCCCGATTTCACCGAAAAAGATCACCTTGTACTGGGACGCGTCCATGTCCCGGGCCGCCGCGAACCATGAACGGGAGTTCGGCCTGCTGCGCGGCTTTTTCCGGCTGCATAAAAAGACAAACATAACGGTGGAGCTTGTGGTGTTCAGAAACACCGCGGAAAACGGCGGACGGTTCGTCATATCCAATGGAAATACGGACAAACTGATCCGGGCGTTACGGCAGATTGAATATGACGGCGGCACACAGATGGGGGCGCTGCCGCCCGCGGCACCGGGCAGCGATTATGCCCTGTTGTTCAGTGACGGCATTTCTGATTTCGGCCGGGAGGACCCGCCTGTGTTAAAGGTGCCGCTGTATATCGTTTCGGGCCAGTCCGGCACCAACCATTCCTTTTTGCGCTACCTGGCGCTGCAGAACAAGGGAGAGTATTTCAATCTGAACAGCGAGGAAGACACCACCGTGATTGAACACATCGGCAGTACGACCTTCGGGTTTCTGGGGATAAAAACAGACCCCAACCGGATCACGGCCGTGTTTCCCTCCCTGCCGCAGCCGGTGAACGGCGGCCGCTTTACCCTCACCGGGCTCCTCAAACAGAAATCCGCCCGCATCGTCCTGCAGTACGGTGTGGGTGGGAGGGTCACCGCGGAGCAGGCCTATACCGTGTCCGCTGATGACGCGGTAGGCGGTGAACTCCTGCGGCTTGACTGGGCCCGCAAAAAACTGAGTGAGTTGGTTATTTTCCCCGAGCGCAACATGGAAGCGATCGTGGAGTTGGGCAAGGAACAGGGCCTGGTCACCCCCGGCACCTCTTTGATTGTCCTCGACAGTCTTGAGCAGTACGTGGAACACCGGATCGCCCCGCCCCAGTCACTACCTGAGATGCGTGAGGAATATTTCGAAGCTGTGGCCCGCCTGGACAGGGAGATTGCGCACAAAAAACAGGACAAACTGGAACGCGTGGTGGCTCTCTGGCAGGAACGCATACAATGGTGGAATACCAAATTCAAATATCCCAGGGACTTTAAATTCCGGGAAAACGATAAAAAGAAAATGGAAGAGCCGAGGTCTATAGACCAGACTGAGGAGTTGATTCCGGGAAATGAGTCTGCCGTCCCCCGCGGGCTGGCGGACACGGACACCGCGGAACCGGCGGAAACAGATACGATCACCGGTACCCGGAACGCAAAAACGGAGGAGAAGGAAAAAGCGCCCGGTGAAACGGATGAACAGCCCGCCATTTCCGTGCAGGCCTGGGACCCTGACACGCCCTACCTGAAGGCCCTGAAAAAGACCGAGAAAGCAGAGCTCTACTCTGTGTACCTGGGGTTTAAAAAGGAATTTGGTACTTCTCCCGCCTTTTACCTTGACTGCGGAGACTATTTCTACAAGCAGGGACTGCCCAAGCTGGGCCTGCGCATCTGGTCCAATATCGCGGAGCTGGAGCTGGAGAACGCCGCCCTGCTGCGCATTCTGGCACACCGGCTGGCGCAGAAAAAAGAGCTTGCGCTTGCCGCCATGCTTTTTGAAACCGTGCTGAAGCTGCGCCCCGAGGAACCCCAGTCTTACCGTGACCTGGCCCTGGTATTGGGGGATGAGGGTAACTATGACCGCGCCATCGATCTGCTGTACCAGGTGGTACTGGGCGAATGGGACCGCTTTGCCGAGATCGAGCTGATTGCACTGATGGAGCTGAATGCCATGATTCCCAAGGCCAAAGCGGCCGGGATCACAACGTTTAACGTAGACCCCCGCCTGATAAAGCTTATAGATGTAGACGTCCGGATCATCATGACCTGGGACGCGGACCTGACTGATATGGACCTGTGGGTCACCGAACCGTCCGGCGAAAAAGCCTACTACGGCCACCGCAGCACCACAATCGGGGCCAACTTTTCCCGTGACTTTACCCAGGGCTACGGGCCGGAGGAGTATATCATCAGGAAGGCCATGAAGGGCACCTATAAAATAGAAGCAAATTATTTCTCGAACCGCGCCCCGTCGCTTTCCGGCACGGTCACCATCCAGGTGGATATCTTTACCAACTTCGGCAGGCCCAACCAGGAGCACAAGGCCATCACCATCCGCTTGCGGGAGAACAAAGAGACCATAAAAATAGGTGAGATTACATTTAAATAATAGATACATCAGCCAAGGAGTGCCGCCTGTACAGTTTCCGGGCGGCGCTCTGCCGGTAAGCCTGAAAATATTTTTTATGATTGATTAAATCTACAGATTCGCCAGCGCCTTCTTGATTTCTTTATGTATCTGCTGCCGGCTTTGGAACTGCTTCAGATATCCGGACATGTAATTAATCAGTTCCTGCAGGTCCTGCACCCGCTTTTCCTTTTTATGATTCATGGTTTTCTTGATGATATGCAGGCAATAAGACGGTAAAGCGGGATTCAGCTGTTTGGGATTGACGTAATCGCCCAGAGTAATTTTTCTGAGATTCTCCGCGGTGAACTCCGCGCCATAGGGCCGCTGCCCCGTCAGCATCTGGTAAAACATCACGCCCATGGAATAGATATCGGTCAGATTGTCCACGTATTTGGTACTGAGTATCTGTTCGGGCGACATGTACGCCGGGGTCCCCATAACAACACCGGTTTTTGTCAGCTCCTCATCCTCCTCCAATGATTTGGCAATGCCGAAATCGACAAGTTTTACCATACCCGCCTTGGAGATAAGCACATTATTCGGTTTTATATCACGGTGAATGATCTGCCTGTCGTGGGCGTATTTCAAACCCTTACACAGTTCATTGAATATCAGGAGAGTCCATAGAGGTTCGATCTTCCCCTTTTTCCGGATGAGATCTTCGAGGGAAATCCCATCCACGAATTCCATAATGATATAATATGACCTGCCCTGTTTCAGGTAATCGTATACCGTAACGATATTGTTATGGTTCAGGGCAAGCATGATGTCCGCTTCCCGCCGGAAACGTTTTATAAAAATCTCCCGCTCCGAGATGATCAGCTGCTTTATGACGACCGTTTTATTGGTGCGGATGTCGACGGCTTTGTAGATCTTTCCCATACCGCCCTCACCGATCATGCCCGCCATTTTGTAGTTGTCAAGTGAGTTCTTTTCCCTGACGCGTACTGCGGACACGGCCGCCTTAACGGGCG
>CAZWKE010000037.1:28694-37372 GCA_964634205.1 uncultured Spirochaetaceae bacterium
TTTAGCCGCCGCTTTCTTGGAAATAGATTTCTTTGCCGCCGCTTTTTTGGCCGCTTTGGCCGCCGGTTTTTTAGTTTCTGCTTTGGCGCGCGCGGGTTTTTTGGTGGCCGTACGCTTTTTAGCTGGTGCGGCGCGCGAGGTTTTTTTCGCGGCTGGTTTGGCGCCGGCGCGCTTTTTGGCCGCGGTTTTCTTGGCAGGTTTCCCGGATGCCCGCGAAACCTTCTTCGCGGCCTTCTTGGAAGACTTGGTAAGTTTGTTCACAATATTCTTTACAGCGTTTTGTATGCCCTTTTTACCCCGGGCAGCCTTTTTTTTGGAAGTTTTCGCGCCGGCAGTGTTAGCGCGCGTGGATTTTTTGGCGGCAGCTTTAGCGCGCGTTGGTCTTTTTGTCTTTGCCTTGGACTTGGATTTGGCCGCGGTCTTTTTCACGGCCGGCTTTACACCCGGAGGTTTTTTGACCGCTTTTGCGTGAGCCGCTTTTTTAGCCGGTTTGGCGCTCGCGGTTTTTTTAACTGTTGATTTTTTTGCCGTAGGGTTTTTAGCCTTTTTGCCCGTACGCTTTGGAGAAGAGGAAGTTTTTTTGGAATTTGACTTTGCCGGAAATAAATACCGCTCAAGCGTGTCTTTGCCTCCGGAGCCCCTGCCTGATTTTTTTCGTTTTGCCGCCATTATTCTTTTCCTATATTATAACTCTACGGCCCCTCTGTCCACCGCCGTACCCCGCGTTCTGACATTACCATAGTAATCATATTCTCCGCGTGCGTCGTGATCGGTCCCGCTGTCGCGTGCCGGAGAGGCCGGGGCCAGGCTGAACCCACCTTTATCCGCCTGCGGCAGCCCTCGAAACCGCGGATCGGCAAAAACCGAGTGCGTTCCCTGCCCCGTGGCTTTTTGGTAATCCGCCAGCCCTGTGTAGGTTTTACGTCCTATCAGAAACAAGTCCCTGTTTCTCCCGAGTTTATTTACATAGAAGAGGTTGAAATCGAATGTAAGGGAGCCGCCGCCGGGATTATCCAGGCTGGTCAGCAGAAAGGCGTCTCCCTGTTTGTTGGCCGACGAGACAACAATATTGTTAACGACCTCCACCCCTTCCGCGTACTGAATCCAGATCTCACCTTCGGCCTTTACCCGATTGTTTTCATACAGGGTATTATTAATCACCGTACAGCCGCGGACCTTCCCTCCCTTCAGGGAAAAAGCACCCACGGCAATTCCGGCCTTGTCGTTTTGATAGACCAGGTTGTTGCGGACCACGACATTCTCCGCCAGCGCATCGTTGTTCTCCGCCCCGACCTCCAGTCCCAGGTCGCAGGCAAAGACCCTGTTCCGCTCGATAATAATATTTCTGCCCCCGTCCACGTAAATACCGGCCGCGTAACCGTCCTCATACGAGGACCGGGCGCGATACACAGTATTGCCGCTGCACACCCCGTTGCGTACCGCCTCATTGCTTAACCAGTGTTCTCCGCCGATCATGTCGATTCCGATGTTGTTTACATCATGGATGGTGTTATCCAGAATCTGAAAGTCCTTTACGTTCCCGTTCAGGGTAACGGCCTCGCTGGGCGCCGGGTCACAGTTGAAGATCTCATTCCCCCGGATCAGGAGATTGCTCACCGGCCTGGTCCCCTTACCGTATATGGTAATACCCATGGCGTTTGCGCCCCTGATCCCGTAAATTTTATTGTTTATAATGCTGATATGGTCCGCCGAATTATACACCCTGATCCCGGACCCGTCTCTTACCTTATTATTGGCAAGCTCAAAGCCCTGAATCCGGATATAGTCCTTGTTTTCTATATAAATGAGATTGTCTCCGAAGGTGTTTCTCCGGGCACGCACTCCGGCACCGTCAATCACCACCTTGTGCCCGGGATAGGGACAAAAGGTAATATATCCCTGTTCGGCATTCCCGGAAACCCTGATAATGACCTTTTCCTTATACACTCCCTGTTTTACATAGACGGTACTTCCCGGCGCAGCCATGTCCGCGGCCTTCTGGATAGTCCGCCATGGTTTTTCCTCGGTCCCCGGGTTAAAGTCATTACCATCGGGCGCTATATAAAAAGCAGCCGAACCCGCTTTTCCTCCGTTCACCTCTTCACTCACCGCCGGAGTCTGGGTACAGGCCAGGAACAGGGATACAACCAAAATACCGGTAAACACTCTTTTCACTCATGCCTCTCTTGCCGTCCCTGTATAATATATCACCGGGAACGTATTATTTCCCGGCCGCCTTGCGAATCCTGGCCCAGGTGTCCTTCAGGGTTACGGTCCTGTTGAACACCGGTTTGTCCGGTGTGCTGTCCGCGTCCACACAGAAATATCCCTGGCGCAGAAACTGAAACCGCTCTCCGGCCCCCGCCTGTTTCAGGCCGGGCTCCACCATGCAGGCGGAAAGGACCTCTTCGGACTCCGGATTGATGTTGTCCAAAAAACTGCCGCCCTCCTCCGTCTCGTCGGGGTTTTCCTTTACAAACAGGTGATTATACAACCTGACTTCGGCCCGCAGCGCATGGGCCGCTGAGACCCAGTGGGAGGTCCCGCGTACAATGCGGCCGTCATCGGTCCAGCCGCCGCGTGATTTGGGGTCATAACTGCATATAAGCCCGGTGACCTCCCCGCTTGCCTCATCCTTGACCACCCGTTCACACTTGATGTAATAGGCGTGCTTCAGGCGGACCTCTTTACCGGGAGAAAGCCGATGGAACTTTTTGGGCGGTTCCTCCATGAAATCCGCCCTTTCGATATAGATTTCACGGGAAAAGGGCAGTCGGCGCGTACCCGCGGCCGGGTCCTCGGGGTTGTTCTCGGCTTCCATCATTTCGGTCTTGTCTTCGGGGTAATTCTCGATAATAATCTTTAACGGATGCAGGACCGCCATGACCCGCGGCGCGGTCTTGTTGAGTTCCTCGCGCAGGCAGTACTCCAGCAGGGCGATATCCGCCACACTGTTGACCTTGGCCACCCCGCACTTTTCAATAAAGGTGCGGATGGCGGACGGGGTGTATCCCCGCCGGCGCAGCCCGGAAATAGTGGGCATGCGGGGATCATCCCAGCTGCGCACGTACTTTTCCTGTACCAGTTTCAGCAGCTTGCGCTTGCTCATAATGGTATATCCCAGGTTAAGGCGCGCAAACTCTATCTGCTGTGGATGACTCGGCGCATCCACGTGCTCGATAAACCACTCGTACAACGGGCGGTTGTTCTCGAACTCAAGCGTGCATAATGAATGGGTAATACCCTCGATGGCGTCCGACAGGCTGTGCGCGAAATCATACATCGGGTAGATGCACCATTTGTCGCCGGTACGATGATGCGGCACCTTTTTGATGCGGTACAAAGTGGGATCACGCAGGTTGATATTGGGTGAGGCCATATCGATCTTGGCACGGAGTACACAGGCGCCTTCCGCGAACTCACCGGCGCGCATGCGCTCGAACAGCTCCAGGTTTTCCTGGGCCGTGCGTCCGCGATACGGGCTTTCCTTGCCCGGCCGGGTCAGTGTACCCCGGTACTCCCGGATCTGATCGGGACTCAAATCGCATACGTAGGCCAGGCCCCTGTTTATCAGCTCCAGAGCGTAGCCGTACAGCTTGTCGAAATAATCCGAGGCAAAATACAGGTGCTCGCCCCAGTCGAACCCCATCCAATGGATGTCTTCTTTTATGGCCTCGATGTATTCCACATCCTCTTTTTCCGGGTTGGTATCGTCCAGCCGCAGGTGGCAGCGCCCCCCATACTCCTCGGCAACACCGAAATCAATGCAAAAAGCCTTGGCGTGGCCGATGTGCAGGTACCCGTTGGGTTCCGGGGGAAAACGCGTTACCACCCGGCCGCCGTTTTTCCCGGCGCTGATATCTTCCTCCACCCTTTGGCGGATAAAATCTTTGCTTAGTTCCTGTTTTTCTGTTTCCATACTCTTCTCTCTGTTTTCTTCCGAAATGTATGTTAAAAATACTCCCGGCCGGTTTTTTAGGAAAGTATATCAATGATGGTTCATAAAGATCAAGCTGGAAAAGGCCGCTTGTTATTTTTCTTTTGGTTTGAAAATACGTCTCCACATCTTGTTGAAAACCCCACCCTGCTTTTTGGGGCGGACGGGTTTGCTGACCTGCTTCAGCATCCTGGTAACCTCCTGCTCATGCTCCTTATCACCCGGTGCGCCCTTCCGGCGCGTACCGATCTTTCGCAGCAGGTTTTCGTGGCCGTAGAGGATGACCCTGTCCCCTGCATAAATCCTGGTTGAGCCCTTGGGCGTGCCCACAAAATAGCCGTCGTCACGGGTAATGCCCAACACCAGGACCCCCTCATCGGTCAACTGCAGCTCCTGCAGGGTTTTGTCGGCCAGCCAGCTGTTCTCTGATACCAGGCAGTCGCTGACCTCGTATTCTCCGGACAGGTTCAAAAGGCTTTCATAATCCTGCACGTAGATCTTCTTCCACCGCCGCATACTCAACTCTACCAGCTTGGAGAGGATCACATCGATCAGTTTTATCCGGGAGAGGACCATCAGTACCAGGGTACCGCCTCCAAGCCAAAGTACCCTGACCAGAAAGTCCCCGCTGGTTTGTGTATTGAAAAAAGAGAGTATAATGGAAGAAACAACCGTGATAAAGCCGATGTTGCGCACGTACATCAGAAAAATGATCACCCGCCGGCGCAGGGGATGGTTCACAATGATTTCAGACTCCCGTGTGGTATAGCCCGTACCGGTAAACGCGGAGCGTGCCTGGAAATGGGCTACGTCGTGGGCCAGCCCGGTAAACCTCAGAATGGAGGTCGCAATCCTGAGGATTATATTGGAGAGTAAAATAATTACGAAGAAAGAGAGAATGGGAATCATCTATACACTATATATCGGATATTGCGCGTCGCTTTTTTATCCTATTCTCCGTAGGCAATGCGGTAGACCACTCCGGCCTTGTCGTCGGAAATCAAAAGGGAACCGTCCTTCAATACAAGCAGGTCAACAGGCCTGCCCCAGGAGCGTTCACCGCGCGGGCGCCACCCCCCGGCAAACACATCGTACCCCACCGCCTTGCTCCCCTGCAGGCGGACCACGGTAATGCGATAGCCGATCGGTACCGAGCGGTTCCATGATCCGTGCTCGGCGATAAAAATATTGCCCCGGTAGGCGGCGGGAAACATGGTCCCCGTATAAAAGCGCATGCCCAGGGAAGCCACATGCGGGCCCAGGTCCTGTGCGGGCGGGGTAAGGGTAAGATTTGCCGGCTTGTATTTTCCGTAATCCGGATCCGGGATATTGTTACCGTACACATAGGGAAAACCGAAGTTGAGCCCGGGACCGGAAATCCTGTTGAGCTCGTCGGGCGGAATATTGTCTCCCAGCCAGTCCCTGCCGTTGTCGGTAAACCACAGCTTGCCGGTACGCGGGTTGAAATCGAAACCCACGGAATTACGTACCCCGCGGGCCACCGCTTCCAGGCCGCTGCCGTCAAGGTTCAGGCGCAGGATGGTGCCGTAGCGTTCGTCCTTGCGCAGACAGATGTTGCAGGGCATACCCACGGGGATATACAGCTTTCCGTCCGGGCCCACCCGCAGGTATTTGAGGCCGTGGCGCGTATCACGGGGAAGCGTATCGATGATTACCACGGGGCGGGGCGGAGCAGAGAGCCTGTTTTCGATATTATCATAGCGCAGCACGCGGTTAATTTCCGCCACGTACAGTGATCCTTTATAAAAAACCACGCCCGCCGGCCTGTTCAGATGGTCGGCGATGCGAATGACCTGTTCCGCGTAATTGTCGTGATTATTGTCCCGCAGGGCGTATACTTTGTCGCCCCTGGTGCCCACGAACACCGTGCCGTCGTCTCCCAGGGTAAGCGAGCGCGCCGCCGGCACGTTCTCCGCATAGACTGAAATATGAAATCCCGGGGGAAGGCTGATCTTTTCCAGGGGAAGACTGGTCCGGGAAGTAAGATCTGAAACGGTAAAAAGCAGTAAAAAACCTAAGAATCCGTTAAAAAAATATTTTTTCATTTCTCCTCCCTTTTTTAAATATATTATTTCTTATATACATTAATATACTCAATCAATAATGATGGAGGAAGAAAAAATGTCCAATCTATATTTTGTCAACACCATCGTCTTAGTAAAAGACATAAGGGCTTCAACACGTTTTTACGCGAAGGTGCTGGGCTTAAAGATTATGAACAGTTATGAGACGATTGTGTGGTTTGAAAATAATTTTACCATTCACGATGCCGCCGCGCTCTACAAGACCATTTATAAAAAGGACTCTCCCACAGCCTCGGAGCAGCAGGGAAAAGACAATGTGGATATTTATTTCGAATGCACCGATCTAAACGCATTGTATACCCGGCTGCAGGAACACAAGGTGGAGTTCATCCACGGTATCGAAACGCAGCATTGGGGACAAAAGGTAATGCGCTTATATGACCCGGACAGGCATATAATTGAAATCGGTGAGCCGCACAGGGTTGATTTCAGCGGGGAGAAGCCGGTTGTCGGGTATTAAATTAATAAAAGGGGTATAGCGTATCGCTACAATAAAAGACGTTGCCAGAATGGCCGGAGTTTCGGTTCCACCGTTTTTCATGTAATCAATAATTAATGAAACACCCGCCGCTTTGTCCGAACCGGGACTGTGCACTGCATCGAGAAGATCTCTCGATAACGGACTGGTTTATCCACAAAGGCTGGTACGCAAGCCAAAGCAGGGAAAGGATACAGCGAGATAAGTGCCGGGTCTATTAGACCGACCTTAGGAAGCTTGGCTACGAGATAAAATAAAACGCACAAATTAAAATACTGCCCCTTGATTTCTTTGTGCATCTGCTTTATAAAAATACCATGTCCGATAAATTTTACGTCACAACCGCAATCGCCTACCCCAACGGAAAGCCCCATATGGGACATGCCCTGGAAATTATTGAGGCCGATGTAATCGCCCGCTTCCACCGGCTCCTTGGCAGGGAGGTGGTGTTTCAAACCGGCACGGATGAACACGGCTCCAAGAATTACGAGGCCGCCAAAAAGGCCGGCAAAACCGTTATGCAGTTTCTGGACGAGAACGTGGCGGTGTTCCAGGAGCTTTACCGGCGTTTAAGCATTTCCAACACCCACTTTATCCGTACATCGGACAAGCCAAAACATTATGTCGGGGTACAGACCCTGTGGAAAAAACTGGCGGCCGCCGGCGACATTTACAAGAAAAATTACACGGGCCTCTACTGCGTGGGCTGTGAGACCTTTAAAACCGAAAAAGAACTGGTGGACGGCAGGTGCCCCGTTCATCCCACGCGTGAGATGCAGACAATCGAGGAAGAAAACTATTTCTTCCGTCTTTCCAAATATAAAGACAGGCTGATCGAGCTTATTTCATCCGACACCTATCAGGTTGTGCCCGGTATCAGAAAGAACGAAATTCTTTCGTTCCTGAAACAGGTCAAAGACATCTCGTTTTCCCGGCCGAAAAAATCTTTGCCCTGGGGCATCCCGGTACCCGGTGACGAGGACCACGTGATGTACGTCTGGTGCGACGCCCTCTCCAACTATATCACCGGTGTGGGATACGGCCGTGATGAAAAGGAGTTTCAGGCCGTCTGGCCCTGCAACGTACACGTGATCGGCAAGGACATCCTGCGCTTCCACGCCGCCTTCTGGCCGGCCATGCTGCTTTCCGCCGGTGTCCCGCTGCCGCAGAAACTGTTTGTACACGGGTTTGTCACCCTGTACGGAAAAAAAATGAGTAAATCCGAAGGCGTGGTCATTGATCCCTCCGAGCAGCTGGAAAAGTTCGGGGTGGACGTGTTCCGTTTCTGCCTGCTTTCTTCCATGCCCATGGACGGCGACGGGGATTACAGCGAAGAGGCGGTGATTGCCAAAACCAACAATGAACTGGTGGCCAACCTGACCAACTTCTGCTACCGCACCCTCTCCTTTCTGAAAAAGAACTGTAACGGCGGCTTTTCGGAAATCGATGAGAATAAGGAGCTCATCTCCGGGATCCTTGAGCTGGCCCAAAAGGCCGGTGATTATTACCGTGAGTTCAATTTCAGGGAGAGTATCAGGGCGCTGCTGGATATTTCCTCCCTGGGAAACAAATACTTCCAGGACAGCGAACCCTGGAAACTGATAAAACAGGACCCGGCCAAAGGCACAAAAATCCTCGGGACCTGCGTCAATATCGCCAAGATTATTTCCATTATTGTCCAACCGGTTATGCCGGACTTCGCGGCCGCCCTGGCCGGGCAGTTGGGCCTGCAAGGCCTCTCCTGGAACGACATCAATTTCGATACCAAGGACCACACCATTCATCATGCCGGCATCATTATAAACCGGATAAACGCGGAAGAGTTCAACCGCAAACCCGTGTTCCCGCTTGCCCTGCGCGTGGCCAAAATAACGGATATCAAGGTGCATCCCGACGCGGAAAAACTCTATATCGAGACCATCGACTACGGGGACAGCACCTCGCAGATCGTATCGGGACTGGTCCCCTACTACAAACCGGAGGAGCTTTTGGGCAGACAGGTAATTATCGTTTCCAACCTGAAGAAGGCCAAGCTGCGCGGAGTGGAAAGTCACGGTATGCTGTTGGCCGCCGGGGACGATAAGACCGTAAAGGTTTTGGAAGCCCCGAACTCCGCTCTTGGAAGCAGCGTTCTGGTTGAGGGCCACGAGATCGGTAC
>CAZWKE010000038.1:0-20825 GCA_964634205.1 uncultured Spirochaetaceae bacterium
TATATTTGATTTGTTCCAAGATTATAATTTAAAAAATCGACCTGTCGTCCTTGCCAATTGGGACGGACGTTCATATATTGCATTTTGCAGATATGTAAACGTTTTCATAAATAAACATGGGTTACATGGATTTTTGACGTATCTTGCGGAATAAATTGAAAAGAGATATAAGCGGTAGTTTATAAACCTGAGTAATCCATGTTCCCGGTAAGCTTGTACAGGTCTTCCCGGCGGTGGCGCAGTAACGGCAGGCGCGCCCGGGTCTCGTCAAGTACCCGCGGGTCAAGCCGCGCATAGATGATCTTTTCTCCCGTGCCGGCCCGGGCCAAAACCCGGCCCCAGGGATCGATCATCAGGGAATGGCCGTAGGCCCGGTAGGCGGATTTCTTGTTCCGGGCCGGGGAGACGGCGGCCAGAAAACACTGGTTTTCCACGGCACGGGTGCGAAAGGTCATGTCCCAATGCGCCGGACCGGTAACCGTGTTGAAGGCGGCCGGTACCAGGATAAGCTCCGCCCCCTTCAGGCTTAACAGGCGCGCGGTCTCCGGAAAGCGGATATCGTAACAGATCAGCAGTCCAATGGTCCCCAGCTCGCACCGTACCACCGAAAAGCCGTCTCCTCCGCTGAATACCGCGGATTCTTTTGCCGTCAGCGCCGGCAGGTCCACATCAAACAGATGGGTTTTGGAGTATGAAAGGATTATTTCACCCTGCGGGTCAAGCAGGTAAGAGGTATTGTATATTTTTCCGTCCCGTTTTTCCATGAGGGAACCGGTACAGACAAAAACCTTCCTGCTCCTGGCCTGTTCCCGCAGCAGCGCAAGTGAGTTGTCATCTTGGGACGATTTTTCTTTCAACAGGTCAAACTCATAGGGGTAATTGACTATTTCAGGAAATACCACCAGGCGGGCACCGCGCCGGGCCGCCCGGTCCAACATGGCAAGCACCCGCCCCATGTTCTTTTGTTTATCGTAAGAGGGTTTGTTCTGACACAGGGCAATGGTAAACGGTTTCATCCGTCAGTCTTCACGAAAAATCTCAACGACTTCTTTGGCGGATTTTGCCGCACCGATCAGCCGGCAGAACGCGTCCGAGCGGGTAATACGGGCGATATCGGCCAGGGCCTCAATGTGAGGACCGGACTGGTCCGGCGGGGCCAGGATCAGGAAAAAAAGCCGGGAAAGCCCGCCGTCCATGGCATTAAACTCAACACCGCCGGGCGACACTCCGATCGCGATGGTCAGGGTCTTTACCTGGTCCGTCTTGGCGTGCGGAACGGCAATCCCCCGCTCCAGACCGGTGCTCCCCAGGTCTTCCCTTTTCATTACCGCCTGGTACACCTTGTCCTCGTCCCCGATTCTTCCGGCGTCCTTCAATACCCCGATCAATTCCTTAACAGCCGAGGATTTTGATGCCGCCGCGAGAGGCACCTTTACTATCTCTTCTTCAATTAAATCAAGTAATGCCATCTATCGTATCCTTTCTTCACTATATTACACAAGTTGATCAAACATGTTCCATACCTTTTCTTCATCTTTTACGATTAATACGGAACAGGGAGAAAACCTCATGGCCCGTTCGGCCTCGTTAAAAAACTCATCCCGCCTGCTGCGGATATGGGAAAGCTCACCGATAATAAGCAGATCGATCTCCTGTTCCGTCACCACACTTTTAATTTCCACATACGGAGTACCATTTCTGCTTTCGGTCTCTATTACCACTCCCTTGCCCCGGGCAAGGGACTTGACATGGTTTAAGTAGCGCTCGGCGTCCGCGTGCAGATCACGCTGGTATTCGGCCTGTTCAGACTCAATAAAAATCCGCGCTTTCAACAGATCGTTTAATGCCCGCGTATTGACCACGTATAAAGCCCGCAGCTCGGCACCCGTCAGTTTACTTAAACAGATCGCGTACTGGGCCGCGGTAACGGACTGTTCCGTCCCGTCAATATACACAAGCAGCTTTTTAATAGGACCATCCATGCGTTACTCCTCACTTTTTTTTTCCAGCCTGGATTTTACCATTTTCATCAGTACAAACATATCCCTTTCATTTTCCTCCAACCGGTTGCGGATATAGCCCACAGCCTCCTCCAGGTCAGGAATTGCTATTTTTTCCAGGGCGTTTACTTTGCGGATTGTTTTTTTCACCTCGTTTGCCAGGCGGATAATCGAAATTTTCAGTTCCGCCAGCCGCCCCATGACCTCCAGCGCCGCTTTAAAATCATGCAGAGAGCTGTCTATCCAGAAACTGGTGCCGTGGGGGCTGAAATAAGGGGGAAACTCCTCAAACGTGGTGTCTACAACCGGCAGGGCAACCCCCATAACCCTGCGTTCCTTCAGTGAGATAGCGGAATGGATATTTACCGCGCTGGCCAGGCTGACCATCTTCAGTTTTCCCATGTCAAGCACCGCTGACTCCAGGGTGCGGTAGGCGTCGGCAAGCGCCTTCTCCACCTTTTCCTGAAACTCAACGGCCTGGTCCACCAGGTTTAAGAGCTCTATAATCAGAATATTGCGTTTTTGGTCAAGGAGCTCATACCCCAGTTTGGCAAACTGCAGTTCGTGTTTGAGTTTTAACAGGTTGGTTTTGGTCGGTGCTATATTCGCTTTGGCCATGCTTTATTGTCCGTAATATTTCTCCAGCTCTTCCTCGGTAATACGATGGAGCTCTTCGGCGGGCAGCTGTTTCAACGCCTCCCAGCCAAGGTCAAGGGTCTGTTCTATGGTTCGGTCCTCATCTTTTGCCTGGGACACATATTTGCGCTCAAAATACTCCCCGAACTCCAGGTACTGGTGATCAAGGGGGGTGAGCTCTTCCTCGCCGATAACCGAGGCCAGGTTGCGCACGTCCTTTACATAGCTGTAGGCCGCGAACAACTGGCTGGCCAGGTGGGGATGGTCACCCCGCGTCATGCCTTCGCCGATCCCGTCTTTCATCAGACGCGACAGCGAGGGCAGCCCGGCAATAGGCGGGTAAATACCGCGGCCGAACATCTCACGCTCGAACACAATCTGGCCCTCGGTGATATATCCCGTCAGGTCGGGGATGGGATGTGAAATATCGTCATTGGGCATGGTGAGGATCGGCAGTTGGGTAATGGTACCCTTAAAGCCCCGGATCATACCGGAACGCTCGTAAAGCTCGGCCAGATCGGAGTACAGATACCCGGGATACCCCTTGCGTGAAGGGATCTCACCGCGAATGGTGGATATTTCCCTTAAGGATTCACAGTAATTGGAGATATCGGTCATGATGACCAGCACGTGCATATCATGGGAAAACGCCAGGTGTTCGGCCAGGGTAAGCGCGGTCCGGGGAGTGATCAACCGTTCGATCGATGGGTCATCGGCCAGAGACAAAAACAGGGCCACGTTTTCCAGGACCCCGGTCTCCTCGAACGAGTCGATAAAGTAACGGGCCACGTCGTGTTTTACCCCCATGGCCACAAACACAACGGCGAACTCGGTCTGGGCGCCGCGGATCTTGGCCTGGCGGGCAATCTGAGAGGCCAGCTCATTATGGGGCAGGCCGTTGCCGGAGAAGATGGGCAGTTTCTGCCCCCTGATCAATGTGTTCATCCCGTCGATAACCGAAATACCGGTCTGGATAAAATCTCGCGGATACTCCCGCGAGGTGGGATTGATGGGCTTGCCGTTGATATCCAGCTCCACCTCCCCGACGGGAGCGGGCCCGCCGTCTATGGGCTGCCCGATGCCGTTGAACACACGGCCCAGCATTTTTTTGGAAACCCCCAGCGTAAGCGGTTTGCCGCGAAACCTGACCTTGGTGTCCGGCATTGTCAGGCCCGAGGTGCCCTCAAAAATCTGTGCCACCACCACGTCCTGGGAGGTATCAAGGACCATCCCCATTCTGGTGTTTCCTTCGCCGTCCACGCATTCCACCAGCTCCCGATAACCGATGGGATGCGTCTTGGTGATAAATATCAGGGGGCCGTCGATCCGGTGCACCCCGATATACTCGCGTCCGCTTAACAGTTTTTTCTGCGCTTCCTGCATTTTTTTTGTTTCAGACATAAATCGACTCCATCTGGTCTATCGAGCGTTCCAGTCTTAAGATCAGTTTATCCAGTACCGAAACATCTTCGTTCTTCACGGTGAACTTCATCTTGATAATATCCTGCAACACCTTCATTCTTTTCAGTTTTACCAGGGTAACACCCCGGCGGATGGCGTCCGCGCCGCGTTCCCAGTAGGTAACGATCAACTCCAGCATCTTTACCTGTTTTTCCACCGTAGAATAACGGTCAATATCATCAAACGCGTTCTGCTGCAGAAAGGCGTTTTTAAACAGGGTGCACACCTCAAGAATAAAGCGCTGGCTGTCCGGCAGGGCATCCGGTCCCACCAGTTTTACCACCTGCTGCAGGCGCACCTCCTTCTGCAGGAGCTCCATTATTTTGGCCCTGTTTTTGGACCAGTCCGCTCCCACCTTCTGCTCCCACCAGGGGGTAACAGCATCCAGGTACTCACTATAACTCTCCAGCCAGGAAATGGCCGGGTAGTGCCGGGCATTGGCCAGCTGCCGGTCCAGGCCCCAGAAGCAGCGCACAAAGCGCTTGGTATGCTGGGTAACGGGTTCGGAAAAATCCCCTCCCGGCGGGGAGACCGCCCCGATAATCGAAACCGAGCCCTCTTCACCCGCCGCGGTCTTCATAAAGCCGGCGCGTTCATAAAACTCGGCAATCCGCGTGGGCAGGTAGGCGGGGAACCCCTCTTCGGCCGGCATCTCCTCCATGCGGCCCGACAACTCGCGCAGCGCTTCGGCCCAGCGCGACGTGGAGTCCGCCATCACCGCCACATGGTAGCCCTGGTCACGGTAATACTCCGCCAGGGTCACGCCGGTATAGATACTTGCCTCGCGCGCGGATACCGGCATATTCGAGGTGTTGGCAATCAACAGGGTGCGTTCCATCAAGCTGCGCCCGGTCCGCGGGTCTATCAGTTTGGGAAACTCGGTCAGTACGTCGGTCATCTCATTCCCGCGTTCCCCGCAGCCGATATAGACGATGATCTGGGCGTCACACCATTTGGCGATCGCGTGCTGGGTCATGGTCTTTCCCGTGCCGAACCCGCCGGGTATGGCCACCGTACCGCCCTTGGCTATCGGAAAAAGGGTATCGATAACCCGCTGTCCGGTAATCAGGGGAATGGTAGAGGGAAGGCGGCCGGCCGACGGTCTGGGCCTGCGGATGGGCCATTTATGCATCAGGGAAAGCTCCTGTTTCCCGTCCGCGGTTTCCACGGAACCGATCACTTCCTCAACCGTAAAATCTCCCTCCGCGGCAAGTGAAAGCAGCGTACCGCTTACATCCGGCGGTACCAGAATCTTATGGGTGATATGCTCGGATTCCTGCACCGTCCCCAGAATCTTACCGGGACTCAGCGTACTCCCCTTCTCCAGTTTCGCGGGGACAAAATGCCATTTTTTGCTCCTGTCCAGGGCCGGAAGCTGTACGCCGCGTTCGATGAACTGGTCGGATATCTCCCTGATGGCCTCCAACGGACGCTGGATGCCGTCGTAGATGGTCCCGATCAGTCCGGGTCCCAGCTCAACCGAAAGCGGCATACCCGAGCCGTAAATATTTTCACCGGGCGTTATCCCGGTGGTATCTTCATACACCTGGATAATGGCGTTCTCTCCCTCGAGCTTGATGACCTCCCCCACAAGCCGCACTTCTCCCACGCGCACCAACTCAAGCATAAGCGCGTCGGTAACGCCGCGGGCGATAATAACCGGCCCGTTTACCCGTTTTACCTGTCCGATAATTCTCTCACCCCTCATGAAAACCTTATTCCTCTCCTATATCTTTGAATAGCGCGTCAAATATCATCTTGCGAATCTCCGACTGATAGCGCAGCAGCCGGGTGGGAAGCTGATTGTTGAAGGCCATTTTTTTATCCCGGGTAAATAATATTACCCCCTGGACAAGCGGTTCGGCCTCATCACTGACGGTAAGCTCAACCTTCTTATTAATGAATGATTTTACCTTCTGTTCGGCCGTGCGCAGCACCTCGGCGGTAACAAGGGGGCGCTCCTTTTTAGAGGCGTTTACCACCGCCTGCTCGGCGTTCAAACCGATAGCCGCCTCCACAATCCAGTGCATCAGCAGTTCTTTATATCCGGGCTCGGCGATCAGCTTCGCAAAGCGTTCCTCCACCTGCTCCAGCACTTTTTTTAAGACCTCTCCCCGCTTTTTCAGCGCAATCCTGCGTATTTCCACATTAATCGCCGAGCGGTTATGCCGGATAATAGCCTCGGTCTGCGCCTGTGCCTTTTTTTTGGCCTCATTCAGAAGGGATTCCACCTGGGTGTCACACGCCCTTTTCTTGTCCTCCACATCTTTCTTGGCCTGCTCCACCAGACGCTGCGCTTCCTGTTCGGCATCATGGGTTATGCCGTTGATAAGTTCCATTTTGTTCTTTATCTGACCTTCCATCCGGAATATTCCTTTATAATGTAATACCTATGGCGTCATTTACCATTTTACGCAAGGTCGGCCTGCCCGCGACCGGCCCCTTCCTGTCCGGTATCTCGACAATCAGCGGGAACTTTTCATTAAAAATAAACTGATCAACCTGCGGTCTGATTAATTCGGCAATCCGCTCGGTAATGATCAATATCCCCACCTCATTGTCGGCCAGGGCCTCTTTGAAGGCGGCCTCGGCCTGGGCCCGGTTGTTGGCGGTTCTCCCCTTCACTCCCACCATGCCGAAACCAAGCACCGCGTCCTCATCGCCGATGATGAAATATTTCATGCGAAACTATACTCGTCCCAGGATCATCAGCGCGGTAATAAACCCGAATACAACCAACCCTTCACCAAGGGCAATAAAAATCAATGCCTGGCCGGCCATTTCCGGTTTTTCACCGATTGCTCCCATGGCGGCGGCGCCGACATGGGCAATGGCGATACCGGCGCCAAGGGCACCGAGGCCGAAAGCAAGGGCGGCGGCCACAAGCGCGAACTTCATTACATCGGCTCGTGCCGGATCCATCTTAGTGACCTGGGTCTGGGTTGTTTCCTGAGTCGTATCCTGGGCGAAAACATTATTAATACTCAGTAAAAATGAACCCGCGACGACCATGAAAAGTATTACAAGGCTTACCGCCACGTTTTTCTTGAACTGTTTTTTAACAGCTTCCATCGATATCCTCCTTAAGTTATTCTTGACCCGCAGTGAGAGAAACCGGCGAATAGGCTTCTCCCATACCGCTGAAATACTTGGAAAAGAATTCATAGTAATTTAAACGCAGGGACTGCACCCCCGCGGAAAGTCCTTCCAGGGCGATCACCAGGATGTTCCCGGCAATGATTATAATAAGCGAAAATACCGGTGAACCGGCCATATCGGCAATATCCTTGAAAGCCACCAGGAGGCTGACATGGGCAATACCGAGGCCGGCCACCCGCATGAACGAAAGGGTATTGGCCAGGTACCCGCCGAACACCTCCAAGAGCTCAACAATCCATTCCATAAAAAAATCGACCACGGTCATCACCGTAAACGGGTGCCGTGATTCCTTCGGTTTTATAAAATAGAGGAGCGGCGGCTTTACCAGAAACAGCAGCATGGGAATGATTGCCAGGTAGAGCAGCGTGGTTTCATCCGGCAGGCGGTTGTTTTGTGTCATATAATAATACCCGATATAAATACCGCCGCCGTAGGCCCAGGCCCCCAGGAAACCGGTTTTATCCAGCAGCAGTTTCAGCCACCTCTTGCGGCGTACCAGGTTGATCCAGTTCAAAAACAGTCCCACCACAATGACCACAATCCCAAAATATAAGGTCAGCAGTAAGATCCCGTAGATGTCATGGATAATACCGGTCTGCGGGGTATGTCCCATCACCAGGGCGTGATAATCAAACCAGAGCGGCGGAAACCAGTGGTGCCCGAAATAAGCGCCGAAGGCCACGCCGAAGACAATGGCGACGCCGCCGCAGTAGGCCACAAGCTTGGAGAGGTTAAACCAGTCACCGCGTTCCCCGCGGTAAAGAAACATCCCCACCACCCCAAGCAGCATCAGGACAAACCCGTGGCCGGCATCGGCAAACATCAGTCCGAACATTATAAGGTAGGCCACCGCCACAAAGGGCGTGGGATCAACGGTGCCGTATTCCGGGATGGAGTAGTTCGTTACCAACATCTGAAAGGGAGAGAGAAACCGGGGATTTTTCAGCTGCACCGGGACACTGACCTTGATTTTTTCGCTTTTCTCAAGTTTTTCCGGATCACTCCACTCCATATAACAGCGTCCCTGGGTGGCTTTGATAATTCCTTTTTGCAGAGTGCCGGATTTGGACGCCGGGAGCCAGCCGGAAAAAATGACCGTACGGCTTGTCTTGCTGAAATACGACTGGATGCGGTAATAAAGCTCGTTCATCCGCAGGTTGGCCCACAGGACCTGGAGCATATTGCTTTTTTTCCTGATGATTACCTGCGATTCTTCCTGCAGGTCCCGCTGCTCCTTGGCATAGGCTTTCAGCTTACCCTTGAGATCAACGCTGACATGATCCTCTACCCCGGTCATCTCATGGGTAATCTCGGCGTCTTCCCACCCGTATTTTGCCAACAGGGGGTCCACTTTGGGGTCATCGCGTTTCATGGTGATAAGCAGCACACTGCATTTCTCGTGTTCGGTATGCAGGTTAAGCACCACCGAGGGCAGTGTCTTTAACTCGGTATCAAGCTCCGGGAAGCGTTCCACCGGCACCAACCCGGTCTGGACATTCAGAAATGAATAGTGCGAGCGCGCCTTGATGCTGGAGCGGATATCACCGAACAGCTCAATCTGGCGCCTGATGTCTTCAAGCTTCATGATCTCCTGCTGAATGTTTTTTTGCCGCTCACGGATACCCTGGACCTCTTCCGAAAGTTTGTCGATTTCATGCTCGGTCTGTTCCAGATCAACGGTGGTCAGGGTGCCGATATCCAGCGTTTTCGCTTTTTCAGGAAAAACCGCTATCATATTCAAAAAGGATTCGATGCGTTTTTTAATCTCGGCAATCCGGTTCAGCGAAACCTCCGGAACCATAGTATCGACCTTGCTTTTCAGGCCGGAGCTGACCTCGGTAATATTCACAAAATGCAGCACCCCGTCGGACAGGAGCTCTCTGGTGACCTTTTCCACATCCTTATCAAGTACCACTGCGGTCAGATATTTCATCCTGGTGGTAAACATCATAGGCTGCTTTTTATCCTTTCCGCATCGATTCCATACAACTTGGCGTTCAGTATGGTCATAACGGTTTTTATTTCCTGTTTTTTCAGTACAAAATAGGCAAGGATTATTCCAATTGTAAACGGGGTTCCCAAAAGCGCACGGTGGACCTCATAGCGCATGATCTCTTCCAACAGCCGTTCAATTAATGCCAGGCGTGATTGCACATCGCTTCCCTGTATTTTTATCAGGGGAGCCAGAGCGGCGTATTTCTTTTTGATAAAATTCGTCACCAACTCGGTGACATCATCCGCTCTGAAGGCGGCCTCAAGTTCTTTGTCGCGCAGTGAATGGCCGAAGGGCAGGATATGGGAAAAAGAATCCTCCAGAGATAGGTTATAGAGTGTTTTAAAGCGGACGATCCAATTAATGTTAAGCATATCTATTTCAACACCGATGAGACGACCGGCAATCGCGGCATCCGCCGTGGACAACCGGTCGACCTGCTTCAATAGTTGCATATAATAATATTTATCCAGGGCTATCTCAAGTGAAAAAAGTGAGTTTTTTTGGATTATTTCCTCAGCCTGCTCTTTGATCAGCGGGGCATAGGGTGTTTTTTTTAAGATCCCGGATATATCTTCCAGGCTGCGGGAGGCAAGGAGCTCATCGATATGCAGGTCATAAATAATCTTGTTTCTGTAGATATAACCGCTGGCCTCTTCGATCTCGCGCTTGCGTATCACCCGGTCGAACCAGAGGCGCAGAATGTTCCTTAGGTTGTCCATGTCATAACGCAGCAGCAGGGATCTGCAAAAATCCGCAATCTGTCCGGAAACCGAACGTACCACCTCGCCGAACAAGCTTACTTCCTGCCTGAAAAACTCAAGCTCGCCCATCTTTAAATCGCCGGTTTTTTCATAGACCGCTTCCAACCCGGCGAAATCCGTGTTGCGCAGCAGCTGCATGGCTTCCACCAGGCTGGGTGCCGCAATCAATCTATCAATAAACTCCCGGTCCAGGATCTTGCTTAATCGTGTGCGCAGTTTGGCCGCAATAAACGCATATGTTCCCAAGGCTCCCGGCATAGACGGCTAATCCTTCTCGAATTCCGGGGTCACCAAAAAATCAACCAGTTTTTTCACTAATCCGTCTATTTTTTCCGCGTTCTGTTCCCAGAACCGTTCGTTTTTGGTTTCGGCGTCCCGAATGGCGGCGGTGTATTCACTCGCAGCCCTGTCCCTTTCCGCGGCCACCCGATCCTGAACAAGTTTGCGGGCTTTCTCTCGCGCTTCGGCGATGCGGCGGTTTGTTTCATCTTCCGCCTGCTGTTTCAGATGTGCCGCCTCCTGCCCGGCCTTGTCGATTATTTCCTGCGCCCCGGCTTCGGCCTTTAAGACCTCATCAACAACTTCCTGCATAAGGAAAATCCCCTTTTTACGGTGTAATGAAAAAGCCGGTATTAAACCGGCTTTCTGGTCATGGTAACGATTTATACACTACTAAATTACTTTGGTTTCTCTTTCTCATCATTGATCATATTGTTGACCGTGTCCGTGGGAGACAAAGGACTCAACAACCCTTGAGAGGGTGTTGCGGCACCCTGGGTACCTCCCGGCACCGTATAATCTTCGGTTGGAATAAGCGGGTCGGGATTCTTCGCCGTGTTTTCCAGGTTAACGGTCCCTTCAATCTCCGGCGATTTATTTAACAGGCCCAAACCCACACAAATGAGAATAAACAACGCGGCCAAAATAGAGGTAAAACGGGTAAGCACATTACCCGAACGTGAACCGAACGGCGTGGTACTCCCTCCTCCGAAAATACCGCCGAAACCTTCACCCCCTTCATCCTGAATCAGCACAATCAGTACCAATATCAGGGAAACCAGGGCAAATAAAACATAAAGAAACACTATCATAACTCACTCCATCCGTTAACGATTATATTGAACAATCGGAATAAATGATTCACTTTCCAGGGAAGCACCGCCCACCAGGGCACCGTCGATATTGTCCTTTGCCATAAGCTCCGTAACATTAGTCGGCTTGACCGACCCGCCGTACTGAATAACCAGTGCGTCCGCGGCGCCTTTACTGTAAAGACCGGTGATAACCTTGCGGATATACACGTGCATGGCATCCGCGTCTTCGGGTGTAGCGGTTTTTCCCGTGCCGATGGCCCACACCGGTTCATAGGCGATGGTGACCGACCCCAGCTCCTGCTCGCCGACCTCCTGCAGTCCGTTTCTGAGCTGTTCTTCCACCACCTTGAAGGCGATCCCGCGTTCCCTTTCTTCCAGGGTTTCACCCACACAGAGAATTACCTGCAGCCCCTTGGCCAGCCCCAGCCGGACCTTTTTATTAATCAACCGGTCCTTTTCACCGTAGATATGCCGCCGCTCGGAATGCCCTAAAATAACATAGGTCACCCCTACATCCTTTAACATGTCGGCGGACACCTCACCGGTATGGGCCCCCTTTTCCGCGGCCGCCATATTCTGTGCCCCCAATTTGATGGGGCTGCCCTTCAGTATCGAAGAGACAGCATAAAGTGCGGTAAAAGGCGGGGCAATCATGATCTTTACGTTGTTCTTGTCCTTCAGTTTTTCCACAAGCTCCTGTGCAAGCGCGCATGCCTCATCCACGGTTTTATGCATCTTCCAGTTTCCCGCGATAAATGCTGTTCTCATACTCTCTCCTTAAAAATCGTGCGGCTACTATAGTAAAATTTTGACTTTTATGCAAGGGCCGCCGCTTCTCATTGCCCCGTCAACGTTCGAGGGCCGCTATACCGGGCAGCGTTTTCCCTTCAAGAAATTCCAGGGAAGCCCCGCCGCCGGTGGAAACATGGTCTATTTTATCGGCCAGGCCGAATTTGTTTACCGCGGCCACGGAATCACCGCCGCCCACAACCGTTGTTCCCCGGGCCTCACTCATAATTTTTGCGACCTCCAGGGTGCCCTGGGCAAAGGCGTCGAATTCAAACACTCCCATGGGACCGTTCCAGACAATATTTTTGGCCTGCAGAATCTTTTCTTTATACAGGGCCAGGCTTTTCGGTCCCACATCCATCCCGATCTTCCCTTCCGGAATATCAACACCGTCAACCGCCTGGGCTGCGGCGTTCTCACTGAACTCATCAGCCACACGGTGATCGACGGGCAGGAGCACCTCCACCTTCATGGACTCCGCCTTCTGCAGCAACTCCTTTGCCGTGGGCAGAAACTCCTCCTCAAACAGCGACTTTCCGATGGTATGGCCCTTGGCCTTCAGAAAGGTGTAGGCCATGCCGCCGGCGATAATAAAGGTCGACACTTTGTCCAAGAGTGATTCCAGTACGGCGATCTTGGTGGAAACCTTGGCGCCGCCGATGATGGCCACAAAGGGTTTCTCCGGATTGGCCAGCAGGTTTCCGAAAAATTTTACCTCTTTTTCGATCAGGAACCCCGCGGCCCCCTCCAGGTAACGGGTAACACCCTCGGTCGAGGCGTGTGCCCGGTGCGCGGTACCGAACGCGTCGTTTACATACACATCACCCAACGCGGCAAGTTGTTCGGCAAACCCCGGATCGTTCTTGGTTTCCTCCGCGTGAAAACGCACGTTCTCCAGCAGCAGGACCTTTCCCACGGCCAGCTGCGCCGCCAATTCTTCCGTTTCCGCTCCGATGCAGTCCGGGGCCAGAGAGACATTCATGCCCAGCAGCTCGCTTAAGCGTTTTGCCACGGGCGCCAGGCTGAAGGCCGGATCGGCAACCCCTTTGGGCCTGCCCAGGTGGCTCATCAATATCAGCGACGTTCCGGGCTGCTCCAGGATGTATTTTATGGTGGGGAGCGCGGCCCTAATACGGCTGTCGTCCGTAATGCGGCCGTCCTTCAGCGGAACGTTGAAGTCGGCCCGCATCAACACCTTTTTATTGTCTAATGTCAGATCTTTTACGGTTTTAACTGTCATCCCGGTTACCCCTAGACCAGTCTTTCAATAAGATCCACTACTCTGTTCGAATATCCCCATTCGTTATCATACCAGGAAAGCACCTTTACAAAACTCCGGCCCATCTTCATGGTGGACAGGGAATCAAAGATTGAGGAATGGGTATTCTTTACCACATCGGAGGATACGATCGGGTCCTCACAGTACTGCAGGATTCCTTCCATGTTGCCGATGGAGGCTTCTTTCATGGCCTTGTTGATCTCTTCCACAGACGGGTCTTTCTCCAACTGTACGGTCAGGTCAACCAGGGAACCGGTAGGCACGGGAACGCGCATGGCCATACCGTTCAGTTTTCCGTCCAGTTCGGGAATAACCAGGCCGATTGCCTTGGCCGCTCCGGTACTTGTGGGAATAACGGACAGTGCCGCGGCGCGCGCACGGCGCAGATCGCTGTGCGGAAAATCAAGAATGCGCTGGTCATTGGTGTAGGCATGAACAGTGGTCATCAGTCCCTTTACGATCTTGAAATTGTCGTTTAAGACCTTGGAAATAGGGGCAAGACAGTTGGTGGTACAGGACGCGTTGGAAACAATCTGATCTTCGTCTTTCAGCATTGAGTCGTTGACCCCCAGAACGATGGTTCTGTCTATTTTGTCCTTGGAGGGCACGGTCAGTACGACCTTTTTGGCCCCGGCCTCGATATGCCAGGCACACTGCTCCCTCTTCCTGAATACGCCGGTGGACTCAACCACCACATCAACCCCCAGATCCTTCCACGGAAGCTGCTTGGGATCTCTTTCCGCCGAGGCGTGGATTTTCTTGCCGTCAACAATAATATAGTCGTCATTGTACTCTACTTTTTTGTCATATATATGATAAGTAGAATCGTACTTTAACAGATGAGCAAGCGTCTTGTTGTCCGTAAGGTCGTTTACGGCCACAATTTCAATATCATCCCTCTCAAAGGCAATTTTGAATACATGCCTGCCGATTCTTCCGAATCCGTTGATTGCTATTTTCATAATTTCCCCCTGTGTAAATAATTATTTCTTATAGATAGTGTGAATATAAGAAAAACGGGATTCTATGTCAATCCAATCCGTGCGTATTGTGATTTTTTGCCGCGGCAATAAAACGCGGGGCAGCCCTGTTTGAATCCCCGGCACACCGGAGACGGTCTCAACGAAGCTGCATCAGGTCGTGCAGCAGGGTACTCTCCTGCGGCTGGGGTGTTTTTCCGGCTTCGTCCTTCACCTTGGGTTCAAAGATCACCTCATCGTCCACGTTTACCAGGTCGTAATAGCCCTTGTTCTTTAAGGTCCCCTGGGAAACCACTTCATCCACGGCGTTCACGGTAAACTCTCCCAGGACATCACTCTCACTATAACTGAAGCCCACCTTCCCGTTATGCAGGGTAACCGCACCCTTCTTTAAAATCAGCAGGGTATCACCCTTCTTCAATCCGTGCATGCTCCCCAGGTCGATGAGGGCCTGATCGAACTGCCTGGCCAGAATCTTTCCGCGCAGGGGCAGCATGGCATCCAGCTTTTCCCCGAGTGACAACAGTACCGACTGCACCCGGTCATTCCCCGTGGCGCTCAACCTGAAGGTATGCAGCAGGGCGCCGGTACGCGAAAGGTACAGGCCGCATTCCACGCCGATGCTGCGCTCGGTCTCGGTAAAGGTAAGAATGAGAAAAAAATCCGTATACGCACTGCGTGCCGCCCGAAATCCCTGCTCAAACGAGGTGATATTGCCGCTGTCCGCAACCTTTATTTTCTTTTCATATAAAAACAGGATATGTTTAAAAAACTCGGTCAGCTCGCTCCCGGCCCCGGGATGCAGCACCGTATCCGCCGGGGTCAGATTGAAGATATCCAGTTTCAAGGCGTTACTGTGTATCCCGTACTGGTTGTTAACGTCCCACTTGGTGGAAACCAGGTCTTTCTTGCGATATTCGTACATCTGAATATCATTGGCAATGGTTTTATCAAGCGAATCCGTCCCTGTTGCCCCCATGGTGTCCCGTATTACCTCAAGCTCATCCAGGTATTTCATGGGAAACCCCCGCAGCCGGTAGATCTGGGCCATCTTGAACCTGGCCTGTTTTGCTTCCGGCGAGGCATTATCAAGCATAAGCGCGATGCGGTACTCAAGCAGCGCCATAGAGAGCATGTATCTCTTTCTGAAGAGCTCGCCGCGCTTCACGCGCGCCGCCGCCTCCGCGGCCCGGCGCGGGTCCTTTTCGGGCAGCGAAGAGTTTATGATCATATTTTCCAGGGTGATCCGGGAGATCTCATCGTCGGGGCGCACGGAAAGCGCCTTTTTAAAGTTGGCAACGGCATTATCCAGATCTCCCGAGCCCGCATAGGACCTGCCCATGATATAGCGTGCCAGGTAATAAAGGGGGGATGACTGCGGTATCGCGGCCAGGATCTGCACGGCCCGGTTATAGTTGTGCCCGGACAGGTAGATACTGCCCAAAAGCTCACGGGCCTGTTCATTATGACTGTTAAGCGCCAGGGCGGTAGACAGATTGCGCTCGGCCTTTTCATAGCTGCCCTGTTTATAATAGTATTTTCCCGCCACAAAATGCACAAGCGCGTCATTGGAATGGTGGCGCAGCGCAAGCTCCAGATAACGCTCGGCCGCCTTATAATTTCCCAACTCC
Source organism: uncultured Spirochaetaceae bacterium (assembly GCA_964634205.1). Lineage (GTDB taxonomy): Bacteria > Spirochaetota > Spirochaetia > SZUA-6 > RPPD01 > JAFGGG01. Next base: position 15,787 of record CAZWKE010000038.1, read on the forward strand.
TGGTTGATAATGACCAGGGCCAGCAGCGCCTGGCGGTGGGACGGAGAGACCCGCAGGGCTTCCTCAAACTGGTGCAGGGCAAAACTTGTTCTTCCCCCCGCAATTTCCAGCAGGGCCATACCCGCTATGGCCTCAATATTATTGGGTTGGCGGGACAGTACACTATTAAACAGGTCCTGGGCTTTTTTCAGGTCTCCCAGGACGATCCACACGCGGCCTTCAAGCGTTAACAGCTCGAGGTCATTCTTGTTGTATTTTTTCCCCATTGTGATATAGCGCAGCGATTCGCGATATTCATTTAAATAGTAAAAACACTGGGCCAGCCCTTTCATCGCGTTCAGATAATACGGATTCAGGGACAGGGCCGATTTATATTTCTCTATGGCCAGGTAGTAGTTCTCATCTTCCTGTGCCGTCTTCCCGGCGGTATAATACCCGACGGCGGTTTCCCCCTCCTGTGCCGAAACAAAAAATACCGGGGATAAAAAAACAAGTACTAAAAGCAGAACAAATAGTTTTTTAAATCTTAGAATATTATAGTTCCCTCCCATACTATGAATACTCCTTTCCGCCTTCAGGCTTTTTGCTCCCCGTTATCCTTTTGTTTGGGGAGTACAAGCTTTACGGCAACGATTTTTCTTCCCTCCATTCGTTGTACAATAAACTCAATTCCCTCATAGAGCACTTTCTCATTTATTATCGGTATCTTTCCGAATAGATCAAATACGAATCCGCCCAAGGTATCGGAATCACCCGTGGGCAGCACCAGCTGCAGGCGTTCATTTAAATCCTCCAGGTTTATTCTGGCATCACACAAAAACACCCCCTGGCTGATCTCGATGATATCAGCGGTTTCATTATCAAACTCGTCCTGAATTTCACCGACAATCTCTTCAATTATATCTTCAAGGCAGACAATACCGGATGTCCCGCCGTATTCATCCACCACCACGGCGATATGTACCTTACGCCGGCGAAACTCCTTAAGCAGGGAGTTCAGTTTCTTGCTCTCGGGAACAAAATACGGTTTCCTGATGATCTTTTCCAGGGAAAACTCTTTTTTGTCTTTCGTCAATGAGCGCAGCAGGTCCTTGGCATAGAGAATCCCCATAATATTGTCCAGGGTTTCCTGATATACCGGAAAACGCGAATGCCCCGAATCCACAACCAGGGGAATCAGATCCTTTAGTGAACTTAACAGGGAAATAAAAACAACATCGGTACGGGGGACCATTACCTCCCGTACCACCGAATCCGAAAGCTCGATAATCCCTTTGATCATCTCTTTGGCTTCCGCATCCAGCCTTTTCCAGTCAGCGTCCTTTACCTCATAATTCTTACGAAACAGCTTTTCTATAAATCCCTGTTTTTTCAATACGCCTTCTCCTTGCGTAATTTTTGCATTATCTCCTCCTGAAGTTCCAGCATTGCGTCATGCGGGTCCTCTTCGTTATGATCCAAACCGGTCAGGTGCAGTATCCCGTGTACAAGCAGGCGTACCAACTCCTCCCGGGTGGGAATGCCCCTGCGGCGGGAGTTCTCCTGTAACGTATCGAACGAAATCACTATGTCCCCGGCCGCGGTATAGGGGTCCGCCCCCGGCAGCGGCGGCTGTTCGCCCTCTACCTGGGAAAATGACAACACATCCGTGGCCCTGGGGATTCCCCTGTACTCCGTATTCAATCTCCGCAGTGTCTCATCATCGGCAAGCAGCACGGAGAGTTCCCACCGTTCCTTCTTTAATATATGCAGTACCCTCAGTGCGGTGTCCCGTATAAATTCTTTGGGCTCCGGAGGATGCGGATAGGTGATATTCACCTCGACCCGGTTCACTTTATCCCCTCTTTTATCTTCGGATACTCGATACGCTGGTGGAAGGCCCCGGCGATAATCTGCACAAAAGCCTTTTTAATGGTATCCAGATCACTAAAGGTCAGGGTACATTCCGAGAGCTCCCCGGAGTTGAATTTATCCACAATAATACCCCAGATCAGCTTTTCGATCTTGGCAACAGTGGGCTTTTTCAAGGTCCGTGACGCGGCCTCCACTCCGTCGGCAAGCATCACCACCGCGGCCTCCTTTGTCTGGGGTTTTACCCCGGGATAGGAATACTCGGAAGAGGAGACCTTTTTGGTATTTCCGTTTTCCTTGAGGGCCCGGTTATAGAAATAACTGATCACCGCCTTGCCGTGGTGCTGGGTAATAATATCGATCACCGCCTGCGGCAGGTTGAGTTCCTTGGCCTTTTCCACACCCAGTTTTACATGTGATTTGATCACCGCGACGGAGAGGCTGGGTTTCAGCTCGTCGTGGATGTTGTAAGAGTTCTGATTTTCGATAAAGTATTCGGGCTGATCCAGTTTGCCGATATCATGATAATACGCGGCCACACGGGCCAGCAGCGCATTGGCGCCGATTTCTTCACAGGCGGACTCCGCCAGGTTGGCGACATTGACCGAATGATTATAGGTCCCCGGCGCCAGCACAAGCATGCGCTTGATGATGGGCAGGTTTATATTGGAAAGCTCCATTAAACGGAACCGTGTCGGAGTATTCAGTCTATGCTCCAAAATAGGTAAAAATCCCAGGCTTAATATCGCACAAAGAAATCCGTTGCCCGCGGCCCAGGCCATAAGCGTGAGTATGTCGGGCAGGACGGCGTTATTTAAAAAGGCCAGTGCGCCGATGACGGCGCTGTTGATGAAAGAAAGAAAAAGACCGGCCTTTACCAGGTCAATCCTCTCCTTGGTCCTGACGGCCACAGCAATACCGCCGACCGCCGAGAACAAGGCAAAAGCAAAACCGGCGATATCGGATTTCATCAGTAAGAGCGAGAGCGAGAGAAACAGTGAATACACAATGCTGACTTCCGCGGAAATAACCAGGGTTATTAAAATCGAAAACACCGCCGTGGGCAGGATCAACGAGAACGGAAACCATTTATCATCGGGGAATACGTGCATCAACCCCACACTCAGTACCAGATAAATCATTCCCAAAATAACCAACAGAAGAATCTCCTGGGACTTTAACACCCGTTTGATAAAATTTTTATTCAACAGAAAAATAGTAAAGGCAAAAATGATAATAAACAGGAACACGGTCCCCGCGATGGAATTGACGTTCAACTTCACCGCGTGCTGCCAGTAGGCCTTGATCTTTGAATAGATCTCTTTGGTGACGATCTTGCCCTGTTCCACGATCGTGGCGTCGATTGAATCCTTTTTCAGCCATTTTTCCACCGGTTTCACCTTCTCCATGGCGGATTTACGGTTCAGCTCGGTCTGGGTTTTGTCATAAAAGCCGTTTACCCTGGCGAAATGCGTTACCAGGGCCCGGATCACCTGCTTGGCCCGGTGATCATCATACGAGACCGTTGTTAATTTCTCATCCACCCATTGGGGGAGGTCCTGGATACGGATAATATTGTTTATCGGTTCCAACTCGATAATCTGTCTCTTGTCCACCTGCTTTATAATCTCGATGTTGTTTATACTGTTCCAGTTTGCCTCTATCCCCGTCAGGTCTACGATACCTGTCTGTAATGCCTCAAGTAACAACTGCCGGGTATTTTCCAGGATGAGATCCGCGTAGGGAGAGGATTGCAGATAGTCGGTAACACCGTCATCCAGGCGCTTACTGCCCGCCTGTGCGTCCAAGACATTACCGCTGTGCCCCAGTATCCTTTTTTCAAAATCAGTGAAATCCTTCAGGCTGTTGGCGGAAACATCATCATTCATCCGGAAAACAAGCGGTTCACCGGCCGCGGCCTTTTCACGTTCCTTTTGTGTCGCATCCTCATCGGTCCAGAGTATGTCACGGTCCAGCACAAACGTGGACGGGGCCGGCTCATACAGCTTAAAATCCCCGATATTATAGCGCAGAAAAAGATTATCCGATTGGGTGGCAAAAATAATAATAAGGTTGGCAACCACAAAAGAAATCCCAATGATGATAAAACTGAAGCGCATGTTTTTTTTCGCCGGCAGGATCCGTTTGAGAAACCCTTCGGGAGATTTATTGTCGAGAACTGTCTTTTTCATATGCCTTTACTATTTTTCGGACCAGGGGATGGCGGACAACATCGCTTTCCTTAAAAAACTGGAAATATATTTCTTTAATATGTTTCATTATTGATATTGCATGCAGAAGTCCCGATTCTTTTTTCGCGGGCAGGTCAATCTGCGTAATATCACCGGTGATCACGGTCTTTGTCCCCTCACCGATGCGGGTCAGGAGCATCTTCATCTGCTCCTGGGTGGTATTCTGTGCCTCATCAAGGATCACCATACAGCCGGATAATGTTCTCCCCCGCATGTACGCCAGCGGTGCTATTTCGATGCTTCCCTTCTCTTCCAATTTTCTGATCAACTCAAGCGGCACCAGACTCTGCATGGCGTCATCGATCGGACGCAGATAGGGATTTATTTTCTGGGCCAGATCGCCGGGCAAAAACCCAAGACTCTCCCCGGCCTCTACCACCGGGCGCGTAATGATCAGTTTGTTCAAGCGTCGGGTTAATACATATTTCAATGCCATGGCCACGGCCAGGTAGGTCTTGCCCGTGCCGGCGGGACCGATGCCGAAAATCATCTCATATTTATTCATGGCATCGATATAAAGTGCCTGATTATAGGTTTTGGGGAATACCTTGTTCGCGGAATGGGGAATGACAATATATGATTCTTTTAATAACTCGGGCTTTTCACCCGCACCCTTGTCTAAAGAGTGATGAATGGCCTTGATCAAATCCGTTCCGGGGGCCTGTCCTAATCTGATATAATCTTCCAACTGGGCAAGTATGTCCTTTAAAATAAGCTGCTTGTTCTCATCGTCGGTGTCCAGAAATATCTCGTTACCCTTGATATAAACCCTGGCTCCCAAAAGCTTTTCGATAAGAATAAGATTTTTATCATTTTCCCCAAACAACTCATGCAGGTTCTCAACGTTATCGAGTACCAATGTGGGATTTTTACTCAGGACTCCCTCCTTATACCTCTATTCTACAAATATCCACCACCCAAAGTCAAGCCGGCAAT
>CAZWKE010000038.1:20925-36128 GCA_964634205.1 uncultured Spirochaetaceae bacterium
GCAATCGAGCGATTAAAACGTCAGACCCGTATCTTTATCATATTTGATCTCCGAATTGATTTCAGGTATGGGATTCCACTTCAGTTTAATGGATATTATGGGCGTCCATTCATACTTTGTGGTACCGTCGGTCTGCAGCTCCTGTTGAAACGCGCCGTCAAAGCTGAAAGACAGGTCCCAGTCGGCCAGGTGGTGGGTAATGGTAATCCCGATATCCTTAAGTTTAAAAAACGAACGGTAGCGGGCATCGGTATCCCAGAACATAAATGAGTTCCACAGGTCTTCCAGGGGATTCACCAGACCGATATTCACCGGCACGCCGTAATCATCCTGAATAGCCCGGCTGACGGCTTCGGGAAAACCGGGGATATAACGGTAGACATTATCGTTAATGGTGGTGGTTTTCAATGATATATTCAGGAATTCATGGATATAAAAGATAAACTCAAAGCTAAAAGTAAAATTACTGGCCACATACTGCTGCAGGTCTATGTTCAAGGAGGAGTTTATCTTTGTGGCCAACCGTATTCTGTTCAGCCAGAAATAGATTGATCCGGTATCGAAATCCAGGTTAAAACTGAGTTTACTGGGCAAAAACTCTTTGCTGGTAGAGGTTGTCCTTCCCAGCGGATTCACCGGATACATGTATCTGGCCAGAAAATCCGCGGTGAAAAACCAAAGTCGCAATGTCGACTCGCTTTTATCTATCGTATCTTCCTCAAAATTCATATCGAAAATCTGCGTAAACAAAAACCTGGTAGCGGTGTTGTACTGATAGGGGATAACACTTAACGTGGTTTTTAAGTCTTTGTGAATGTCCTTCTCGATATCATAACGATAAATACTCTTGAACTGAAAGTAATTTTCCAGGATGATCTCTTCCGTGACGCTTAACGGCTGAAAAAACCATTTGCCGCTGGCGGCATTCTGGTCATATTCACAGACCACAATCGTGTGAAAAATCGAAAGATAAAAGTTCAGCTCGGTCTCCAGGCTACCCAGGGTGGGCGGCATATCATAGGTTACTTTCAAAAAATTCGGTTTGTCGAAGGGCTGGTATACCAGGCTGCCCGAAACCTCGTGCTGGGAAACCTTCTGCTTGTTCCACAGGAAAAAATTGTCCTGGTACACCGGGGAATCATTGCTCATTTCCTCGAACTCATGCTTGTATAAATCCCAATAAAGCCGGTAGGTGATATTCGACTGGCTGAAGAGATTATTATTGATAAAGGGTTTATACGTAAAAGTCGTCTCTTTGGTGGTGGTAAAACCTGAGTATTGGTAGGCGGAGGTCAGCAGCGCTTCCCATTCGGTTTGGCTAAGCGAGTCGGATTTATTATAGAGCGTTTTATAGCGCTCGGTCAGCTTCAGCCTTACATTTAACCCCAGCATATTGTTGAGAAAACCCATATTATAGGTGAACCAATAGTCCCCGTCCAGCTTCATGCTGTTGTATCTTGTCCGGTAATCGATCGCGCCGATGGTATCCCATTGGCTGTAATCAAACGGGTATTCCATGGTAATATTCTGGTTGAAGGTATAGTTTAAGGAAGAGGAAAAAACCTCGTTGTTATGCGTCACCGTATAATCCGGCTGCTGGGCCGGGGTTCTGATGATTACCTCCGTTCCGCTCTCGGTCTGTTTCTGTTCGGCCACCGGTTCTTCGGACGGAAACGGTGAGCGTAATCCCAGTCCGGGTTCCGCGGCGGTCTGGGCCTTTCCGGGTTTAATCATCCCTTCGGTATCGTTGATATCGAAAAGATTTCCCCCCATGCTTAAGGTTGCATTGGGGAATACGATGCGCTTGGGATAATAAAACATACGATTGGGATCGGCCAAAGTGGGATTGACCGAGTAGTTCGGCACATACTTGCTTTCCCATTCAAATAAAAAGTTGAATGTTCTTATTTCCAAAGTGGTAAGGAAAGGTGTTGAAAACAAACTGCTGAAACTGATATTACTGTCCAGTGTCCAGGATACGTTTTTCCGTTCCAGCGCGCTTAAATCCTGGGACTGCAGGGTCTGCGCCGACTGTTCCTTGATCTGTACCCCCAGGACCTCCTGCCAGTCGATGTCCTCCGAACGGTCATAAAAGTCCGTGGTAAAAAAAGGATCGGAATAAAACTCAAAGTTTCCGGTCATTTTTTTCAGGATCCCATAGGAAAATTCAAACTGTGTTTCCAGGCCGAAACGGAAGGGCAGCTCATAGCCGAAAAAATAGCCGCTGTTCCAGTATTCCTTATCGTTATAAAACGGTGAATACCCGGTTGAGCCGAGAAAGATACTCCTGCTTACCCCCACCCCCCCCTTCAGTTTGAAAACCGGGTCCATATCCATAAACAGCCCTACAAATCCGCCCAGCCTGCTGTAGAGATCGGCGAATATTTTCAGGGTTTTTATGGCGCTGCCCATTCCCGGACCGGACGAGGCCTGTTCCCCGGCTTTTTGCGGTAGTTTCCGTTTTTTATGGAGAAACCACCCGCGCCACACCTGTTCGTAACCGGACGAGGCCTGTTTATCCTTGTTTTCCTCAAACTGTAAAAAGGAAAACACACTGGGTTTGGTTTCCTTCTGCCCGATCAGATAGGTTGTGGTCTGTAAGTAATACCCCTCACGGTCCCGGTACCCGACCACCGGGTGAAAAAACAGCTCGTCGCCCGCGTGAAAAAAGAACGGAAGATACAGCATGGGAATTCTTCCGACATAAAGCACGGCATCCTGTACCGCCCACTCACCCGGCGCAAACACCCATATCTTGTTGGCGGTAATCTTGTAATACGGGTCCTCTATATTCTTGCTGGAGGTGATCATTCCCTTTTCCAGAATAATCGTCTCATTCTCCAGCCGGGAAATGGTTTCACCGGTATAGGTAAAGGTGATTGTATTGTCATCAACCTTTTTTTCTTTTTCACCCTGGGCCTTATAAAAAACACCCCCCCACTTTTTCACATCAAAAATAAAACTCTGACCCCGGTAAACCTCTGCTTCATCTCCCCGCTTGCGGATATATTCGATATTACCCTCGGCGGAAATCACATTCAGCGATTGATTAAACAGAATCCGTTCGGCCTTTATGGTATGGGTGGTCTGGCCGTCTTCTTCGGTGAATACCAGTTCCACCTTGCCCCTGAGCAAAATATAATTTTCATCGACCTCTTCAAGTGAAAAGTATTCCGAGGATTCGGCGGATTTTATCTCTATCCTGCGCCCGGAGGGTTTGACCGCTTCTCCTTCCGGGGAGACATTGAAATGCGAACGCAGCCTGGCCTGCAGATCCATCCGTGTGCCCGAATCATCCAGACCAAGGGTTTTGCACCATGCCACCAGCTCAAAATAGCTCGCCGTATCAATATCCAGGCCCATGGTCTCTTTCAGCAGGGTCTTTGTGTCCTTTTTTTCCTGTTTTTGTGTTTTATCGGTTGGTGGGGTCGGTGCGGTGGAGGAATTATCCACGCCTGCCTGGGCAAAAAGCATTACACGGGTAGCGATCATCAATAAAATTACGAGCCTATATTTTTTCATAAAAACAACATTCGCTCATCCGGGATGTTACAGGTATTCCTTTAAGTACCTGCCGGTATAGGAAGCCGCACATTGCACAACCTGTTCCGGTGTTCCCGCACAGACAAGCTCTCCGCCCTTGTCTCCTCCCTCGGGTCCCAGATCAATTATATAATCGGCCTGTTTTATCACATCCATATTATGTTCTATTAAAACCACCGTATTCCCCTGGTCCACAAGCAGGTGCAGAACCTCCATCAACTTCTTTACATCGGCAAAATGCAGCCCGGTGGTCGGTTCGTCCAAAAGGTAGAAGGTGGCACCCGTGCTCCTTTTGGAAAGCTCCAGCGCCAGTTTCACCCGCTGGGCCTCCCCGCCCGAGAGGGTGAGGGCCGACTGCCCCAGCCGGATATACCCCAGGCCGACGGCCTTCAGGGTTTTCAGTTTCCGTTCGATGGCGGGAATTTTTTTAAAAAAATCATAAGCCTCATCCACGGTCAGCTCCAGAATTTCATAAATGTTCCTGCCCTTATAGCGGATTTCCAATGTTTCCCTGTTATAGCGTTTGCCCTTACAGACATCGCAGGTGATATAGACATCGGGTAAAAAGTGCATTTCGATGCAGATGGTCCCGTCCCCGCTGCAGTTCTCACAGCGTCCGCCCTTTACATTAAAGGAAAACCTGCCGGGTTTATACCCTCTGGCCCGGGATTCCGGAAGTTTGGCCATCAGGTCACGGATCGGGGTAAACAAGCCGACGTAGGTGGCCGGGTTCGAACGCGGTGTTCTGCCGATGGGGCTTTGATCGATGTTTATGACCTTGTCGATGTGTTCCACCCCGCTGACGGACGTATAGGCCCCTTCCGGATAATGACTCCTCCTGACTTTATTGGCCAGCACCGGATACAGCAGATCGGACAGCAGGGTGGATTTCCCGGAACCGGAAACGCCGGTAATTACGGTAAGCGTTCCCAGCGGGAAACGTACTTCTATCTGTTTCAAATTATGTTCACGGGCACCGGTCAAGGTTATGGCCTTGTCCGTTTGCTGTCTTCTCTGCTTTCGTTTTTCAATACGCAGTGTGCCGGAAAGGTACCTTCCCGTCAGGGACTTTTTATCGGCAAGAATATCTTTGAGGCTGCCCTGCGCCACAATATACCCGCCGTGAGCTCCCGCCCCCGGCCCCAGGTCCACGATATAATCCGCGGTGCGCAGGGTCTGCTCATCGTGTTCCACCACCACCAGTGTATTGCCGATATCACGAAGATGTTTCAGGGTGTTTATCAGCCGGGTATTATCACGCTGGTGCAGGCCGATGGTCGGTTCGTCAAGGATATACAACACCCCGACCAGGGATGATCCGATCTGGGTTGCCAGACGGATACGCTGTGCCTCTCCTCCGGAAAGCGTGGCCGCCCTTCTTTCCAGGGTCAGATATTCCAGGCCCACGTTTTCCATAAACTCAAGGCGAGAGCGGATCTCCTTTAAAATCTGTTGGGCGATCTTCACCTGCGTTTCAGACAGGTCCAGGCGGCGAAAGAACTCATGCGCCTCTTTTACGGAAAGCAGGGAAACCTCGTAGATGTTTTTTTTATTTACCGTAACCGCAAGGCTTTCGGGACGAAGCCTTCTTCCCCGGCAGGTGGTACATTCTTTCTGCCGCATGTACCCCTCCAGCCAGTCCTTAATGTAATCCGACCTGGTTTCCAGGTAACGGCGCTTGAGGTCCGGCAGGACCCCCCTGAAATTGGTCGAATACTCCCACTTCCCCTTGCGCTCCTTGTGCGTATAGGTAAAATCGATGATCTCCTTTGTCCCGTAGAGAATAGCGTTGAACACGCGCCGGGGCAGTTTGTCAAAGGGCGTATCCAGGCTGAAGTGATAGTGCCTGGCGATGGATTTGAAAATACTGCTGTACCAGTTTGCCTCCGGATTGTAGGGGGCGATTGCCCCTTCATTAAAGGACAGGCTGGGATCGGGGACGACCAGTTCCGGATCAAACTCCAGGGTAACCCCCAACCCCGAGCAGTCCGGACAGGCGCCGTACGGGTTATTGAAGGAAAAAAGACGCGGCTGCAGCTCGGGGATACTGAGGCCGCACTGCGCGCAGGCATGTGTTTGCGAGAAAAAATTTTCCTCCTCTTTTCCGTCAACATCCCTGAGAATGATGAGTTTGCCGGAGGCCAGCTCAAGCGCGGCTTCCACCGATTCGGCGAGGCGCTGGCGGTTTTCCGAATGGATCACAAGACGGTCAACGACAATTTCAATCGAGTGCTTCTTATTTTTATCCGGTTTTATGTTTTCTTCCAGTAAGACAATCTCACCATCCACACGGAGACGCGCAAACCCCGAGCGCCGGGCGTCATCGATCAGTTTTTGGTGTTCCCCCTTTCTTCCCTTTACCAGGGGGGCCAGAATCTGGATTTTGGAACCTTCCTTGTAAGCAAGAATGGTATCCAGAATCTGGTCAAGGGACTGTTCCTTTATTTCTTTGCCGCACTGCGGGCAGTGGGGAATACCAACCCGCGCAAAAAGCAGCCGCAGATAATCGTAAATCTCGGTAACCGTTCCCACGGTTGAACGGGGATTTTTGTGGGTGGTCTTTTGTTCTATAGAAATGGCGGGAGACAACCCTTCAATATAATCGAGGTCCGGTTTGTTCAGGCGTCCCAAAAACTGCCGCGCGTACGCTGACAGCGATTCAACGTAGCGGCGCTGTCCCTCGGCAAAGATTGTATCGAAGGCCAGCGAGGACTTGCCGGAGCCGCTGATTCCCGAAACCACGATCAATGCATCGCGGGGCAGCACCAGATCGATATTTTTAAGATTATGTTCCCGTGCGCCTTTTATTACTATATTTTTCACTTGCTCTACCCTGTTTTTCCGTTTATGTAAAAAAATACCGAAAATAGGGTAGGCTTGCAAGAGGAGTGATTCCCATTTTACGTTTTATTTTACTAAAAAAAACCAACCCCCCACTCTTAGTATTGCGTTTGTTGGTGATTTTTTATATAATGCACCCCGGTATGAACCAACGAAAGGTGAAACGCGAAAGAAAAACAAAAGAGACCCGGGTGAATGTTGAGGTTAACTTCGATGCACCGGGGAAAATAGCGATTGAATCCGGCGTGCCGTTTCTGGACCACCTGCTGCATTCCATGGCGTTTCACGGTAATTTCAGCCTGGTTATTAAGGCCGGGGGAGATATTGAGGTGGACGCACACCATGTGGTTGAGGACACCGGGCTCGTTTTTGGCGATACCCTTGCCGCCCTGGCCGCGGAAAACAAGGCCATTGCGCGCTTCGGTCACGCGGTCATTCCCATGGATGAGGCGCTCTCCGAGGTGGCCATTGATGTGTGCGGCCGGCCGACATGTGTTTATGACGTGAATTTTCCCCAACATACCGTCGGTACATTTGATCTGCACCTCTTGAGAGAGTTTTTCTTTGCATTGGCGGGCAGGGCCAAAATCAGTATCCATGCACAAACCAGGAACGGGAAAAACAGTCATCATATGGCGGAATCCTTGTTCAAGGCCCTGGGGAAGGCTTTAGGCCGGGCCTATGCGTACAATGAAAAAACAGCAAACATATCAACAAAAGGTACGATATCCTAAAAGTTTTGTAGTTGTTTCCATATGTTCTCCTTCCAAAAAGCAATTGATTTAGGTGGGAGAATTATTTATTATTTATGGTAGATAAAGTAACTATGTGGCATGAAACATAAAGAATTTTTGGAAAAGATCCCGAAGAACGGGTTTTTAAAGCTCACCAGAGAAAAAATTGAGCTCGGCGATCAAAAAAGAATTGCTTTAATCCGAAAAGGGAACGAATATTTTAATCAGGGTAAGTATGATATTGCAAAAAAGATTTTTCTTACCGCTGATTATGCCGATGGATTGGCCAGACTGGGAGAATATTATTTAAAGAAAAAAAACCCCTTAGAGGCCTTCCGCATGTACTGGTTGGCGAAACAACCGGAACAGGTGAACAAAATGATCGAAAAAATGGCGGCGATTATTAAAAAATGGATTAAAGAAGAGAGGTGATACAAAATGGAAAATCATGAAGTACCGCACGATGATGCTACCCCCGAAGTTGATACGGCGAACCTTGTTTCGGAGCTTTCAAAGAAGGGTTATAACTATCTCAAAGAAGAGCTGTTGGAAGAGGCCGAAGAAAATTTCTTTCAAATTCTGGAGTATGAGCCGGAAAACAACTATGCCCTGGTCGGCATCGGTGATGTGGAACGGAAAAAAGGCAACTATAAACGCGCGATTGAGTATTACCGCCAGTGTCTGCAGCATCACGAAGGCAACAACTACGCGTTATTCGGACTGGCGGACTGCTATAAGGCCCTGCAGGAGTACGGGAAAGCCATTGAGATCTGGGAGAAATATCTTGTCCATGATGAAAACAATATTACCGTACTCACCAGGGTGGCGGATGCCTACCGCAAGGTAAAGAATTTTAAAAAATCAAAAGAGGTCTACCTGAAGGTCCTGGAAAAGGAAGCGGACAATGCGTACGCACTCATCGGGTTGGGCCACCTGCACTACGATTTCAAGGAATATGAAGCGGCATTGAAATATTGGGAAAAGATGATGCTGATACACGGAGAAAACATCGACATCCGTGTGCTTACCTCGATCGGCAACTGCCATAGAAAATTAAAAACCTTTGAGAAGGGAATCCATTATTTTGACGAGGCCTTAAAGGCCGAACCCAAGAATTTCTATGCCCTGTTCGGTATGGCCGACTGCTACAGGGGCCTGAATAACCATGAAAAATCCCTGGAGTACTGGCTGCGGATCCTGGAGAACGATCCGAACAACAAGGTCATCCTTACCCGGGCCGGAGACGCGCTGCGCAACCTGGACCAGCTTGAAAAGGCCGAAGAATATTATAAACGGGCACTCAATATTGAGTTTGACACATATGCCGTCCTGGGGCTGGCCCTGATCAACAAACAGAAGGGGAATTTTCTGGAAGCGCTGGAATCCCTGACCGGACTTTTGGTGAACGAAGCAAAAAACCCGCGTCTTTACACTGAAATCGCCGAGTGTTATATGGAACTGGGAAAAAAGGAAAAAGCCTTTGAAATACTCTCGCGTTTTATGCGGACCGGCCAGCGAAACGCGCGTGTCAGCGAAATGCTGGATAAACTGAAAGACTAATCCTTATCCTGTCCATCCTGCAGCACCGCACGGATACGGCGTACACCGGCAGACGAGGACTGCTCCTTGGTAATCTTGAACCTACCCAGCAGACCCGTGTGTTCGACATGCGGTCCTCCGCACACCTCTTTGGAAAAATCTCCGATTGCATAGACCTTAACATTTTTCTCATACTTTTCGCCGAACAGGGCCATGGCTCCCGCGGCAACCGCCTCTTCAAGCGGCATCATCCGCATACTGACCGGCAGGTCCCTGTCAATCTGTTCGTTGACGATCTGTTCCACCCGCCGCAGTTGCTCCGGGGTCATCTTCTCGGGATGTGAGAAATCAAAGCGCAGGCGCTCACTGGTGATATTACTGCCCTTTTGCTTTACATGATCACCCAGGACCATACGCAGCGCCCGGTGAAGCAGGTGTGTAGCCGTATGCAGTTTTTTTGTCATTTCCGTATGATCGGCCAGGCCGCCCTTAAAGGTCTTGTCCGCTCCTTGTTTGGAAAGCTCCTGGTGTTTTTCAAAGGCCTTTTGGAACGCTTCTTTGTCTACGGTAAGCCCGTGTTCCGCGGCCAGCTCCTCGCTTATTTCCAGGGGAAAGCCGTAGGTATCATACAGTCTGAAGGCCACCCTGCCCGGAATAATCTTGGCGGGATTCTTCAGCAGGTTGGGAAGCAGCTTCTCAAACTCGTGCTCTCCCTTGTGCAGCGTTTGCAGAAAGCGGTCTTCCTCAAGATCAATCTCGGCCAGGATGTCTTTTTTGTTCTTGGTCAGTTCCGGATACTGATCCGCAAAGATGTCGATAACCTGTTCGGCGGCGGCATGCAGATACTTTCCCTCAAGCGCGAGCTTGCGCCCGTGGCGGATGGAGCGGCGCAGCAGGCGGCGCAGAATATACCCCTGCCCCAGGTTGGAGGGCTTTACCCCGTTTTCATCACCCAGAATAAAGGTGGCCGCACGGATATGGTCGGTGATAATCCGCAGTGAGCGGTCGGTGCGCTCGTCCTCTCCGTATACCTTTCCGCAGGCCCGTTCCAGCACGCTGATTATGGGAGAGAACAGCTCGGTTTCATACACGCTTTTTTTATGCTGCAGCATGGCACAGGTCCGCTCAACCCCCATGCCCGTATCCACGGTCTTGCGCTCCAGGGGCTCGTAGGTGCCGTCCGCCTTTTTATTATACTGCATGAACACGTCATTCCATATCTCAAAATACTTTCCGCATGAACATCCCGGGCGGCAGTCCGCCGAACAGACCGGCCTGCCCGTATCGATAAACATCTCCGTATCCGGACCGCAGGGTCCGGTCATGCCTGCGGGGCCCCACCAGTTGTCCGTGCGGGGCAGGAAATAAATACGTTCTTTGGGTATTCCCAGAGACATCCAGATCCCGGCGGACTCATCGTCCGCGGGCACAAGCTCATCGCCGGCAAATACGGTTACGGAAAGTTTTTCCACGGGAAATCCCAACCACTCTTTGCCGGTAAGAAATTCAAAGCTGTATTCGATTGCCTGACGCTTGAAATAATCACCCAGGGACCAGTTTCCCAGCATTTCAAAAAAGGTCAGGTGCCCCAGGTCTCCCACCTCATCAATATCACCCGTACGGATACACTTCTGGAAATTTACCAGCCGCTTGCCCGCCGAATGAGGCTCCCCCAGGATATAGGGGACGAGGGGATGCATACCCGCCGTGGTAAACAGTACGGTCGGATCGTTCTCCGGTATAAGCGACTTTCCCGAAATTTGTACATGATTTTTGGTGAGGAAAAATTTAATATATTTTTCTTTTAATTCCCTGCCGGTCATAGTTTTTGCATACTATGATAAACAACACGGGAATGTCAATGCCCTTTGAGGCACTATTGAAAACGCCGGCGGCAGCGCTGCAGCCGGTTTGTAGTTTTAGGGATTGTTCCCTGACTGCTCGTGAATGGAGCGCAGCAATTCGTTTTTCTGGTCCAGTTCCGTCCGCACGGATTTCATCTCTTCCCTGATTGCCTGCAGGTCCTGCTCCAGCTTGCTTTTTTCATCGCTCAGCTTTTTCACCTGCACCTCCAGATCGGAATCGTGTTTGGAAAGATCTTTCAGATTGTCGTTTAAATCCTGCATTTGTTTCCTGAACTTTTCCTTTTCCGCCTCGGTGACCTGCAGTTTGTTTTTCAAGAGCTCGATGTTATCCTGCAGTTCGTCGGCCAGGGCCCTCAGGTCCACGGAGATTTTTGCGCCTTCCAGTCCGGCCAGGGGCTCGGCAAGCTTCAGTTTTACGCGATATTCGCTGTCCTCACCCTTTTTTACGGCAACCGAAATACTCTTGTCTTGGTACCCGTTGTGTTTTATCGTAAAATCAAGCTTCTCCCCATCGGTAAACAGACCCGCGTACACACCGTATCCTACCCGCTGCCCGCCAAGGTATATTTCCGCGTCAAGCGGATCAACCACCACCGCGATTTTTACCAGCTCTATTACAAATTTTTCTTTCAACGCCAACAGTTTCAGCTTTTCCACCAATTCAAGCTGGCTTTGACTCAGGGCGGACAGGTCTTGGAGTTTTCCCGGATTTCCCGTTTTATTGTCTATCTCAACCTGCTTGTTGTGCCCCACCAGGAGCTCGGCCGAGTCTATGAGCGGGGTAGTTACCGCCACGGTCCCTTCTTTTACCGCAAGCAACGTTTTATCTTTGGTCTTCTGTATCAGAAACTTGGTACCGCGTACGCCGAATGCCGAAGTATCGGATTTTATCCTGAATCTGGAATCACCGGTAAGCTTGTTTACATTACACAGCAGTGTTCCCAGTTTTATATCCATTTCAATATCGGTCCCCGTATCCGCGTTATACACCTGGCTCATTTTTACCAATGTATTTTCCTGAAGCGAGATCACGGATCGATCGCCGAACTGTATCTCACAGTAGGAATCACGAAATACCCTGACAAAATCGGCCGCTTCTACGGCATCCCCGATCTGGGCGACCGTCCAGTTATTATGCCGGTAAATATACACCCGTCCCGAAAGGAAAGTAATCAGGGCCTGGTCCGGGGTCGGCGCCTGCAGGGCGGCCAGGGAAACCTTGGCTTTTTGGGACTCCGGTGTTTTTACCGTGAAGATGGTAATAAGTACGGCCAGCCCCAGGACCGTGAGTATACCCAACACAATTATTATCTTTTCACTTACTTTCATAGTTTTCCTTCCCCTATCGTAACAATACCACACCTCGCACTAAATTTCTATATGTGGTGGCCGGCGAAAGTGGATTCGGTGTTTAAACGGACCTCGTTTCGGAATAGCTAATTTTTTTGCGTCGCATAGCAGCCGGATGGCTTCCCGGATATCTTCCGGTTCCCAAGTCGTTAACATACCGAATCCCGGGTATCCCGAGTACCCCTGCGGGGCACCGTCGTACCCGGCATCACCATGAAGAAATCCGACAACCTGCCGCAGATTGAAACGGCGGTTGTTGTGCCGGAAAAATTGTAAGAGCGGTTTTTCTTCCGGCGGTTCAGGTATTGCTTCCCCGTTACAGACATCACAGCCGGCACAATATTCGGGAGTATGCCCCAACAGGGACAGCAGGGCCCGTCTCCTGCAGACCGCCGCGGACCGCAGCGCCTGCAGCAGGCGGGTATATCGCAACCGCTTGTAGTCCTCTTGCAGGGTATGCCCGAAAATGAGATCACGTACCGAAAACAAGACGAGCGCCCTGCTCGGCTTTGTGTCCCGCCCGGCCCTGCCCGATTCCTGCAGATAGGCTTCCACGGACGGAGGAACATCAACATGAATGACCGTACGGATGTCCGGTTTATCCACACCCATGCCGTAAGCCGATGTAGCGGTAAGAATGCCGGACTTTGAGTGCAAAAACCACTGCTCAATAGTTTTACGCTCATTTTTATCCAGCCCCGCGTGGTAAAAAAACACATCGTCACGCCGCAGCCGTCGGCGCAGATGCCGCGCGTACTGTTCAGCCCCGGTCCTGCTGCGTGAAAACACAAGGAGCGGGGTTTCCCGGTTCATACTCAACCGGGTCAACATTCCGGTTTTGGAAAGTACCGGAAGCACACGGTAAAAAATATTCGGCCGGTCCGGCAGGTCCATTACCACCCGCGGCGCGCGTGAACCGAACAGTATGCCCCTGATCCGCTCCCTGATACCGGCCGAAGCCGTTGCGGTAAAAGCGGTGGCCGTTTCCGGTGCCAGGTCCCGTACAAGCCGGCCCATTTCCAGGTACGCGGGCCGGAAGCTGTTTCCCCATTCGCTGACACAATGCGCTTCATCGAATACGAGGTGAGACAGGCGGATGTTTTTGATGCGGTCCGCCACACGTTTTACCAACAGTACTTCGGGGGTAGCCAAGACGAGTTTTATCCTGCCGTTTGTCATGCCGCCGAACAAACGGTGTCTTTCCGCCTGTGACTGGCCGCCTTTTAACACACCCGTAGGAATATCATACTGCGAAAGCCGCCGCAGATGATCATGCAGCAATGAAAGCAGCGGGACCACCACCAATGTATACCCCGGCAGAAAGCAGGCGGGCAACTGAAAACAGAGAGATTTCCCCGCGCCCGTCGGCAGGATGACAATCTGATCCGTCGCCTCCAGGGTATTGGCAATCACGAGACGCTGAAAAGGATAGAGATACGGTATACCGAAGCGCTCCGCCGCGGTCCGGACCACAGGATCGCTGTCCGCAAGATGCGCCGGATCGGCCCCAACATTGTTATTTGCCATTAAAATATTCCGTTGGCACAAAGATGGGCCCACTCCTGTTCAAAGTTCGGAGTAAAAATGCCCGTGCCCAGTTTTTCTTTAATTTCCCCGGCACTGAAAAACCTGCCCTCGGATAGCTCCTGCCTGTTGATATGTATTTCCGCATCCCAGGCAAGCAGGAAGGTAGAGACAAATTCAGTCTCATACCGGTTGCGCATCAGGTAGGAATACAGAAACCGGGCCGCGCCCGCGTCTATATCAAGTTCTTCCTTTGCTTCCCGCAGGAGCGCGGTTTTTATCTCCTCGCCCAGGCTGACATGACCGCCCACGGAGGTATCCCAGTAGTCCGGGAACAGGTCTTTGTCGGGAGCACGCTTTTGTAAGAAAAGCCTGTGTGCGGTGTCATACACATGGAGGTGCACTACCGGGTGAATTAATTCAGGATTACCGTGGCACCGGCTTCGCAGTACCTTTCCAATCGGGGTTCCTTCGGCATCAACTAACGGAAGGTATTCATCATTCATCAGTTCTTAACATAATGATTACACGCTTAAAATTCAACGCTGGTAGTAAAAAACAGCCCGCTGATGTGCCGACCCTCCGCAGTCTCGAGTCTTGTGGCCCATACCAGGACACCGGCCAGTTCCCGGTTTGCCGCCTGTTCGGGAACAAACAGATACCCGAGGGAAATTGAAACCGGTCCAAGTTGAAAAAGCGCGGCCACCTCCGCATTAAGCGGAAGCCAGGGAGCATCATTGCTGAGACTGAGGACCGAGGCCAGACCCGCTCCCACCTGCGGCAGCAGCCATACCTCGGCCGCGGCCGAAACGGCCCGCAGCGCTTCACCCGTTATTTCCTTGCCGTCCTGCCTGCCCCATCTTCCCTGCGACCCGATACTTGCTTTAACACGGGGCCCCGCCCCATGGTAGTCAAACGCCGCGGCCGCACCCCAGCTGAGCAGTTCGGAGTACGCAGGGACAAAACCGATATCCGCATCCACACCGGCAACAAGGGACAACTCCCGGCTGATATAAATATCATATCGCAGACCGGCGCTTACATGACCTACCGCGCTGTCACCGTCATCATATGCTTCACAGGCAATCTCAAGCAAAAAGGGATCGATTGCGGCGGAGAAACTTACCAGGGTGTGCGGCCATTGCTTATTCAGTTTTGAGGTCGCTACCGCCGCCTGTATCCCAATGATTCCGCTTTGGACATCAAGGCAGACGGCCCAGTCGGCCAGCTCCATCAGCGATACGTCTTCCAGCTCATGCAGCGATACTTTTGCCGGATCTATGTTCTCCCGATCAACCAGACCGGTGGTCAATGTAACGCTGAACGGCACACTCAGCATGCCCAGGC
The DNA here is from genome assembly GCA_964634205.1 of uncultured Spirochaetaceae bacterium. Lineage (GTDB taxonomy): Bacteria > Spirochaetota > Spirochaetia > SZUA-6 > RPPD01 > JAFGGG01. Next base: position 35,669 of record CAZWKE010000038.1, read on the forward strand.
TGTTTAACAGGTCGATACTCACATTCGCCCTGTTCAATGTGATGAGTTTTAAAACCTCCTCATCATTAATGTCAGACATCAGGGCATCGTGCGGCGCGGCTGCTCCCAATTCAAGCTGGATAAACGACTGTGGTGTCAAACGTAAAACCAGGGACGAATCATCAATCCGATGGTTCTGCTCCAGGCTGCCGCCGTCACCCCCCAGGCTGAAGCCGTACAGCAGTTTCCCGCTGAATGTAAACTGGGCGAATCCGAATGAAGCAAGGCCGGATACCAAGAATATTATGCAAAATAGCCGTTTAATCTTTGTTTCCTCATAGACCGTTTGCATATATTAATATCACGTATTTCTATAATTCGCCATATCACCCGCCAAAATTGTGAAAAGGTTTAATTAGTGGTCCAAACCGTGGACCTGGGTGAAGCAAAAATGCAGTTTAGGGTGTACTAGTAGACAAAA
>CAZWKE010000039.1:0-10817 GCA_964634205.1 uncultured Spirochaetaceae bacterium
CGTATTTTTCACTGACGTCCTGGGCCAGATCATCATCAAGTTTCGGCAGTTCTTTAACCTTTACAGCAGTAATCCTGACTTTCAGTCTGATGGTCCTTCCTGCAAGGTCTGCATCCTCAAAATCACTTTTATAGGTTTTGGTAATTACCTTTTCTTCATCTTTTTTCATGCCGATGATGTCATCATCAATTTTGTAAAGGTTCTGGCCGGTTCCGACTGTAAATACGAAGTCCTCACGTGCTGTTCCTTCTATTTCCTTGCCGCTATCGTCAGCTTCCTGATAATTAATTGTAACTATGCTGTCTTTTTCAACTTTGCCGTCTGCCTTTTCCTTTACCACAGCGTTTCTTTCCTGAATATCCCTAAGCTCTTTCTGGATATCCTTGTCGCTTATTGTGCACGAAGGAACTTCAGCCTTTAGTTCCCTGTATTTGCCCGGTGTGATTTCCGGGAAAATATCATAAACGACTGAAAAGGAGAAATCGCTGTCCAGACTGAATTCGATTTTTTCCTCGTCTTCAAGAACCGGCTGCGAATAGGGAAGGGGCTTTTCCTCGATTTCGCCGAATACCTCCTGAAGGCTTGAATCCAGAAGATTCATCATTGCTTCATGCTTTATGCCTTCGCCGAATTTTCTTTCAAGAACTTCTACAGGTGCTTTTCCCTTGCGGAAACCCTTGATGTGTGCGGTCTTTGCATATTTATCAAGAAGTTCGTCGTACTGTTTTTTGTTTTCAGTGCTGTCAATTGTGATAGTCAGTTTGACAGATGAATGTTCTTTCTTCTCTATTTTCCTGTCTTTAATGGTTGCCATAGTATTTCCTTTTGTATAACCTTTGATGCAGCCTCGATGTAAAAAAATAGCGATCCGGATTTCCCGGATCGCTATCAGTTACAATGAAGCGGGAGACGGGATTTGAACCCGCGACATCCACCTTGGCAAGGTGGAGCTCTACCACTGAGCTATTCCCGCATGTATATCGTATCGGAATTGCGCAGCTTTCGTCATTCACTCCGTTAAAAGTGCGAGAGAAGGGACTTGAACCCTTACACCTTAACGGCACTAGATCCTAAGTCTAGCGTGTCTGCCAATTCCACCACTCTCGCCCAAGAATATAGTAAAATTCGTGAAAAAGGTCAATATAATGAGCCGTGAAGGGATCGAACCTTCGACCCGCAGATTAAGAGTCTGCTGCTCTACCAGCTGAGCTAACGGCCCACGTATTTACTCCATCGCGCCCGGCAGGACTCGAACCTGCGACCTACGGATTCGAAGTCCGGCGCTCTATCCAGCTGAGCTACGGACGCGGATGATAACTGGGTGAGTGATGGGAATTGAACCCACGACTTCTAGTTCCACAGACTAGCGCTCTAACCAACTGAGCTACACTCACCATATCGGTCTGTTTTAAAACAGAGTTAATATGGTAAATATTAACAATTTTGTCAAGCCAAGGCAAGCATCATCAGCAATTCTCATCCATCTACCGGATGTGTATCACTCTATTACGGGCCCGCCTGACCGGATGGCAAATCCACAAGTCCCAGAATGCGGGAGGCAACCAGGAGTTTGTCCTCCCGGGGCAGTTGCCGTGTCTTTCCGTCCGGGGTGAACACCGTAACCTCGTTTGTTTCCGACTCAAAACCCACCCCCTGCCTGCTCACGTCATTTACCACAATCATGTCGGCGCCGGCCTTTCTCAGGCGGGCCAGGGCATCCCGACGAAGCTCCGCCGCCTCCAGATCGTGCACAGCCCTGAAGGCGACCACAAACGTTGCGGCTGAAAGCTGTTTAACCTTGTCCAGAATCTTCGGCGTGGGCACAAGTTCCAGCACCAGTTTCGGGGTGTTCCCCGTGGGGATTTTTTGGTCCGCTCGTTTTTCCGGTTTCCAGTCCCCTACGGCTGCCGCCGCGATAAACAGATCATAGGGCGCTTTTGCCAGTTCATCGCATACCGCCGTGTCCATCTGCTCCGCGGTATCCACATTAATGACCTGTGCCGCGGGCGGATAGGCCGCCGAGGCCTTGCCGGTGATCACGGTGACCGCTGCCCCCCGGTCAAGCGCGGCCAGAGCCAGGGCCCGTCCCATTTTTCCCGTACTGTTGTTGGTGATTACCCGCACCGGATCGATGTACTCGACGGTCCGGCCCGAGGTTATGAGGACCTTTTTTTTTTCAAGGTTTTTTTTTTGCGACAAAAGCGTGCCCACAGTGCGGACAATCTCTTCCGTATCACTTATTTTGGCCTTGTCCTCCTCTACCCTGGGGAGGATGAGCCTTACCCCGATACCCTGCAGCCGCTTGATATTCTCCTGAAGCAGGGGATGATTGTACATGGACTCATGCATGGCCGGGGCGATCACCAGGGGGATGCCCTGCCCCAGGGTCGTGGTCACCACCGAGGTAACCGGCGTATCATCGATAGCGCAGGCTATCTTGCTGATGGTATTGGCCGTGGCCGGGGCTACCAGGACAAGATCGGCTCTCGTGGGAACGTTTCCCGCCAAAACAATATGCTCCAGCGCGCCCGTAAGCTCGGTGACGGGCTTATGTCCCGTGGCCCAGTGCAGGCTGTCCGGGTGGATGATCCTGCAGGCGCTCTCCGTCATCACCGGGAAAACGTGGGCTCCACGGCGCATGAGTTCACGCGCAACCTCCGGCGCACGCACCGCGGCCACACTGCCGGTCACACACAGCACAATACGCTTGCCGGAGAGAGTTTTATCTTTGCTGCCTATAATATCGAACGAAGGGTGATATTCGACCATCTCCATCTCAAAATAAGAGCATTCCCCCCCCTTGTCAAGGAGAATATATGAGAAATGATTCCCCGGAAGGGCTGCATCAACTATTTTAAATATACCGGCCGGAGCATGTATTTAAGGCTTAATTTATTCCCCTTTACAATGTAATTGTTTTTTACTAAATTCCGGTATGCCCAAGATCATAGCCCTGGCCTTAAGCGGGGGGGTGGACTCAAGCGTGGCCGCCATTCTGTTGCGTGAGAAATACGGATTGGTGATCGGGGCCAGCCACTACATCTGGCCCGAATCGCGCTGCTGTTCCATCAATGCCTTTAATAGGGCCAAATACATCTGCAACCTGCTCAACATGCCGTACTATATCATCGATCTGGCGGACGAGTTTAAAGGTCATGTAGTGGATGATTTTATTGCCGCCTATTGCAGCGGCCTGACCCCAAACCCCTGCGTCCTCTGTAACGGAGAGGTTCGTTTTACCCGCTTTTACCGGCGGCTGCAGGAAAAATGTACGGCGGAGGGCCTGCTGTCTCCGAATGAGAAACTCTATTTTGCCACCGGACATTATGCGCGGCTGGCACAGACGGAGGAGGGCTTGTTCCTGAAGAAGGCGCGCGATCCGGGCAAAGACCAGTCGTATATGCTCTACCGCCTGCCGCGTGAGTTACTCCCCTATTTTGAGTTTCCCCTGGGGACCTACCTGAAAAGCGAGATTGTGGCGCTTGCCCTGGGGCAGGGCCTCAGTGCCGGGCATGTGGCCGAAAGCCAGGACGCCTGTTTTGTAGACACCACCTATGTGGATTTTATCAAGGAACAGGGTGCCGCGCCGGCGCGGCCCGAAAAAGGGGAGATCAGAGATACAGAAGGTAATCTGCTGGGAGAGCATGACGGCTACCTCGGATTTACCGTGGGGCAGCGCCGGGGTCTGGGGCTGGGCAACGGCCCCTGGTACGTCACCGCCATCGACCCCGGAAATAATATTGTGACCGTAGGACGCAGGCAGGAAGCCGGCAGCCGCAGTTTTATGGTGCAAAACCTCAACTGGTTCATTTCGCTTCCGGATGCGCCCCTGCAGTGCAGTGTAAAAATACGTTACCGTTCACAAGACATTCCCTGTACTTTGGAGGCACAGTCCGCACAGCGGGTAAAGGTGACCCTTGAACGATCCGAGCTTGTCACCCCCGGTCAATCGGCCGTGTTCTACCGCGATGATCTGGTACTCGGCGGCGGGATCATCCAAAAAGCGAAAGCATAAGCGTCACTTTATTTACCCACGTTAGCGTTTATCTATTTTCAGCAGCCGCATCAGGTCATCATCCTTTGACTCACGGGCTATATCCGCCGCTGATTTCCCGACCTTGTTTTTTATGTTTATATCGGCGCCGTAACGCAAAAGCATCGTGATTACTTCCCTGTACGGGCGCCAGCTGCTGTACCTTTGGAGATTCCTTACAGCCAGGTTGAGCGCGGTATTTCCGTCATCATCCTGCAGGTTCAAGGCGGCGTGGTATTTTAAGAGATCCCGCACAACCGTTCTTTCATTATAGATCGCTGCCTTATGCAGAGGCGTACGGCCGCGGTTATTTTTTCTATTGATATCGGCCCCGGCCCGGAGCAGGATATCAATAATTTGTTCATGATTTTCGCGATAATTATAGTTTAGCGCCATCGCGTGCAGCGGTGTATCGCCTGCATTGTCGGGAATATTTACCCGGGCACCTCTTTTTATCAACAACCGCACGATCTCCGCATTACCCCGCTGCACGGCAACATGTAAGGCAGTAATGCCGGACTGTGGGTCTTTTCCGTTTACCTCTGCGCCGTGATCAAGCAACAATGCGGCCGTTTTGTCATAATCCATAAACGCGGCCCGGGCGAGCAGATCAGGATTATTTTTCAACGACGGATTCCCTGCAATGGTTATGGCCTGTTCCAGCAGCACCGGGTCCGGCAGCACCAGGGGCAGGAGCAAAGAACGATTGTACCCGTCTGTAATGGTAATGTCGGCCTTTTGCTCAATCAGGAATATAATGAAATTCCAGTCTTCTTGTGAAGGATTTACGGCCCAAGACCAAGACGGGATACAGATATCCTCCAGCACACAGGAAAGCAGGGTCTGTTTTTCATTATCCCAATGGTTGACGTTCGCCCCGTAGGAAAGCAGAAGGGCGGCGGTTTCCTTCATATACGCGCCTTTTACCTCGTTAATGGGAGCGTATTTATACATGGTTTCTTTGTTGACGTCGGCGCCTTTTCCCAATAAATACCGTACAATATCAAGCTTGTAATGAGCCTGGGGGCCGGCCAGGGCAACCGCCGCATGCAGCGGCGTATACGAATTGAAGGCCAGGGTATTTACGTCAAAACCGTGTTCAACCAGGAACCGCACTTTGGGAAAATTTCCGCATTTAACAGCGTCGTGCAGCTCCGTGGTCCACTTGGCAAAAGCGATCTTTCCTTCTTCTTTGCCGGAATCAAGGACCATATAGCCGTAACTTATCTGTTTTATCTTTTGTCGTGAGATTATGTGGGAGTTCTTGATTATAAGCAGCATATTCTGCTCAGCATCATAGCGCCAACGCATTTCTTCTTTTTTCTTGCCGCCGAAAACCGACCAATAACGGCCGTCTCTTTTCAGGTTTATTTCCCAGGCGCGAATGTCCGTAATCATAAAATCATGCTGCCACAAGCCGGGAAGCATTTTTGCCGTGTCCCGGTCGTAGTTCGGCTCCGCTCCGTCCAGTGCGTCCGCCAAAATACAATACCCGTCAAAACAATATCCGGTTTCCCCCTGATTTGTCCGAACCTTAAGCCAGGTACCGGAAATACCACTGATCACCTCCTGCTTCCCCTTTTGGATCAGCCTGAGCTTCTCATATTTTCCCAACAGCCTGATTACCCCGCCTTGGAGCGAAGGTGCCCGCCGGAGCCTCAGGCCGTCGACAAAGGGCATGTAATAAATCTCATCAGCACATAAAGGAAAAATCAAACAAAGCAGAAAAGCAAATACAATAAGCACCTTCTTTTGCATCGTCATAATCATAGTATAATACAGGATGCACGGATAATACCTCATACTTTGGTATTAACAACGGAAAATTATGCGGAAGAATTTCTGGTGTTTTCCATAAATAAGAATGCCGCCGCTGCTGCCGGAAACGAGGAAACCCACTTGCCGCCCCTCAGCCCGGGAATGACTGGCAGCGTTTCAACAGCTCAATGCGGGAGGCAACGCCTGTTTTATCGAAGATGTTGTGCAGGTGGTTGCGAACCGTGGCCGGTGAGATAAACAGTTTGGCGCCGATCTCCTTATTACTTAAGCCCTCCAGCAGCAGTTCGATTATCTCCTTTTCCCTGAGGGTGATGGCGTAGTGCAGCATAAACGGTTCGGAAACCGCTGCCGCTCCACTCGGCCCCCGCTCCCCCACCACCAGGTACTTGAATCCGTAATACAGCATAAAAATATTGACCAGAATATACAGCAGGGGAAACACCAGAAAATGAATGGTAAGCGGATGCGCCGTCCCCTCTCCCAGGAGAATAAACATATTAAAATCCTCAAGAAAAATAAACGGAGTGCCGGCTAATGTGGTAACCGCCAAGGTTCGTACCAGCTTCCGTAAAATCCTGTTTTCTATCCGATTAAGGCATATAAGCGCAAGCAGGAACGGGTACAAAATAAACGGATACACAACAAGGTCGGAGAGGTCGAAACCGCGCAATGCATGCCGGTAGAGATGTTCGTCCATTAATGCGTAATAAAAGAAACTCATGGCAGCAATAGTAATGACCGTCATAATGATGATCTCGATAATATACGCATGGCGGGACTGAAATAGGTTTACAAGCTTATGTGCCAGCAGTACGGAAGAAACCGCAAAGCAAATGGTAGAAAAACGGCTTAACAGAGAAAGGATGAAATAGGGGACACTTGTTTTTATCAGCACCGGTTCCAGGTAGTTCATAATGGTGGCGATCAGAATCATCGCGGTCAGCAGGCTTAAAAACGCAAGGAAAAACCGGCTGATGATACTCTTATTCTTATATAAAAAAATGATGGCAAGAATATAGGTAGTGATGCCGACCGCGAAACAAAAGATAAGAATAAAAACAGAAACATAATCCATCTCATCCCAGAGTAACAGCGGGTAATACAGTTTGTCAAGCAAACAAGAAGCTACGGCGAAATCTCTTCCAGTACCAGCTTGAAGGCGATCGAATCGGAAAAATCCGGAAGGTTTATGATAACCGAGTTTCCGCTTACCAAAACGGCCTGGCTGCCCGACAGGCTGCCGGTATCCGGATCATAAAAATACACATTGCCGGCGCGGTCATTTCCGGGAACAGCAGGATAAAGATGCGGGCCCGTAAATAGAGTAAATTTGTAGCTTATCGTTTTGAGAACGGAACTAATTTTTGCGTAACAAAATAAATCATCACCATGCTTCCGGCCAAAAAAAACGGGAAAATGCCCATTGTAGTGCTTTTAGCCGCCATACCGAACAGGGGAGGGATCAAAGCGCTGCCGATGTAGGCAAAACCCATTTGATATCCGATAACCTCCTGTGATTTTTTCTTACCGAACCTGCGTGGGGTCTCGTGGATCATGGCGGGAAAAATCGGAGAAAAGCCTATTCCGATCAGGATTAAAGCGGCCATAAGCACAATATCGGGAAGACTCCAAAACAGGAGGGCTACGCCTGCGCAGGCGGCGATTATTCCGCCTCGTATCATTTGTGTATTTGTTAATTTTAGAGAGATAAAACCGGATAAAAACCGGCCGGCGGTGATACCCCCATAATACAGGGCAATCCATAATGCCGCGGTTTCAACCGGAATATTCCGGACATGTACCAGGTAACTGCTGCCCCATAAGCCGACCGACAGCTCCGCCCCGCAGTACAATAAAAAGGTGGCAAGGGCATACGGCACCCCCTTGATTTTTAAGACATGCTTTTCCCCGTTCTTATCGGCCGTTTCCGGCTCATGGGCGTTTCTCTTTTGCATGAGCCTTCCGTGTTTTATCCAGATAGGCAGGCTGACAAAGAGCAACACGGCAAGACCGAGCTGTATAACGGCAATTATTCTGTAGCCCGGTCTCCATGATGAGGTTTGCATAAGGGACTGGGCCATTATTAAAGGTCCGACGGTTGCCCCCAGGCCCCAGAAAGAATGAAGCCAGTTCATATGAAACGCTTTAAAATGCAGTGCCACATAATTATTAAGAGCGACATCAACCGAACCCGCCCCGAATCCCAGGGGGACCGCCAGAAAAAGCAGCCATAGATAGGAGGGAGAAAAAGAAATTCCAAATAAAGCGGCACCGGTCATAAGACAGCTTAAAAAGGTAACCTTCCCGGTGCCGAGTTTTTTTATGATTCTGCCGCTTAACAGGCTGGAGGCAATTGTATTGACGGTCAAAATAAAGGCAACGAGTCCTGCGGCATCCAGTGGCAGTCCCCATTCCGTCTGCATGGCGGGCCATGAAACGCCGAGCAGGCTGTCCGGCAGCCCCAGGCTGATAAACGCAAAATAGATTAATATAAGGATGACTGTAGTGATCATGTTCCCTTCTTTGATTTATAAGTTTTATAAAAAAATACTAAAATTATAAAAAACCCACAAGCTTCGCAGCACTATAAAAAACATAAATAAAATTTGACCCGTCTATAGGTTTATAGTTTATGTTTAAAATCAAGAACCATTATACGGAGGAAAAAAATGAGAAAAAATAATATACCGGGCAGCGTTCAGGCAAAAGATTCGGGACAGCAAAAGGCCGCCGAGAAACATGCGGGAGCGGCGCCGAACTCCACATCCTACTCCACCCTGGAAAATCCTGTCTGGCAACAAAGCGAACGCTTTGAAAGGATCGCCGGAATGACCCTGGAGGCACCCGCGGCCAAAATCTTCCCCCTGCTCTGCCCCGTGCTGGAATACAAATGGCTTCCCGGCTGGGCCTGCACCATGTGTTACTCCGATTCGGGCATCGCCGAAAAAAACGCTGTTTTTCACACCCATGAAACTCACGATAAAATCCTGGTCTGGACCATAATTGCCTATAGACCATTTTCATTTATCGAATTTCTGGTGGTAGACGGTACCGACACGGTAAACCGCTTCAGCATCTCTTTGCAAGAAAAAGGAAACATAACCGAGCTTACCTGGCGTATGCTTTTTACGGCCACCGGGACCGCGGGCAGTCAGGCACTGCGGCACGCGTTTACCGAAGAAAAATTTCAGAAGATGGTTGATGATCGGAAAACCGAACTCGCTTACTACCTGCAAACGGGGAAAATGATGGTGTAGGTATTGATGTATTTTTATCAGGCCCGGGACTCTTGTGCAAATGAAACCTTTATGGAAATACGTACCGGGTCTTCTGCTTTACGTTTTACACTGATTTCCCCGAAACCGGGCAGTTTCTTCATAAAATCCCTGGTAGGTTCCGGTAAATTATCAAACAAATCCTTGGATAAAATAAGCTCATTTTCCTTTGCTTCATCACACAGCCGCGATGCAAAATTTACCGTCTGTCCTATAAGGGTAAAATCCAGACGCAGCTCCTCACCAATATCTCCCATAATCACCTCACCCATATCACAGCCGATGCCGACAGGCAGCAGCTTCTCTCGAATTATTGTTTTATTAATTTTAAAACAGGCAAGTACGCACTCCGTAAGACGGTTCACCGTATAATAGGCAAGTATGCCGTCACCTATTACTTTGTTAATCCTGCCGCCTGTGGTATTTATGATATTGGCAACAAGTTCATGTTCCCTGTGGAGTAGTCCTATGACCTCGTCCGCCGGCCTTGATGCGCTCCACTTAGTGAACTTGCGTATATCAACAAATAGTATTACAAGGTTGTCCTTTATGGCGTGGAGCCTCTTTTGTATGAGCACATCCAAGTTGCTTTCATTTCCAATCAGCATACTGTACTGGGATTTAAGCAGACGTCGTCTGAATGTATCGATCAAATTACTCTTGTTGGCCGCAGTGATTTCCTCTACCGTATGAACCCTGCCTGTTGCCAGGGGATTCTTTACTCCAAGCTCATGTGCCTTTCTGGTAATAATATCAAAGAAAATGGAAACAGACGCCGGCCCCAGTTTGATAACCTGCTCCTGCAGTTCTTGCAGGCTGTTCGCGGAAACATCCTGATTTGTCCACATTTTAAGCCATTTGATTGCCTCATCCAGCAGAATTTTATTTTGTGAATCCGAAGGTACCGAATCAAGATGATCCAGCCAGTACCCCGGATTGACATCCTTCACCATTTCAATGAATTTATCTATGTTTTGATCGATAATTCCTCCATGCTGGGGCAGGATCCGTTTTATCTCAAGGGTTTTAAGGAGTTTATATAAATAATCCGTGGCTTTTTTCGAACCAACGTAATGTTCCAAAAATTGTTTTGCCAGCACAACGTATGAATCGTCGGCAAAAAGCTGCCAATTGCGGTCGAACACCCCGAATATATCCGAAGAAAAAAGCGTCCCCGTCTGTTCATCAAAGCACACCATTGCGCCCGCATAGTGTACAAAGGGGGTAAAATAAAAGCGAATCCTTCTTCCGGACTTCAGCTCCAGACAGTCCGAATTTCCGACAGGATATATCCTTTTGCGTATTCCGTAGTAGGGCAGAAACAGGGCAGTACGCGGCGTGGTGATGATCACCAGCTCCGTGCTCAGATGGTTTTCCAATAAGGGGATTAAAGCACAGAGGTCCGGATCCTGATGCTGCACAATAATATATTTAATAATATCAGGCGGAATTAATTCCTGGATTTTCTGCAGGATCATCTCCCGGAATATCGGATGCCCGGGACCGGGATCAAACAGGACCGCCTCATCTTCGTCAAGCAGCAGATACGGATTATTGGAAAAACCTGCTTCATAATCCGCAAAGCCGAGCCAGAAAAGTCCTTTGTCTATCTCTACAGCATGTTTATCATCAATTCTTTGCGTATTTAATCTGTTGTTTTTATCAGGAAGCATGTAACAAATATAGTAGAATGGAATTCACTTTGCAAATGAATCGATTCGGCCGTTTGC
>CAZWKE010000039.1:10917-32163 GCA_964634205.1 uncultured Spirochaetaceae bacterium
GTTTGCCGGCAAGTGACGGAGAAAACTCTCCTATGAACACGGGCCGAAACCTCGATCTTCTGCCACTTGCCCGCGGTACTCCCAATCTCCAGGGGAAAAGTGGCGTCTGCCCGGGTACCATTGGAATTCTGTTTTATCGCGGCGACATACTCCCCCGGGTAACGCACGTCAAGCGGAACCCCGGAGTTGCCTATCCAGTTTCCTCCATATGTCGGTACCCCGCCTCCGTCGTGAACCAGGCATAGTCCATATAAAATGAACCTAAACAATGGGGTGAACTGGAGTTTATTGAATAACGTATCCGGCTTGAGCGGCTGGAGAAACATAAATTTCTCCCTGCTAATTGCGAATCACAAGATAAATATTTTTTTTAAGCAAAACTATATTGCTTTCGTAATTAATTTGTGATAGCCTGCCATGTTGAAAGGAAACAATTAAGGAAGCGAATTATTTTTATGCGCAGCATCACCATGACAACTTTGACCAAAACGATGACCTCAAATAAAACGAAGGGCAAGGCTCCAAAGTGCAAGGAACGGATGCTGCTGTAGAATAGTAATATATTTATGATATTTTACCCCGGCATCCTTCTTGAAACGAATGGGTGCCGGGTTTTTTTATGTTTATCACGTAATAAAGAAGGAGGACGGTATGGCATTAAATGTCACGGTAGTCGGTGTCGGTCTGGTGGGTGAAACCATTGTTTCATGCTTACGGGATAGAAATTTCCCCTGCAATTGGCCGCCCAGGGTGGCCGCGACGCGGGTACGGGCGCAAATAATTGCCGGGGAAGAAATGTCGGTTGAAGAGACCACAGCCGATGTTTTCAAAGGCGCGGATCTGGTTTTATTTGCGGGAAAAGAAGGAGCAAGAGGAGCCAGTGTCACCTGGCGTAAAACCGCAGAAAAAGAAGGCGCTGTCTGTATAGATAATGGGCGTGATTTTCGCTTGGCGGAAGATGTCCCTTTGGTAGTGCCGGAAGTCAATCCGGAATCGATCCGGGAAGACACGCAATTTATCGCAAGTCCCAACTGTTCCACCATTCAGTTGGTTGTAGCTTTGGAACCCATTCACAAGAAAGCACGGATTCGCAGAATCATCATTGCCGGATATCAATCCGTCAGCGGATGGGGAGTGAAGGGGCCTGAAGAGCTGCGCAATCAAACACCGCAGGCATTGGAGTCGCTTAAGAACATTAAATTTAATCCGGATGTGTTCCCGCGTCCCATTGCATTTAACTGCATTCCCCAGATCGAGCCTTTTATGGATGCGGATTATACACGAGAAGAGCTGAAATTGATTTATGAGACACGGAAGATTCTTGGGGATAACGCCATTCAGGTGTCCGCCACCTGCGTGCGTGTACCTGTCTTTGTGGGGCATGGACAGAGTGTGTGGATCGAAACTGAAAAAAGAATTACACCGAAAGAAATCGGCAGCCTGCTTCACAGTGCGCCCGGAGTCCGGCTTATTAATAACGTGCGTGCAGGGAGAGCCGAAGAGCGATATCCGACTTCGCTGGATGTACATACGTATATGGATGACGTGCTGGTGGGGCGGATTCGGCCTGATTTAAGTAATCCTGAAGGGAAAGCGAATACCCTCTGGATTGTGGCGGACAATTTACGCAAAGGCGCCGCTCTCAATGTGGTGCAGATTGCGGAGTTGTTGGTTGGGCGAGGAATTCTCAAACCATAATAAGAGGTTTGCAAGCGTTTCATTCGAGTGTACGATTTTACAACTGCTTAATAATAAAGTGTAAAATTCATGATATCATTCGTTTCTACTCTTTCTTCAGATGCATAAACAGATTAATCCCCAGGTCCTCGGAATCAATCTGAATATTCTCCTGTTCGATACCGGCCTCCAGCGCCAGGCGCGTCAAATCCTCTACCGAACGGTACCGCAGATACCAGTCTCCCACTTTTTCCATATACTGCCGCGATATGTTATTGTGCGAAAAATTGCCGATGATCATTTCTCCACCCTCCCGCAGGCATCCGTAATACCGCTGTAAAAACCTGACAAAATGCTTGTCTTTTACGTAATCAAACAGCCCCCCGCTCCAGATCAGATCATATTTTTTTTGGGGCCGCAGCTTTATGATGTTCATGTGCAGCAAATTAATCCTGGTTGTATACCCGTTTAATTTCTCTCCGGCATATTTAACCGCGTGATTACAGGCATCCGCCAAATCGAATCGGAACCTGCTGCCGGGTTTTGCGCTTAGATATTCCTTTATCCCCGTGGCCGGTCCGCATCCCAGCACAAGAATATGCTTGGCCGTCCGCGCGTCCATGTTACCCAATACCGACAAAAAGTACCGCTTCCGGTTCCTCACCGCCTTGGGCGCCGGATGTTCATGGAAAAACAGGTCCCAATTTTTGTATTTGTTATCACTGCTGACCTGTTTTTCGTATATCTTTTCAATCATCAGGTGATCGCCCGAGTAACCGTACGGCTTCCGAAAAGCCCAACCCTGGATGGTTTGTTTGTCGAGCACCGGTCCCAGGATATTTCTGAACTCCGTTATTTCTTCCGGTCTGACTTTGGTGATGATATGGTTCAGCTCATCATATTCATGAGGCTCGGGGCCGCCCTTTTCAATCAATCTGTTGATATAGTTCTTTATTGTATCCATATTCTTCCGCTAAAATAATATTCATTTCTTAGAAATGACGATATGAAATCTATCTCACTCTTTAGCGTGCATCAATCATACTTTAGTATGATTTGACTCATACGATGGTATAAAGTTGTGCAGGGAAAAGTGGAAAAAATCGGATTATAAGACTATGTAAAAATATTATTTGAATCTAAACAGATTTATCAATTCAATCTTGTTTTGCACACCGCATTTTCTATAAATATTGGATGCATGTGATTTCACCGTATGGATCGATAGACCCAATATGTGCGCGATTTCCTTGTTTAGTTTGCCCTCCAAAAGAAGGTACACAATCCTTTTTTCCTTATCGGACAAATCAAAATCCCCACATATCTGCTCAAACTGTAAAGAAAAGTCAGATTCACTCTTCTTGCTTTGCGAAAACGCAACAACATGTTGTATGACCTCACGCTTGCTTTTTTCAAACTGAGATTCCGTTATTTTTATTATGGAGTTTATTCTGGCTTGTACTTCTTCAATATCAAAAGGTTTATGGATAAAATCAACAGCACCCTTTTTTATCGCTTTTATTTTTTCCTGTTGTGTATTTTTGGCCGTTAAAAAGATGACCGGCAGGCCGCTGTACTTGTTATTTTTCTGCAACTCCTCATAGAATTCATATCCGTCCATGACATCCATCATTATATCCGAAACTATCAGATGTACCCGAGGCATGGTTTCAAGCTTAAGTAAAGCCTGCTTCCCGTTCTGTGCAGCGCATACATTATACTTCTCAGCCAGAGTATCACATAAATACGCAAGCATATCGGAATTATCTTCCACCACCAACAAGGTATATCTGCCGTCACCGGGAGTGCTGCCGACCGGCATTCCTGTTTCTTCAGCAGCGTGAACATTGTATTCCGACGTTTGCGGCCCTGCCTTTACGGCCTGTTTTTCAACACCCGAGACCTTTTTAAAATACACTTTAAACTCGGACCCCTTGCCCAAACTGCTTCCAACCTTAATCCTTCCGCCCACATCATCCAGGATTTTTTTTACAATATTCAATCCCATACCTATTCCCTGAATATTTCTTTTTTCATGTGATATCTGATAATACGATTTAAAAATGTTTTTCAATTGTTCTTCTGAAATTCCGATGCCGGAATCTTTGACCACAAATTTCACTTCATTTTGATGAGTCTGTAATCGTATGTCTATTTCCCCATTGGTTTCCGTATATTTCAACGCATTATCCAACAGATTATTTATTATCCGATCCACCGCGTAGGGATCGGCCGAGATACAAAGCCCCTCCTGGATATCCATATTGATCTCTATCTGCTTCTGCGCCGCGGCTTCTTTAAACAGTTTAATCGAATTTTCCAATGTCTGGGATATGTCGGTAACACGGCTGTGATCATAAAAATCCTGTCCCTTTTCCAGCTTTTCATAATCCAGAAAATTGATCATATTCTGTTTGAGTTTTTCTATATTTCTGTTTATTACGGTTAAATCGGGATCCGTTCCCTTCTTCGCAGTATATTTCCTTAAGTAATTGAGGATAAGCGTAAGCGGCGTCTTTGTCTCGTGGGCAAGGTTGACAAAATAATCGGTCTTTTCCCGGTTCAGGCGTACAAGCTCCTTGTTTTTTTTCGTGATGATTTTAGTTTGCTCTTTTACCTCTTCCTGAAGGTTTAACGATAGATGATTGGCTGTTCGATAAGCTTTGGCAAAGCGGGTGGAAAGTACGCCCGACATACAAAAAATAAAAACAACCAGACCGATTTGAAAAATATAGGATGTCTTAATGATCATATAACTGAACAAAATATCATTAACAATGGAAACAAATAAAAATAGTAAACCACAGAGAACAATACCGGCCTCGCTCCTCTTTTTTAATACGGCAATGATAACCGAATACACTACCCACCCCACAATGATCAACAAAAATATTTCAATATAAACCAAAATAGCCGTAGATACTGTTATCGGCGCAAAGATTATAAATAGAGAAAGCACAATGCCCGCCGCCTGGAATATTTTCAGCAGTGCATTCTTAAACTCAGCCGGGAATATACGGGAAAGGAAGGTGATAAAAACCGTCCAGCCCAACGAAATCGCAAGGAACTCCACTTTTATTCTTATATGATAGAGCAGCGGATGGGAAAACAACCGGTGCATGAACGCATTGGTCCCCAGCATACGCAAAAATATAAGCAGGCAGAACAAGGCAAAGAGAATGCTGCTCTTATCTTCCCTCCGGCCCAACCAGAGAAGCACGTGATACAGGGCCATCATTAAAATAATCCCCAGCACCAGAGTATTATAAAAATCAGTGTGCCATAAATCCGCTTTCAGCTCGCTTAAAATCCCAATCACAGGATTAAAGTAAGGGCCCCCGCCGGTATGTGCCTCGTGAAAATTCGCTATCTTCCAGGCGAGGACCAATGAATTGGTCCCCGGTAAAAAATGAATTAAAGGTCTTTGATCAGGTATAGTGGTCAGCGCATTATTACCGGGCTTCCCGTTTTGTAAAATAAGCTCATTATTTGCGTATAACATATAGGACGTCCTGGTCCCATATAAATAAATTCCCAAATCCTTCGCCGGTGTAAGTAAAAGCTTCAACCGGAACCAGCCGTACCCGAATTTCTCTTTTCCAAAATTAGCCCAGCCGGAGGGAACAGGGTAGTTTTTCCAAGCCGAATCATCGTACTCCGGTCTTATAAAATCAGTGCTGTCCTCCATCCACTTAAACTTCCACTCACCTTTCAACTCAACCGGCCCGTCAGCGGCGAAATTCCATTCTCGCAAGTCCAGCACCCCGTTTTCTGCCTGAGGAGGCTGCTTTAGTGAAGCGGAATTATCGCAATTATACAGAGAAAAAAAAACGAAGATTAAAATAAAGTAACTTACATATTTCATATCATCAAAGAATCATGTATGACAAAATACCTTACCATTTATTATAATGCAAATCCACAGAGTTGTCTAAAATGTTATTTTTTATATTACGGGAATTAAATATTTTAAAATCTGATGGTTTATATCCGAATTCTTCAAATTAAATGTGTTGTCCGGCCGAATCAAATATTATATAATCATCATATCACCGGCGGGGCCGGTAATATATGAGAAAACAAGAAGGAGGTGTTTCTTATGAAAAAAATAGTTTGCCTAGGTATACTTTTTGTTCTTCTTCTCTCCTGCAGCGGAGAAAAACAAGGCAATGAGACACAAAAAAAAGACACCTATCTCATTGGAATCTCCAAAATCGTTTCGCATCCGGCTTTGGACGCCGTGGAAAAGGGGATCCAGGACCAGTTGGCGGAAATGGGCTATAATTGTAAATACGATCTGCAAAACGCCAACGGAGACCCCAACGCGGCGGCAACGATCGCCAATAAGTTCAAGGCCATCGGCGTTGATCTTGCGGTGGGCATTGCAACTCCCACATCCCAGGCTTTGGTAGCACACCTCGATAACATTCCGATTGTATTTTCAGCGGTAACGGATCCGGTCCAGGCCGGGCTGGTGAAGAGCCTGGGGACGGGCAACGGGAATGTGACCGGTGTTTCCGACCTGACCCCCGTGAAAGCACAGATCGAGTTCCTGCTTAAGGTAAAACCAATAAAAAGACTGGGCCATATTTATACAAGCTCCGAAAAGAACGCACAGGTTCTGGCCGATCTGGCTAAAAAAGCATGTGACGAACTGGGTATTGAGTTCGTCGCCACCACCGTTACCACCTCCGCGGAAGTGAAACAGGCCACCCAACTTATCGCCGACAAGGTGGACGCGATTTATGTGAGTACCGACAACACGGTGGTGTCCGCACTGAGCGCCCTGGTGGAGGTAGCCACGGATCACGGCATCCCGGTGATGTCCGCCGATCCCAGTTCCGCGGAGAAAATCGGGGTACTGGCCGCCTGGGGTTTCGATTACTATAAAATGGGCCGGGCCACAGGAATAATGATTGCGGCGATCCTTGACGGAAAAAGCCCCAATGACATACCGGTCAAATTTATGACTGACCCTGCGGATACCGATCTGCTTATCAACCTGGATGTGGCCAAGAAACTCAACCTGACCTTTCCGGAAGATATCATAAAAACGGCCAATAAAGTAGTCAAAGACGGAAAATTAATAACCAAGTAATTGTAAAAAAGCCCCGCTTCCTTCAGGATGCGGGGCTTTACCTTGGCGCAAAGGTTTACGCATGGAATATGTGAATGCGGTAGCAAGTATTTTCACCGAAGGCTGCATGTTCGGCATCATGGTACTGGGGGTGTTTATCACCTTCCGGGTGCTGAACTTCCCCGACCTCACCGTAGACGGCAGTTTTCCCCTGGGCGCGGCCATTATGACCACTTTTATCGTGAGCGGTTATAATCATGTACTGGGCATTTTTATTGCTTTTCTGGCCGGGTTGCTGGCAGGTATGCTGACGGCCTTTTTACACAATGAATTAAAGATACCCAATCTTTTGGCCGGTATTCTGACCATGATCATGCTCTATAGTATCAACCTGAAAATTCTCGGCGCCTCCAATGTTTCACTCATCCATAAAAAAACCATCCTTACCGATGTTTTCGGTTTCTTAAGACAGTTCGGATTTTCCAAAGAGATAAGCTACGCGCTTTTTTTCCTGCTTTTTGTCTTTTTTATAAAATTTCTGTTGGATATCTTTTTCCGTACGGACCTGGGAATGACGCTCGGCGCTTTGGGAAATAACCAGCAGATGGTCGTTTCGCAAGGAGTGAATCCCAAGATAATCAAGATTGTCGGCGTGGGATTGTCCAACGGGTTGGTGGCTATTGCGGGTTCTTTCAACGCCCAGTACCAGGGGTTCGGCGACGTGGGTTTTGGCCAGGGTATTATCATCGCGGGGCTGGCCTCGGTCATGATCGGCGAGTTTCTGATCCGTTCCAATAAAATTTTCTGGCTTACAATTAACGTAATTTTGGGATCAATACTTTTTAACGCGGTAATGTTCGGGGCCAGGGCCCTTATCTTCTATATCAACCTCCCCTTTATCACCGCCTCGGATCTAAAGCTTGTCCAGGTTATCCTGGTTATCGCTTGTTTGATTGCCATTCGCGCCCGCTCCTCCCTGCGCGGGAAAAGGAAAAAACGTGGTAACGCTTGAACACGTGAATATGATCTTTAATCAGGGTACGCTGGACGAGAACCACGCAATCAAGGACATTAATCTTACCATTCACGAAGGTGATTTCATCACCATTATCGGCAGTAACGGAGCGGGCAAGACCACGCTCTTTAATCTGATCGCGGGCAGTTTGAAGCCCACCTCGGGTAAAATAATCATCAACAAGCAAAATGTAACCCGTGTCCCCGAATTCAAACGGGCCCGGTATATCGGCAGGATTTTCCAAAACCCGCTTCTCGGTACCGCAAGTAATATGAGTATAGAAGACAATATGATGATCTGTTACGACAAAGGGTTCAAATGGCCCGTGATCCGGCTGACAAAAAAAATGCGCGGAATATTTAAAACGGAACTGGCCAAACTCAATATGAACCTGGAAGGGCGCATGAAAGAAAATGTGCGCATGCTTTCCGGAGGACAACGACAGGCACTTACCCTCTTAATGATGGTCCTTTCCAAACCCGCGCTTATCCTGCTGGATGAACACACCGCCGCACTGGACCCGAAAAACGCGGAGCTGGTCTTGAACATGACAAATAATTTTATCGAAAATAATGAGCTTACCACAATGATGATCACCCATAACATGAGCAATGCCATTGAGTTCGGCAACCGCCTCCTGATGATGGATGAGGGTGAGATCATCCTGGATGTACAGGGCCGGGAAAAAAGCAAGCTTACCATTGAAAAGCTGGTGAAAAAATTCCACGAGATACGCAAACGTGATTTTGAAAGCGATGAGGTACGCCTGACCTGAACCGGCCAATAAAAAATGATTTTCTTATATTTATAGCTGCCTGCTATGTTTTCATAAAAAGGCCGGCCTGTCCGGATAACAACGATCCTGACAGAAAAAAAGAAAAACTTGTTGAGGGAAAGATATTTTGTTATCATGAAAGCAATGCATATATTACCGTATTTTAAAAAAACATGCTTTCTGCTGTTCGTTTTTTTTATTGCATCCCAATCCTACGCGGAAGATTACCTCAGGTTTACCTCTCCCGGAAACGGCTGGTCGTCGGACAGAATCGTGAAAGTACAGGGGGAAACCTCCCTGAATGTACCCTGGCTTACCATTGTCTATAACGGTCTTCCTTTTATGGTTCCGGTGAGAGGCGGAAGGTTCGAACGAAAGTTCGTGGCCTTCCGCGGACCAAACAGCATATATGCCGAAATCCAGACCAAAGGTAAGATCTACAGCGATAGTGTCACATTTTATGCGAATACCCCGCCCGTACGTATGCGCATGATCTTAATCTGGGATACGGACAGGACCCATATTGATCTGTGGATCACGGAACCTTCCGGCGAGTTGTGCAAATGGAACCACAAACAGACCAAATCCGGCGGCATACTCGATATCGGTACCGACTATCCCGGTTACGGGCCGCAAATATACACGCACTCAGGCCCTCCGGGCGGCACCTATAAAATCCAGGTCCACTATTACTCGGCGGGCAATGTTCCGCAGACCCTGGCCACCATTTATATTGTGCTCAACGAGGGCGGTGAAAACGAGATCATAAAAACCTATAAGGTACTGTTGACAAAACCGGGGTTAATGTACAGTGTAGATTCTCTGACAATCGAGTAAAGACAGGTTCTGCATTTCGTGAAAAAAACCATGCTTACCAGTAAGGACGATGATTTACTCTTTCTTTAGGATTCCGTTTTTGCCTTCCTGATCGGTTCCACCACCTTTATATGCAGCTCCTTCAGCTGTTTTGCGGTGGCCGGGCGCGGTGTATTCATCATCGGTTCCTGTGCCTTCTGATTCATGGGAAAGGCAATCACCTCGCGCAGGTTTTCCTCTCCGGCCAAAAGCATGACGATGCGGTCCACACCCGGGGCAATCCCGCCGTGAGGGGGCGCGCCGTAGGTAAAAGCATTGATAAGGGCGCCGAAGTTCCGTTTTACCTCGTGTTTTGCGTACCCGGCTATTTCAAAGGCCTTGTACATGATCTCCGGGCTGTGGTTGCGGATGGCCCCGCTGGAAAGCTCCACACCGTTGCAGACAATATCGTACTGATAGGCCGACACCGCAAGCGGATCCCCTGACTCCAATGCCGCAAGTCCGCCCTGGGGCATGGAAAAGGGATTGTGCGAGAAGACCACACGCCGCAGCTCGTCATCCCATTCGAACATGGGGTAGTCCACCACCCAGCAGAACCTGAAGCAGTCCTTTTCCAGCAGGTCCAGCTCCTGACCCAGCTTTATCCGGATCTCGCCGGCGATGCGGTTGGCTTCTTTTTCGCTGCTGCAGACAAAGAACATGACATCACCTGTTTCAATAGCTCCCGCCTGCTTCAGTGCCTCCAGCTTGGGAGCACCCAATACCTTGGCGATGGGTCCCTTTATTTCGTTTTCCGTCCATACCAGGTAGGCCAGGCCCTTTGAGCCGATAGACTGGGCAAAGGCAAGCATATTCTCAAAAAAGCTTTTCGGACGTCCCGCCGCCCCTTTCACCGGAATAGCGCGGACCACTCCACCCTTATCAACAACCCGTTTGAAAATCTCGAACTCACCGTCCGCAAAAATATCCGTTACGTCAATAATCTTCAAGGGGTTGCGCAGGTCGGGTTTGTCCGTCCCGTATGTCAGCATCGCGTCTTTGTAGGTAAGGCGCGGAAAGGGTGTGGAGGTTACCGTCAGATTGGAAAAATCAATAAACACTTTATGAAGGACGTTTTCCACAACCGCGAATACCTCTTCCTGGGTGGCAAAGGACATCTCAATGTCCAGCTGATAAAACTCACCCGGCGAGCGGGTGGCTCTTGCGTCCTCATCGCGGAAACAGGGGGCAATCTGGAAATACCGGTCAAATCCCGCCACCATCAAAAGCTGCTTGTACTGCTGCGGCGCCTGGGGCAGCGCGTAAAACTTGCCCGCGTGCAGGCGTGAAGGAACCAGATAGTCCCGGGCCCCTTCCGGGCTGGGGGCGCTTAAAATGGGGGTTTGAATCTCGTTAAAGCCCAACTCTTCCATATGCCTGCGCAGGGCGGAGATCACGTTTGAGCGCAGTAGAATATTGGCATGCAATTTACTTTTCCGTAAATCCAGGAAGCGGTAGGTAAGTCGCGTCTCTTCCGGCGCCTGTTCCTCGGGAAATATGCTGAAGGGCAGGTCCTGTGTCCGGCCCAGTACCGCAAAACTCACCGCGGCCAGGTCGATCTCTCCGGTGGGAATAGTGGGATTCAGGTTCTCCTCGTCCCGCATCTCGATCTTTCCCTCAAAACATACCACGGTCTCTTTTCGCAGGCGCGAGACCTCGTCCAGAATACCTGATTCAGGCCGCACCACCACCTGGGTGATACCGTAATGATCACGCAGGTCCACAAAAAGCACACCGCCGTGGTCCCGTTTATTATGAATCCAACCCGACAATACGGCCTGTTTACCGACATGAGACTTTCGCGGCTGCCCGCAGGTTAATGTTCTGTATTCCTTCATCATAGTATCCTATTCATTCAGGTTATTCGTAAAAATTATGCCACAGGATAAAGTTTTTTTCGTTCTTTGTAAACCGCTTCTTGTAAGGGTATCACATTCTCCGGCATGGGGCCTGCCGTAAGACGTTACCGTAATTTATCCGGCCGGGGGGAGTATAATAGAAAAAGTACTGCCCTCATCCACGCGGCTTTCCACCTCGGCCCTGCCCCCGTGCGCCTGGGCGATGTGCTTGACTATGGCCAGGCCCAGTCCCGTGCCGCCCAGCTCGCTGCTGCGCGCCTTGTCCACCCGGTAAAAACGCTCAAAGATACGCGGCAGATGTTCTTCCGGGATACCACAACCGTGGTCTGAGACCCGGATTACGATGTTGCCGCCGAGCCTCGTCCCCTGCAGACTGATTTCACTCTTTTTATCACTGTATTTTATCGCGTTGTCGATCAGGTTTACCAGGGCCTGTTCGAGCAGCAGCGGATTTCCCTGTATCCGCAGATCCTTTTCACACGTTACGCGAAGTACAATTTCTTTTTCCCGTGCCGCGCTCTCGCATGACCCCCGGGCCCGCTGTATCACTTCATCGATCCCGAGTGGAGACAGTTCGATGCTTCCCCTTTCGGTATCCTTTTCCAACCGCGCCAGGCTCATCAGGTCATCCACAATGGCGATAACCCTGTCGGTCTGCTGCTCGATGATGGAAAGAAAGCGTTTTGTCTCAAGAGGATTCTTGATGCTCTTTTCCAGAATCGTCTCCACGAATCCTTTAATGGAGGTAAGGGGGGTGCGCAGCTCATGGGACACGTTCATGGCGAACTCTTTCCGCACGTTTTCCAGTTTTCTCATCCTGGTAATATCACGCAGCACCAGCAGCACCCCAAAGGGAGTATTTTCGCCGCTCTGCAGGGGCGCGGCCATAACGTGCAGCCGGCGTTCCTCGCCGTTATAAAGGGTCACCTCGTGTTCCAGGGCCGCCGCTTGCTGTGGGGTCTCATCGATAATCTGTAAAATCTCACTTACCGAAACATACTCTTCTATCCGTTCTCCCGCTGCCGCCTCTTTTTCAAGATGAAACAGGTCAAGCGCGGCCTTGTTCATGGAGATTATTCTCTTGTCCATGTCCACGGCAATGACCCCCTCGATCATGCTGGAAAGCATGGCATGGGCCTGGGCCCGTTGGCGGGTAACCGTCTGAATCCGCTGTTTAAGCTGCCGCGACATATGGTTCATGGCCCCGGCCAGACGAGTGATTTCGAACGAAGCGTTTACCTCCAGTTTTTCATCAAAGTTGCCGCGACTTATGTTCTCCGCTCTACGTGCCAACTCCAGCAGCGGATGGCTGATGGTCCTTGAACGAAAATAAATCAGCAGCGCCGCCAGGAGTATAAATACAATCCCTCCGAAAAGAAGCGTCAACCAGAGCGTCTCCAGCGCCCGGTCCACCTTACTGACCGAAAGGGAAACACGCACAACGGCCAAGGCTTCGGCGCCGCCCCACAGCGGCACGGCCACATACATCATCCGGCGCTGTAAGGTATGGCTGTAACGTATGTGCACCCCCAGCCCCGAATTAAGGGCCTGGATTACCTCCGGCCTGGTCCCGTGATTCTCCATAACCTCGGCCTTTTCATCCGAATCACCGATTACCAGGCCGGAGGGCAAGATCACGGTCAGGCGAAACTCTCCCCTGCCGCCCAGATCTTTGCACAAGGCCTCCATCTTCCGCATGAGTTCCTTTTGCTCACTTTCCGTAGAAGCAAGAATGTCGCGTACCTGCGGCTCTACAATCCTGGCGCGCTGTTCCAGATCCGCCTCCGTCTCCCGAAAATAGAAATCCCTGAAACTGAAGGTGGCATAGAGAGCGGTCAGAATAATCGCCGCAACCACCACAACGAGAAAATTGATAAACAGCTCACGAAATAGGTTTTTTTTCCTCATTATTCCTTAAAACGGTAGCCTATGCCGCGTACGGTTTCAATATAGGCGCCGTAATCTCCCATTTTATTGCGCAGCCCGAAAATAAGCACATCCACGGATCTGTCCGTAACATAGTATTCCCTGCCGCGGGTCGCCTCCACAATCTGGGTCCGGGTGCATACCCAGCCCGGCCGGGAAGCCATATAGTAGAGAATACGAAACTCGGTAAAAGTAAGTTCAACCTCCTTGTCACCGATTTCCACCTTGTGCCGGGCGGGATCGATCAGCATTTCGTGGATGCGGATCGGTTTCTCATTGATTGTCCGTTCGATTTTTTCCTGTTTTTTTCGCCGCAGCACGGCCTTTACCCTGGCCACAAGGATTTTGGGGCTGAAAGGTTTACTGATATAATCATCCGCCCCCAGCTCAAGCCCCTTTACAATGTCTTCCT
Organism: uncultured Spirochaetaceae bacterium; assembly: GCA_964634205.1. Lineage (GTDB taxonomy): Bacteria > Spirochaetota > Spirochaetia > SZUA-6 > RPPD01 > JAFGGG01. The sequence goes on from CAZWKE010000039.1 coordinate 24,514, forward strand.
CTTCGCCCTTTGCCGTAACCATGATGATGGGGATGTCCGCGGTCTCACTGTTTGCCTTCAACTTTTCACAGAGTTCCGTGCCATTAATACCGGGAAGCATCAGGTCCAGGAGGATCAGGTCCGGCCGGTGCGCGCCGATGGCAAGCAGTGCCCCGGCCCCATCGATGACGCTTTCCGTTTGAAAATTATGGTTCTGCAGGTTGTAGCGTATCAGTTCGTTGATATTTTTATCATCCTCGATTATCAGGATATGCTCCCTGCTCATTGCTGCACTCCTTTTTCCCGTAAATACGGCAATCAGGTTTCCCTCCTGCTTCCGGTACACATGTATTCCACCTCTTCACAGATGTTTATGATGTGATCGGCCAGACGTTCCAGGCATTTGCTGACAAAAAGCAGTGAGTTAACCTGGCGTACATGGTCCGGATCCTGCCGCATATCGGAAAGCATTTCCTTAAACGAATGCAGATAAAGACTGTCAACGATATTATCCTGGGTACGTACCTTGGCCGCCAGTTCCTCATCCTCATCCGTATAAGCCTGCATCACCTGGCGGAGCATCTCCCGGCAGGTCTCGGCCATTTTGGGCAGGTCTTCATGAATGGTAACGGTAGTGTTTTCAGAAAGCTGCAAAGCGGTATTGGCGATATGGCAGGCATAATCTCCGCAGCGCTCAAGGTCCCGCACCGCCTTCAGGGTGGAAATAATGAAACGCAGCTCCCCGGCCACGGGCTGCTCGGTGGCAAGCAGGAATACGCACCGGTCTTCGATTTCGTATTCCATATGATTTATTTTATTTTCATCCTCAACAACCTTCCCGCCGACCTCTTTATTGTTTTTTACCAGGGCATGCATGGCCCGGGAAATGGATTCGTCAATCATCCCCCCCATTTTGAGGACCTCAATCTTCAGCTGCTCAAGTTTTTCATGGTAATGATGGCGTGTCGTCATTTCTAACTCCTCTCATATCAACCGAACCTGCCGGAGATATAATCCTCCGTGCGCTTGTCCCGCGGATTAAAGAAAATATCCTTGGCCGTTCCCATCTCTATCAATATACCATTTAAAAAGAACCCTGTATAATCGGAAATTCTTCCGGCCTGCTGCATATTGTGGGTCACAATAATAATCGTATAATTTTTCTTCAGCGTATCAAGCAAATCTTCTATCTTCGCCGTGGAAATGGGGTCCAGGGCCGAAGTGGGTTCGTCCATCAGCAGAACGTCCGGTTCCACGGCCAGCACACGCGCGATGCAGAGGCGCTGCTGTTGTCCGCCCGAAAGCCCCATGGCCGGCAGGTGCAGCCTGTCAGCCACCTCGTCCCAAAGCGCGGCCGCTTTTATGCTTTTTTCCACAATCCGGTCCAGAAGCTCTTTTTTCCTTATTCCGTGTACCCGCGGGCCATAGGCCACGTTGTCATACACCGACATGGGAAAGGGGTTGGGCTTCTGGAATACCATCCCGATCCGTTTGCGCAGTTCGATCACATCAAAATTATTATAGATGTCGGTGTTGTCGTAATACACGTTCCCCGATATTTTCACCGAGGAGATAAGATCGTTCATCCTGTTTAAGGTACGCAAGAATGTCGACTTTCCGCATCCCGACGGCCCGATCAGGGCGGTGATCTTATTTGACTCCACATCCATATTTATGTCCTGCAGTGCCTGGACATCCCCGTAGAAAAGGTTCAATTTCTTTGTCTGTATTTTGTAGTTTTTTTTCATCTTCCGCTCCGTCATGCTTTATACATCCTGTTCATCCTTCCAATCAGGCTTGTGGCAATAAGATTCACGATAAGAATAATAGCGATAAGAATCGTTCCGGTGGCAAATGCACGCTCAAAGGAGACTCCCTCCTTTGCCAGCAGGTACAGGTGCACGGACAGGACCCTGGCCGAGGAGAACAGGTTTTGTGCCAGGTAGGGGCTGTTCCCCATGGTAAAGATAACAGCCGCGGTTTCTCCCACCGCCCTGCCCACGGCAAGGATAATCCCGGTAAGGATTCCGGGTAATGCCGCTGGAATGACAACGCCGCGAATGGTCTGCCACCTGGTGGCTCCCAGGGCAAAGCTTTCCTGCCGAAATGAGTCGGGTACTGCCTTGAAGGCTTCCTCGGCGGTTCGAATGATGGTGGGCAGCACCATCAGGGTGATGGTCAGCGTTCCGGACAGCAGCCCTTCTTTAAAGCCCAGGAAGTTGACGAACACCAGGTAGCCGAACAACCCGAAGATGATGGAAGGAATGCCCGCCAGGGTTTCGGTAAAAAAACGCAGTATGGCAATAATTCGGCCTTCACGTGCGTACTCGGTAAAATACACGGCGGCCCCTACCCCGAGGGGAGTGGCAACCAGAATGGTTAAAATGATCATAAACAGGGTATTCAGGATTATGGTGGAAACACCGCCTACCTTACCGAACTTCTTGGGCTCCTCCACCAGGTAGGCAAAGTCCAGGTTCCGGCTGACCTCCCTGCGCATCACCTTGACAATCCGTGCCGGAACACGGGCCTTCAAGAAAAAATAATCCCCGAATCCCACCGCACCGGGGTGCGCGGTAATCTCTTTTAACAGCGCTTCCCGGGTATGGACATAAAGCGCATTCGCAGAAAACCCGGTGTTTTTACCCAGCACCAACTGCCGGAACATGTGCCCTCGCGGAGCAAATACCACCGGTGTTATCGGCAGATCGATGCCTCCCGCCTCCCGCCAGTTATGGATTTTACCGGAAAAAATCCCGGCCACCATATCTTCCGTCAGAAAGCGTAGCTTTTTCTGGTTTTTAATCTCGAACACCGCCGGGTTTACCGCAAGGGCCAAAGACCGTACCTTGATTATTTTTATCCCCTGTGCCTTTTTTACCAGGGCAACGTGTTTTTCATCAACAAACCCGATGGCACCCACGGTGGCGGCCACCGCTTTTATCATTTCCCGGTCCGATGCCATGAAGCGGGTACTCCCCGCAAACGAGCCTTTGCCGATGACCGTCTCCTTGAAAGCCTTGCCCGGTACAAGCGACACATCAAGCGCGAAGGGTTTTGTCTTAATATCCTGTCCGGATACGGTCCAGTCCTTCTGTGCCCCCGTATAGAATCCCTCTACCTGGTCCGCCGAAAGGCTGTTTATCCTTATACCGCTGTTTACGATAAAGACAATGTTTTGATCGTTTTCCCGGTCCAGCGGAATGATTTCACTCCCCCCGGCGATGACCGGGTATTCTTTTTTTACATCTGAGACAAATCCGTGATAGACGATGTAGCCGATGATCCAGAGAAGGATGAATATGGTAAAACCGGAGGCCAGCCAGAGAACGGTTTTGGCCGCATTCTCCTGTCTGCGTGCTTTTTTAGTATGAGAGGAGACCCGGACCTTATGCTTGAACATGAATGCGTGATCTCCTTGATAAAATCTGAATTAAAATATTAAGCGCAATAATGAAGACGAACAGCACGATACTGGTGGTGAAAAGCGCGGTTCGGTGCAAGCCCGAAGCATAGTTCATGTCGGTGATAATGTTCATGGTAAGGGTACGTACCGAGGAGGTAAATCCCAGCCACTGTCCGAAGTCCGGCAGCAGCGGGGTATTCCCGGCCACCATATAGACGGCCATGGTTTCCCCGATGGCCCTGCCGGTCCCAAGCACGATCGCCGCGATAATCCCCGAGCGGGCCGAGGGTAACAAAACCTTGGTGATGGTCTGCCAGTGCGTGGCCCCGATAGCCAATGAGGCTGATTTATAATCACCCGGCACCGAGCGAATTGATATTTCCGAAATATTGATAATGGTGGGCAGAATCATAATCGCCAGAATAATGGCCCCCGAAAGCGCGTTATAGCCGGTCCCGCCGAACAGGTCCCGTACAATCGGGCAGATCACCGTCATGCCGAACAGGCCGAATACAACCGACGGTATGCCGGCCAGAATCTCCACCACACGCCGCAGCAGCGCGGCGAACCTGCCCCCGGCTATCTCCGCCAGGTAAACCGCGCAGGCCAGACCCACCGGCACCCCGATTACCAGTGCCAGACCGGTTACCATGAGCGTGGCCACCACGAAGGAGAGAATTCCATAGCCGGGATTTGTTTTTGCGGTTGGTTCCCAGTGAGTGGAAAAAAGAAAATCAAGCGGATTTACCTTGGCAAACAAGGGAGCCCCGCTTTGAAAAATAAAAAAGGTGATAAAAAGTACCGCCACCACACCCACCACGGCACAGGCGATCAGCAGATATTTTATAAACTGTTCATAGACATCTCTCAGTTTTTTCTTGTTCACCGCCATAACCATAATATACAGCGAGAAATATTAGCAAATGATTAGTATGAGATTAAAGAATAATTAGTGATTGGTTTGAAATCCCGGGCCGTCATTATTACCTACGGGCGGTCCGTTTTTCAATTCTTTCCCGATTTCTTTTTGCATTATATGTATTAATTCTTTAACATATTGTAGTATCTGGTAGCAACTCCGCGCGATCGGATCCGGGATATTTTGGAATTACAGGGTAGTGTATGTCTCCCTTTATTACCGATAATTTATTTACCACCCTCTACGAACAGTACTACGATAAAATCTTCAATTATATTTTCAGACAGGTATACCAGCGTGAACGGGCTGAAGATCTTACCTCAAGTACATTCATGAAGGCACTCCGATACTTAAAAAACAATAAACGTGAAATCGAAAATTTTAATGCCTGGATCTATCGGATTGCAACAAATGAGGTGCTGAAGGATCATAGAAAGAGAAGGGGAAAAACAGCCGTGAGTCTGGATGATGAGATGTTACAGTTGGGTGAGATGGTGCAGGACCAACGGCATGACCTGCAAAAAACGATTTCCGCACAGATTGACATACGGCAGGCGCTGGAAAAGCTTGAAGCCAAAGACGCGCTCCTGGTGGAGTTATATTTTTTTGAAAACAAAAAATACTCTGAAATCGCCGCCATCTTACAGGTAAAAGAGACCACCTTGCGCTCGCGGCTGCACCGGGTGCTAAAAAAATTAAAAGGATATTGGCAGAATTAAAACCATGAAAAACAGTGAAAATACCTTGCGTGTATTCCGCCGCTTAAAACGATTTTCTCCCCTTGTACTCTCCAATCAATCGCACAAGGCGGCCTTAAGGGAAAAAATCGTCCGGGAACTGCAGCAGGGTAAACAACCGGGTATGCAGGCGCCGGTAATAAAACGGGCCTTTTGGCCGCGTTATGCAATCGCCGCGGCGGCCGCTCTTATTATCGGCATAAGCCTGGGAGTGTTTTTTCTGCAAGGCGGGGACAATAAAGGGCAACCGCTTGCGGTGCTTCGCGAGGGTAAGGACGCGGAAAACACGGTGTCACCGGGCATCCCATTGGAAACCGGCCGCTTGTATACAATGCCCGCGGCAAAACAAACCAATATAAACTTCAAAAACGGGGCATTGGTCAAACTGTCCCCGCTGACGGAGTTTAAGGTTACAGAGCTGCAAAATACCGACACCTGCCTGCGTACCCGTATTTCCTTGCGGCAGGGAAAACTTGAAGCCGATTTGCGCAACGTTGAAACCGAACCTTGTTTCACCGTAGAAACGGAACTGATGAATATCGAGACCATCGGCTCACAGTTTATGGTAGAGGTAAAAAAGAATAAACAGGCGGAGGTAACGGTCCTGGAAGGCGCGGTCAAGCTCCATTTCTTTGATAATACCATGACCATGATCCATGACTCCGCTTTGCCCGCACAGGCGGCGGCAAAACTGGAATCATTATTGAATGATTCCGCGCGTATCCTGACGACGGGTGAAAGCTACACCCTGCTCTACAGCAAAAAAAAGCCGATCATAGCCGGAATAAAACAACTGATTAAGGAATATACGGCAGGAACGACACAACAAAACAGGGAACTGATCCTGGGAAAGATTAATTCCGATATTAATCTGTTGGTTAATCGCGGCCTACCGGAAACGCGAAACCCGGCTGCCGAGAACACCCAATCAGCTGCACAAGAGAAAACCCAACCTGAAACGGCAATACGGAAAAGCACCCCCTTTATACTCAGCACTTTGGAAAAAAATGATCCGTTCCGTTCGGAGTGGACCCCTTCCATGAAAATCAAATTCCTGGAGCTGACGAATGCAACCGCGGATACCGGAACCTATTCACTGGCAATTAATACCCCGCAAGAGGTAAGCGAAATATTCGCCTGGCAGCTGACTCTTGGCAAGAAGCTTCCCCTGGGGAAAAAACTTATCGTAAAAGTAAGAATAAAGGCGGATTCTGTCATGGGACAGGGGGCTGCCCTGGCTATCCTCACCGACAAAACAAAGACACCATTAGGTGACCTGCTGTCGTATGACACCACGCGGGACCAAATTACTATTAATGGTGATTTTGACTGGAAAGAATATGAGTTAACCACCGCGGAACCGCTCTCACCCGCGACCCAGAGTGTTACACTTTATCTTTTGTATCTCCCCCGCACCACGGGCGCGATCTATTTTGATAATATCAGGCTGGAGTATGCCGGTCCGTAAACTGTGGCCGGGTTATCTCCCCTTCCGTGCGGAATACACGGAAGGGAGTAACAACCGTTATTTCAGAGGGATAAACTTTTCCGCTTTGACGATTTCCTGTCCTTTGGGGGACAATAAAAAGTCCACAAAATCCTTTTCCACGCTTCCGTCTTTTAAAGCGCCTTTGTGAACCACATACAGTTTTCTGCTTAACGGATAGGTCCCGTTCTTTACATTTGCCTCATCGGGCTCAATCCCGTTTACCAGGATGTCCTTGGCCCCGGCGTTACGCGCTCTGTCGATAAACCCAAAACCGCAGTACCCGATTGAGTTCGGAGTGGTACCGACCTTCTGCGTCATATCTCCGTTGGAGGCGACAATATCGGCCTTTTTCGAAAACCCGGCGTCTTTTCCCAGTGCCTTCTCGATGCAGGTAACCAGAAACGTCTCTCTGGTACCGGAGGCCTCATCCCTGTTGATCAGTTCGACGGCGGCGTCCGGGCCCCCGACCTCTTTCCAGTTGGTGATCTTACCGGCGAAGATATCCGCGATTTTTTCCAGACTCAGGTTGTCGATGACAATATTCGAGTTTATGATTACCGCAACACCGTCCAGGGAAATGGCGGTTGCCTGTACACCCTTATCCTTTTCCGCGGGTTTTAATTCCCGTGAAGATCCTCCCAAGGAGTAGGTCCCTTCGATGACATTCGAAATACCCACGCTTGAACCAAGGCCTTCATAGCTGATGGTAATATCCGGATGCATTTCCTTGTAGGCATCGATGGCACCTTCCATAATGGGCAGTACGGTGGTTGAGCCGCCGAAATTGTAATTCTGTGCTCCCGCACCGCAGGCGGTAAACACCATAAGGCCGCCCAACAGGGTCAATGCCATTACAATAAATATTTTTTTCATTTTTTATCCTCCTAATGATATTTATTTCCCCTCCAAAATGCATGTGCCGCGGTTAAAATATTGTTAGGGAAATATTAGGATTATATTAATTGCGCCGGGCAGCCGCCGGCTTCGGCGGGGAATCAATCTTGACATAAATTTATAATATTTATACATTATATGATGCTTCGGGCCCATAGCTCAGTTGGTTAGAGCGGCTGACTCATAATCAGTAGGTCCAAGGTTCAAGTCCTTGTGGGCCCAAAAA
>CAZWKE010000040.1:0-31461 GCA_964634205.1 uncultured Spirochaetaceae bacterium
TGGGGATGGTTTCTTCCTCTTCTTCCTCCGGTTCCATGGACGGAAGGGCTTCCTCCGCTTCTTCTTCCTCCAACTCCATTGTGGGAGTGGTTTCTTCCGTTTCTTCCTCAAGGTCCATCTCGGGCATGGCCTCTTCCCCTTCGGCAAGGGAGAGATCTTCGGAAAAGATATCCTCTTCCTCTCCGGCTTCCGCTTTTTCTTCCTCAGGTTCCTCGAAAATTACTTCTTCTCCGCCGGCTTCCTCCGTATCAGCGCCGGTTTCTTCATCGCTTAATTCCAGATCGATATCCAATGGGGGGACCTCATCATCCGATTCAACGGGTACTGCATCATGAATAGCATACTCTTCGGTTTCCGTCGGTGATGTTTCAAATGACTTTTTTGCCTGTTCTTCATCACTTTCCATATCTATTGAGATGCCCAGTTCATCCAGGGAGACATCTGTAAAATCTCCACCTTCGTCCGGCGGCTCTCCGGCTGCTTCCGCGCCGGGTTCGGGCTCGGGTGTAACTTGTGGTTCCTCCCCAAGTTCCGCCTCCGGTTCGGATTCTGATTCATCGATCTCTATTTCCTCTAAGGGCTCCTCATCCAAACCAAGCTCAATCTCTTCCTCAGCCTGTTCCTCCTGCTCACTGCTTTCTTCTTCCAGCTCCAGACCGAAATCATCTTCCGGCTCGGAAGGGATGTCACCCAGATCATCTTCAGTATCCAAATCCGAGACTTCCTCAACCTGTTCCGTCGGTTCTTCCGCTTCGTCCAAACTGAAGGTTTCCTCCTCGATTTCAGAAATTTCCTCTTCAGGGGCTGCCTGTTCCTCGCTTTCGAGATCTTCCAAATTATAGCTGCTCTCTTCTTTTTCCATTTCCGTATCTTCCACGTCCGTGGGTTCGACCTTTACCCATACGCCGTACTTCTCTAAATCTTCCGTTTTTTCGGTCGGTTCGGAGGAAGGCATATCCCCTGTTCCTTCTTCTTCCGGAAGGGTGTCAAAAGCACTTAAATCCTCGTCAAATACCGCTTCATCTTGAGTTTCAGGCCCGTTTTTTTCATTGTTTTCACTATCCATCTGTTTCTCCTGGAAACATGATCTTATTTTTCATTATATTATTATCGGTATTCTTTTATTCCTGTTTATAATTAAATGTAATTCATGTGCTTTCAGCTTGTCAATAGAAATACCCCTTAATATAAAATATAGTGAAAAAAATGAATAATAATAGAAAAAAAATAATCGCCGAAAAATAATTCCTGGAATTTGTAAAGGCTCTTTGAAATCCGGCCGTATATTGTAATGAATGGTAAAAACCAAATTATTCATATCATTGTATATAGGATTTCTGGTATATATAGTATTAACCGCATTTTTCGGCAGCGGGGGGCTTTTGGATTATTCGGCGTTGGCCGGATATAAGGAAGTTCTGCAGCGAAATCTGGACCAGCTTGAGAATATTTATCATGACCTTTATTCCGACCTGAAATCGCTTACCTCCGACGCACAGATCGTAAAGCTGTTTTCTCGCGATCTGCAGTATTATGATAAGAATGAATACGTCATAAAATTTCAGGGATTGAACACAAAAAAGATTTCTTATAGGGTGGGAACCATACTGAAACGCAAGCAGGAAGAGAAGATAGAGACCCGGGGATATTTCATCGGTGTGGGTTTCGGTGTGTTCCTGGTGGTGTTCTTGTTTTCACTCGCGTTTCCCAACAGAAAAAAACAGACCTATGGTTATAAAAAAAGATGATCCCGGCCTTCTTGCCGCATTAATTCCCGTGTTAAAAAAAGATGATCCGGTTATCCTCCCCTGTGATACGATTTACGGTATCGTCGGGTCGGCACCGGGTGCGGAAGAAAAAATCCGTGCCTTAAAAGGACGCGGGGAGCACAACCCCTTTTTACAGCTTATTGCCGAAGCCTCATGGCTGAGGGAATATAGCGGCCAGAATGTTCCAAAGCGCCTGCTTGCCTACTGGCCCGGACCCCTGACCCTGGTTGTCCGGCGAAAGGACGGACCGGGCAAGGTGGCCTTGCGGGTACCGCAGGATGAATTGTTGCGGCAGCTGCTCTTGGCCCTGGGTAAATCGGTATTCTCAACAAGCGTCAACAGAAGCGGTCAGCAATTCCTCCGGCGTATCGATGAGATTGTCGGGGCGTTTTTGAACAAAGTGGCTGTTATTGTGGACGGAGGGGACCTCCCGGATGCCTTGCCCTCCACCATAGTGGATGTATCGGACAGCCCCTGTCGCCTGGTCCGGCAGGGAAGCCTTGTGCTTCCCGCTGATGTATTTCGGTAGTATATTAAAGCACCGCGGTTTTTTTTACTGTTTATCTACAGGTCGGCGCAGACAACGCGGTTTCTGCCCTGCTCTTTGGCACGGTAGAGCGCCTTGTCCGCCAGTTCCTTTACCTGCTTCAAATCGTTTGCATTTTCCGGAAACGCGGCAACCCCGACACTTAAGCTGATATCGGTCAGCTTCCCTTTCAGATCCTTTAATACGGTCAGTTCGCTTACCGTTTTGCGGATGGTCTCCGCCGTTTTGCAGGCTTTTTTCAACGAGGTGTTGGGAAGGATGATGGTGAACTCATCACCACCGTAACGGGCAACCACGCTTGCGTCTTTTAACACGTGGGTAAATACCGCGGCCACTGCACATAAGGCCTTGTTTCCCACCTCGGAGGAGTATTGTTCATTTATCTCCCTGAAATAGTCCAGGTCGATCATCAGTAATGAAAGCGGCTGCCGCAGGTTCTGGGCCGATCTGAAGAGATCATTCATCGCGGTATCCAGGTACCGGCGGTTGTACACGCCCGTCAATCCGTCGGTGATGGCCCTTTTACTGGCTTCATTACCCCAACGCACCATGTCCGAGAGGAACTTGCCCGTGTTGCGCAGCCGCTGGGAAATGATGGTCAGCATTTTGTACATTATGGTAATGGCGATTTTAGGATGTAATTCCAGTGCTTTATAAAAATCATCCTTATGCATGGAATACACTTCACTTTTTTCCTCGGCAAAACAGGTGGCGGAACGGGGCGCGTTCTCAAAAATCGCCATTTCACCAAAAAAATTACCGCCTGAAAACTGGGCGATCTTTCTCTGCTTGCCGTCAGGCAGGTTAATGGTGCTGGTAATTGTTCCTTTTTTTACGATATACAGCTGGTCGCCGGGATCACCTTCCTTACAGAGTACGGTGTCCTTTCCCACCTTTAGGGGATGCAGATAGCCGGCGATGCTTGAAAGCTCCCTGGTGGAAAGATCCGAAAAAATATGTATTTTCTTTAAAAATGCAGTAGTACTCATTGATTATAGAATCCTATCAAGTGTTGTTGTACAGTAATATACTGTTTCCCCCCGCTGTCCTGGCCTGCCACATCGCGCTGAAGGCGTTTTCCTCAAGCCCTTTTGCATCCCGGGCATGGTCCGGATAAACGGCGATACCAATGCTTGCGGTCAGTTGAAAGTCGTCATCACCGATATACTCCTGGATGTTATAGCCCTGAATGCTTTTGTGTAAGTCATCGGCCAGGTCCCGGGCGGACGCCGAGTTCTTCCCCGGAAGCACAATGGCAAACTCATCACCGCGCAGGCGCACACCGATATCCGCAGTCGACAGTTTTACCTTTACCATGTCGGCCAACACGCGCAATACCTTGTCACCCGCCGCATGGCCGAAACGGTCGTTTATCTCCTTGAAATTATCCGGCTTTATGACCAGCAGGGATGTTTTGTCTCCGAAACCGCTTAACTGGCTTTTGAGGTCCTCATCCAGATACGCGCGGTTATACAGGCCGGTCAGTTTGTCGTACAGTACCTGTTTGCGCAGGTCCTCAATCCACGAAGTCTTTTCCGAAACAAGTTTATTGGTATAGCGGATTCTCCCCGCCACCAGGGTAATCAGTTTGTGCAGGATCCGGGCGCAGATTGAAGGGTATTCGGAGAGAATATCGGTAAATGATTTTCCGGACGCCGGAAAACAAAGCAGTTCCGTGTCCGTTTCCGCAACCGCGTCCGCAGTGCGGGGGGCGTTTTCAAAAAAATCAAGCTCCCCAAAACACTCGCCCTTTATAAAATGGGCAATCTCCCGCTGCTCACCAGTATCGGTGTGAGTAATAATACGGACCTCACCTTTCTTTATAATATAAAGTACATCCCCCGCGTCCCCTGCGCTGAAAATATCCCGGCCGTCGGCGAATTTTTTCATTTCACTGTACTTGGCAATGATTTCCAGCTCCTGAAGCTGGAGTTTGGAGAACAGTTCGGCTTTTTTCAGGAGTGCTATTTTTTCAGTCATAGTCTAATTATCTGTCTTTCACTCATAAAATATTACGGTTTGTCCTGTTTATGTTATTATATTTTGCCTGTCTAGGCAAACCCTAATTTTGCCGCAACAGTGATAGCGGTCTTGACAGGCCGTGTTTGCGATCCAATAATTAAAGGTGGTTTGTGAGCTGCCGATGGACGGGGCAGGCGCCGACCGGGCAGGCACCGCCGCCCGTAATAAAGAGGTGGAATACCCTCGACCTCTTGTGCCGCCGCATTGCGCCTGTTTGTGGTTTCTACCGCCGCCCCGGCGATCATACAAGTTGTTTTCTGATAATATACCCGGGCCCTACCTTTTTATCGGTCGCAAGATAGTATTCCTTTCCGTGGTCCGCCTTTTGTACCGGCTGCATCTTCTCATCCAAAATCCCGAATTCGCTGTCTTGGAGATAACATACATCGGGACCGATGTACTCCAGCGTGTCGTCCGCCAAAATCTGGTTTTTGACCCGCAGTGCAAAAATACCGTCGCGGACCTGAGCGCCCACGGTACCCAGGAAGCTGTATGAGCGCAGGTAGGACTTCATGGTCGGTTTTTGGATCTCCCGATCATCGAAATAAAATCCGGTCCAGAACTCCCGGTGGCTCACCTTGGAAAGCTCCGTGATATAGGGACTTACATCCTCCCTTGTTTTTCCTAAAAGCTTGTCCAGTGCTTTTCGGTAGGCACGGGTCACAACGGCCGTATAGTATACGGACTTCATCCTGCCTTCGATTTTTACGGCGTCCACCCCTGCGTCGCGCAGGCTGTCCAGGTGGTCTACCATGCAGAGGTCCTTGGATGAGAGGATGGAGGTAAAGCCCTCTCCCTCGATCACCGGAAAATACTCTCCGCTCCGCTCTTCCTCTTCCAGCACCCGGTAATGCCAGCGGCAGGAATGGGCGCAGTCTCCTTTGTTGGCCGAGCGTCCGGTCATATAGGCGCTTAAGAAGCATCTGCCGGCATAGGCCAGGCACATGGCGCCGTGGGCGAACACCTCAATTTCAATATTTATCCTGCTTTTAATCCGCTCGATCTGTTTCAGGCTGAGCTCCCTACCCAGAACCAGGCGGGAAAATCCCATGTCCCTGTACAGGGAGGCGGCTTCCGCATTGATACAGTTGGCCTGGGTACTCAGGTGAAGCGGCACGGACGGGAAAAGCCGGGAAAGCGGTTTTACCGCCCCAATGTCGCTGATAATAAAGGCGTCGAACGGATAGCGGGCGATGTATTCGGCCTGCTCTTCCAGTTTTGCCATATCCTCATCATGAAAATAGATGTTGAGGGCGCCGTAGAGTTTTTTGTCTTTTTTGCATTCGGCAATCCCGGCATAATCGCTTCCGCTGAAATTGTCCGCCTGCGCGCGCAGTGAAAAGTGTTTCATCCCGATATATACGGCATCCGCGCCGAAGAGATAGGCAAACTGTAATTTTTCCGGATTCCCCGCGGGAGCAACCAGTTCCATAGTCTTCTTTACAATATTTCATTACCAAAAGTCAAGTTTTTTTAAGTACAATGATTTTCTGTTGCCCGTGCTTTCGCATTTATACTATACTATAAATTAAGCGGTTGTGTTTTTCGCCGTAAAAACCGATGAAAAAAGAGACGGCACATGAATAAGATAACCTTTAAAACCAGAATATATAAGACCGGCTCGATTGTCTGGATGGAACGCTCCAAGGCCATGCCCTATTTTTTTATCATAAAAAGCGGGCAGTTAAAGCGCTTTCTGCGGATTATGTATGAAGAGGATGTGACCTACCTGGGAACCGGCGATACCTTCGGCTTGATCGCCTGCCTTACCGGTCATGCCTACCTGGACCGCCTGGTGGCGGTAAAGGACACCCAGGTGATCATGCTGGAAAAGAAGGACATCATCCCCTTTCTTTCGGCCAAACCCAAGGTTTTTTTCAGGGTAGTCAGCGGTTATTCGAACCGTCTGCGCAAGATCAACCAAAAACTCTTTACCCTCTGCTCCCAGTCACCCTATATGGACATGCCGCGCTACCTGCTGGAGATTGCCAACTACTTTAAGCAGCGGAACATGCTTTCACACTACCTGTACGCGCTTACCAGGTTTCTGGAGTATTCAGAGGATGAAGAGGCCAAAAAAGGGGTCGCGGAAATTACCCAGACACTTACCGCCCAACAAAACATCAGCATCAGGCAGCCGGAACGGAACGGGGCGCGCCTGCTGTATCAGGCCGGTGATATTATTTTTCTGGAGCAGGAAAGGGGAGACAACTTTTATTTTATCGAGAGCGGTAAGGTCAAAATCTCCCACATCGACCGCGAAAAGGAGTTCGTAATTGCGGTACTGCAGCAGAACGAGTTTTTCGGCGAGATGGCGATCCTAAACCAGCTGAACCGAAACGCCACGGCCATGGCCTTCAGCAATACTAAGCTGCTGGAGCTCAGTAAAGACAACTTTCTTAACCAGTTGGGGCCAAAGATCCTGGAAAAGGTGTTTACCAGTTTTGCCCGCCGCATCTGGTACTCATACCGGCGCTCCATAAACCTGAGTTATAAAAATCCCGTTACCCGTCTGTATGACTGCCTTGATTTTATTATCCAGTCGAAAGAGGGTATGCAAAAAGACAAGTCGTATTTTTTTGATATCTCACTGACCGACCTGCGGGTGATGACCAATACCGGCGGTGAGGGGGATAACGCGGTCAAAGACTTTCTGAACGACGATAACATCAGGTATAACTATGGAAAAATATCCATAAATGACGTGGCCAAATATTACAATACCCTCAAGATCTACCTGACCCGCGAGCGGTCGATGTAGGCGCCGGTTCATCGGTGAACAACAGGGCGGCCCACACCCGGTGGAAATCCACTCATCATATACTATAAACGCAAGTTTTGTCCCGGGGCAAAAAGCAGGCGCAGGTTTTGCAGCGACCCGAACAGCCGCAGTACGCGGTCGTCGATCTCTTCCGTCTGTACCGGTCCGGGACGTATGTCTGCGGAAAAAGAACGCAAAACCTGGTCCAGCGATTCGGCATAGGCTTTCAGTCCGAAACGGCCCAGCACCTGCTCCTTCTTCGGTGTATGCCGCGCTGACAGCAGCGATCCGGCGCCGGTAAAAAGCTGTGGATTTGCATCTCTGACAACATCCTGAGACACCGGTGAACGCGCTTCCTTTAAGGTCTGCAACTGCAGCCGAAACGAAAGAAAGGAAAAATCGATAAAATCTTGTTCCATCAGTTGTTCCACTTCTCCGGTCAGTGAGCGGATAAGCGCCGGGGGAAAGGTCTCCGTGAGGGAGCTGATGTGCGCCAGGTAATCATCCTTAAGCGTACTCTTATCCTTCGGTTCCACAGGGACAAGCAGAGACGAATAGAAGCGGCCGGGGTAATGGTCGAACATACGGATGAACCCGTCCATCACGTCCAGCCTGCGTGCCAGCAGGGGAACTCCCAGTAACAGGGCCTGGAGGTAGGGATACCCGAACCCCTCCTGGACGGACGAACAACACATAAGATCACAGGCAGCCAGCAGCGAGGGAAAATCAATCCCCAGTTCATCCAGCTCCAGTCCGATGCCGAAAAAGCCGGGGATCAGTTCTTGCGCAAAACAGCGGGAGACAAAGGCCGAATACTCCCGTTCACTTTCCGACACGCCGGGCAGGGTAACCAGCAGGAGGGGACTGCCGGGGAGCAGCCTGGTTAAAAGCCCGGCCTCCAGTACGTTTTTACGCCTGATGGCCCTGATGGGATAGATCACCAGGGGGGTATGCTCATCCATGTAGTTATGCCGCCGCCGCCCGTATGCGGCCAGGATTTTTTTTATCTTTCCCGGTTCCCGCCGCTCAACGGAAAAATCGGCCATGGGATTATCCACCAGGTACACCAACTCGGACGGAATACCCGCCTCGCGCAGCACGCGGTCGTCCCGGCTGTTGATCACCAGATACCGCACGCGGGGAGATACCGGGTACAACGGGTGGGTGACAACGGCCTTGAGCTTTTGCAGATTGGACGGCCTGCCCGCCTCCGGGAAATCATGGATCTGCAGGATGATGTTTTGCGGAACATCGGAGGCGATTATCCGCAGCAGGACCTCGGAAAACAATGGATTTTTCCCCAGTTGATAGTTGTGTACCCACCAGACGGCATCCGGAGAGGCAAAAGAGGCGGTGAGTTTTTTCTCCAGGGAGGCCAGGCGGTTGCCGATATCGGTCAGCCCGTCCACGTGGTTCAGATAGTCGATCTCCGGCATGATCCGTATTTTCAGCTCAAGCGGGCAGCGGTGCCGGGTCAGAAAGGTGGTGAGTGTGCGGCGGACCTTCTCCGTGTTTTCCTGCCTGCCGCAGACAAGGGTGACCCGCTTCACATAAGATGATGATTGGGCCAGGGCCATAACCCCCTGAATAATCACGTCCGTCACGCCGCCGGGAAGAAGATGATAATGGAAGATAACCAGGTCAACCATGTATTGTTATCACTTATAATGAGAGTTGCGGGTGATTGTCAAGTCCGCGGGGAATGTTGATGGCGTGGTGCAAAGATTGCGCCTCTCCATCTCGTTTTGCGACCATGAACCGGTCTCTTGTGCTCCGTACGTATTTCTTTTACAATCATCTACCGTGAACGAACAAATAAAGTCTTTGGTTGTAAGTCTGTACGGTACCGGGAAGGGGCGGGGGGTATATACCGAGCTGTGCAAAATAATGCGGCGGTATGCGAAGGCTTTACCTATCCCGCCCGATTTTACGGCGGAATACTTTCCCTTGGACCGGACACAGAGCATACTGATTACCTACGGGGACCAGTTTCGCCGGCGCGGCGAAAAACCATTGAAAACCCTGGGCCGCTTCCTGAACAGCTATACCAAACATATCATTCCCGGGGTCCACATTTTGCCGTTTTTTCCCTATACCTCAGACGACGGTTTTTCTATCACGGATTATACCCGGGTGAACCCTCACCTGGGAACATGGCGGCATATCTCGGAGATAGGCCGGCGGTTCACGCTGATGTGTGATCTGGTATTGAACCATATGTCCGCTGCCAGCCGTTGGTGCCGGGAGTTTTTAAAGGAAAATCCCCGCTACGCGGATTACTTTATTACCGTAAAACCGGGCAGCGACCTGTCGGCAGTAGTCCGTCCCCGGGCCCTGCCCCTGCTGCATCGGTTCAAGACGCGCCGCGGCGAAAAACTGCTGTGGACCACCTTTTCCAAAGACCAGGTGGATCTGAACTATAAAAACCCGCGTGTGCTGCTGGATATCATCGACATCCTGCTGATGTACATCAGCAGGGGAGCGCGGATTATCCGCCTGGACGCGATCGCCTACCTGTGGAAGGAGGCCGGAACCTCCTGCATCCACCTGCCCCAGGTCCATACCGTGGTACGCTTGTTCCGGGCGTTGCTGGACCGGCTTGCTCCCTGGGTGTTGCTGATTACCGAAACCAATGTGCCCCATGCCGAAAACGTTTCCTATTTCGGGGACGGCGGCAACGAGGCCCATATGGTATACCAGTTTTCTTTGCCGCCCCTGGTGCTGCACTCATTTAAAACGGGTGACGCCTCGGCTCTGAGCGGCTGGGCCCGCGGCCTGCGTTTTCCCAAGGCGGGGGCAACCTTTTTTAATTTCCTGGCTTCGCACGACGGCATCGGTCTTCTCCCGGTTCATGACATCCTTTCACCGGCCGAGATCCAGGGGCTTGTTCGTTTTACGGAACAGCAGGGCGGCCGTGTATCCTATAAACATACGGAACAGGGATCGATTCCCTATGAACTCAATATTTCATATCTCAGTGCCGTTACGGGGCGGGCTGATTCCCCTGAGGTAAAGGCGAAAAAATTTCTGGCGAGTCAGGCCATTATGCTGGCCTTCCGGGGTGTCCCCGGCATTTATGTGCACAGCCTGCTGGGATCGGAGAATGATACGGAAGGGGTCGAAAAAACCGGGAGCAACCGGGCCATCAACCGGCAGAAACTCTCTCTGCGTCGTACGCAGAAGGAGCTGCGGCGGCGGAACAGCCTGCGCAGCCTGGTGTATACCGGGTATGCCCGGCTGCTTAAGGCCCGTTCCTCCCATCCCGCCTTCCATGCCCTGGGGGGACAGCGGGTGATTGCCGCGGACCCGCGCCTGTTCGTGCTGCTGCGTGAAGGACGGGACGGGAAGGCGGGCGCTAAAAGCGGCGACGGCGGGAGGGTGCTGTGTATCCATAATGTCAGCGGGGATACGGTGGAGTTCCGCTGTTCCGCGGAAACAACGGGGCAGGCCGCCGGTAAGTCCACCGGCGGGTCCCTGCGGGATATCATTACCGGGACGAGCTTTGCGGCGGAAAAAATTCGGCGCGGCGATGAATTGCGGTTAAACGTGTCGCCCTTTCAGGTGTTGTGGCTGACCGCGAATTAATTATATTGCAATTCAGCCGTGGTGATACTACACTATAAGCAGATTTTGCATTGCACCGCCGGTAGGCGGCGCTGCCGTAAATAATGAGGGGACAAGGAGTCTTTTTACGATGACCAGAGAAAAACTGCAAGCCTGGATTGTAAGCATCAATATGGGATTGGGCCACCAGCGGGCCACCTACCCGCTCAAGGATATCGCGTACGACGGCATCCTCCTGGTAGGTGAAAAGGAAACCTCGTCGGCACACGAGGTAAAGCTTTGGCACCGCATTACCGGCGGGTATGAGCTCATCTCGCGTATAAAGAAGATACCGCTCAGCGGAAACATGTTGTTCAGCGTGATGGACAAGTTTATGGACATCGCGCCGATCTATCCATTACGGGACATGTCCAAACCCGGATTTCAGACAAAACTGATCTATTCATATATCGAAAAGGGATTGGGTAAGTCTTTGATGGAAAAAATTGAGACCAAATCACTTCCCCTTATCTGCAGTTACCCGGTACCCGCCTTGATCGCGGATTACTACAACTACAGCCGCAACTACTGTATCATTACGGACGCTGAGATAAACCGGGCCTGGGTGCCCAAAGACCCGGCCTCCAGTAAGACCGTGTATCTTGCCCCCTGCAGCAGGGCACTGCAGCGCCTGCGCCAGTACGGTGTGCTTGATGAGCGTATTTTTCTTACCGGTTTTCCCCTGCCGATCAGTGTGCTGGGAAGCGAAAAACTGGAGGTACTGCGTCATGACCTGGGGCAGCGCCTGCACTATCTGGACCCGCGGCAGAAATTCTGGCCCCTGCATGAGTTGAGCGTCAAACATTTCCTGGGCAGGCAGTACATTCCCTTTAAAAAGGAGCGTATTTTTTCATTGGCCTTTGCGGTAGGCGGGGCCGGGGCGCAGACGGACATCGCCTTAAAGATTGCCAAGAGCCTGAAAAGCAAGATCCGGAAAAAAGAGTTGAAACTCTACCTGATCGCCGGCATCCGTGAAGAGGTCTATAAGCATTTTCTGCACGGACTTAAAGACCTGGGATTAACTACCGACGAGGTCCCCGTGATTTACTCGCCGGACATTTATGAGTACTTTGATAAATTTTCCGCGCTGATGCGGGTGATAGACGTGTTGTGGACCAAACCGAGTGAGCTTTCGTTTTATTCGGCATTGGGGCTGCCCATTATTATGGCCGACGCCATCGGTTCCCAGGAGCGCTTTAATAAAAAGTGGCTGCTGGAGATCCAGGCCGGGATTCCGCAGGAAGATCCGGAGTTTGCCAATGAGTGGCTGATCGACCTCTGGCAGTACGGCCGTCTGGCCGAATCCGCCTGGGACGGATTTTTAAAGGCCCGCAAGTTCGGCACCTATAAAATCCATGAGATATTGCGTACCGGTACCATGGTCCGGGAAACCTCTCCGCTTCGCCGTTAAAAAAATATTGACGAATGCACATTAACGGGATAAAATTCATGTAAGTATCAAGCAAGGGGGCAGGTCATGCTGTGTTTTCAATATAAAGTACCCAGAATTATGGTAGTCGGGATTTTTATGCTCTTTCTGGGTTTCGGACTTTCCGCGGAGGAAAAGTTCGCCATCGCGGTAATGGATTTCAAGATCACGAATGTAAAAAAGGATGAGGTTGACCTGCTGATCGATTACTTCAACCATTCCCTGTTTCAGACGGGGATCTTCGATGTAATCCAGCGTAACAAGCGAAACCGGCTCCTAAAAGAAATCGAGTTTTCATCTTCCGATGTGGCCGATCAAAAGAAAACCAGGGAGATCGGCAAGCTGCTCTCGGCAAAGCTGTTGGTATTCGGCAGCGTGGGCAAACTGGGCTCTCATATTATTTTCAACATCAGCGTGCTGGATGTGGAAACCGGCAGCACCGTCAGCACCTATTCCAAGACCTATGACAAGCTGGAAAATATCGTGGATGATTTAGGCAAGATCTCGAACAATATAGCCAACGCGGCCATGCAGACCATGTTCATCAAAAAGGCCCAAGTCATTTATTATGATGATTTCAGCGCAAAAAACTGGATTGTTTCCGATCAATTGTTTTATAAAGACGGCAAATATAATATCTACAACAAGAAAAGCGAGTGGTTTGCCTGGGCTACCACCACTGTCGATGATTTTGCCCTGGAAATTGAGACACAATGGATAGAAGGCGCTGATAACGGCGCATACGGCGTCATTTTCCGGCTGCAGGATGAGAAAAATTATTACCTGTTCAGCCTGGCTAAAATCGGGTATTTTCGTATTGAAAAAATGGTGAACGGCAAGTACCAGGAGATGGTGCCCTGGGAACGCAGTAGTGCCGTTAATAACGACGGGGTGAATTATATAAAAGTCAAAGCGGTGGGCAAACAACTCACGTTTTATGTGAACAATATACAGGTCAAGGAACTGTTTGATTCCACTTTTACCAAGGGAAACTTCGGTATGCTGGCCGGGGCCGGGGTGCATGCGGCCTTTGACAACCTGGTGGTCTACCAGGGGAACCTGCTGTTATATACTGATTTCAGTAAGGTAAACAATATCTTTTTTCAGACCGATCACGCGGCGTACAAGAATGGTGAATATGTTGTTAATAGCGGCAAGAATGATTATTATTCCTGGACCGAGGATTCTTTCGAGAATATCTCCTTCGCCGCGGACGTGCGCTGGGTCTCCGGGGCCACCGAATCAGGGTATGGCCTGGCACTTCGTGTAAAGGATGTCGATAACCATTATCTTTTTATTATCACCAAAAGTGGGTATTTTCGTTTCGGTTATTACAAGTCCGGCAAATGGAATACCCTGATCGACTGGACCAACTCGCGTTACATCAATCCTCAAGGGAAAAATGTCTTGCGGGCCGAATGCGTGGGCAGCACTTTTAAGCTGTATATCAACGATAACCCGGTGGGTGAGAGCGAGGACAGCAACTTCGCCAAGGGAAAGGAGGGGCTTTTCTGTGGGGCGGGGGTTATCGCCGCTTTTGACAACGCGCAGGTGTTTAAACTGGATCAGTAGGCATTACGGCAAGCTGGCCGCAGGCCGCGTTGATGTTTCTGCCCTTGCTGTAGCGTTGGGTCACATGCAGCCCGCGATTTTTTAACTGATCGATAAATTTCCCAATCTGTTTCTCATCGGGTTCTTCCCACGGCATATCAGGAACCCTGTTCCAGGGGATGACGTTTATCACCGTGCGCAGGGGACGTACAAACTCACACAGCAGGTCAAAATCACGCGGCCGGTCGTTTGCCCCGGGCAGGATGATAATTTCAATAGTGATGCGCTTGCCCGTAGCCTGCTGGAACGCCTGCAGGGCCCGCCGCAGCTCGGGCAGGGGGGTGTTGCCGGCCGCGGGCATCAGGCGTTTGCGCAATACCGGGTCCGCGCTGATCAGGCTGAGCGCCAGCCGTATCGGGGGGCCGTGTTCGGCCAGGTCATAGATCCCCTTGGGCAGGCCGCAGGTGGAGAGGGTCATGCGGCGCAGACTTATGCCGCTGCCGCCGGGATGGTGAAGCACATTAATGGCGCTGCGGAGCCGTTCCAGGTTCAGGAGCGGTTCCCCCATTCCCATAAACACGATATGTGAGATATCACCCGCTTGCGCCTTAAGCAGCAGGTACTGCTCCACAATCTCATGGGCCAAAAGATTGCGCACAAAGCCCATGCGCGCAGTGGCGCAGAACGCACAGCCCATGGCACAGCCGACCTGGGTTGAAAGGCAGGCGGTTTTTCTGCCCTCCCGGTCACTTAAGAGGACGGTTTCGACGGCACTGTTGTCGGAAAGTCGAAGTTTGTACTTGCATGATCCGTCCGCCCCCTTTTGCTCCGCGATTATCCGCGCCGAAACCGCGACAGCCTGCTCGGCCAGTTGACCCCGGAACTCCAATGAAAGGTCGGTCATGGCGGAAAAATCAAACTCCGGTTTATGCAGCCATGAAAAAAGCTGTCTGCCGGTATAGGGTTTTATCCGGGGAAAAGTGGTCTGTATTTGTTCGGGAACAAGTCCGGCCAGGTATATCTTCATGTCATCTAATTTTGGTTTAACACCGACTGCAAAAGCCCCGGCACGCGGTAACTCTCCGCAAACAGGTCACCCGCAAAACTCACCGTGCCGGCGGTAAAGCGCAGGTATTTCATGGCGGCCGGATCGGAATAATCAAAACTGCTGCCGTGATATACTACCGCGTATTTTCCCTGTAGGCTTACCAGTGTGCACAGGGAAGCCCAGGTGTCGGTCCGCCATATGCCGATGTGGGAGAAATCAACAGCCAGAAAGAGCCCCAACTCGGAATTAAACGCCACGGAAGAGGCATACCCGTTGGACAGCAGGATACTGTGAAGCGGCTGCCAGGTCTGCGGGTCCCAGACCGTGATGGTGTTGTCCCAACTGGCCGCAGCCAACTGCCGCCCGTCCGCGCCGAAAGCCACAGTGGTTATGCCGTGCTGCGGTCCGTGCAGGGTGCGGATAATCCTGCCGCGCACCGGGTCCACGATGTATACCGCCGGGACATCGGTAGCCACGGCAAGCCGGTCGGTTGTTGGGCTGAAGGAAACCGAGCGTACAATTGAGCGAATACCCTCTACCGTTGTCAGAAGCTTGCCTGAGGTCATGTCCCAGAGTTTCAGGGTGGTGTCCTTACTGCCCGAGGCCAGAAGTTCGCCCGTGCGGTTGAATGCCAGGGTATAGATATCATCATCATGGGCCTGCCATTCGGCCGGCACTTTTTTTGAGAACGGGTTCCAGAAGGTGATCTTTTTATCCCGACCGCCGGCTGCCAGCAGCCTGCCGCCGGGATGGAAGGCCAGGGCAAACACCGGAGTGTCGCCGGTTTTTAGTGTGGCGACAAGTGACTTCCCGGAGATATCCCAAAGAAACACCTGCCCGTTGCTGTCCCCCGTGGCCAGCAGACTGCTGTCCGGCGAAAAGACCACCGCGGTAACGGACTGCTTATAAAGGGTCAACGGACTTAAAAACTCACCGGCAAACAGGTCCCATAACAGCACTTCGTCCCGGCTGCCGCTCAAAGCAAGATAGCGGCCGTTGGGACTAAAGGCGGCGTTTCGCAGCAGTCCACCCACCGGGGAAAACCTGTTTTTGATCCGACCGGTGGCCGTGTCCTGTATGATTATCGTATCATCCCAGCCGGCCGAGGCCACCAGGGTGCCGCTTCTGTTTACCGCTACCGCTTCGATCGGGTCCGTATGTCCGGAAAAGGTATGCAGCAGTGAGGCGTCATAGATGTTCCAGAGTTTCACCTTCAGGTCCCAACCCGCCGAAACGGCGATACCATGCTCCTGGTCTATAGCCACGGACTGGACCACACCCGTGTGTCCGGAAAACGTGCGCACCAATCCGCCGGCCGGCGCGTCCCAAAGCTTTAATGATCCGTCACCGCTTGCCACCAGTAAGAAGCGGCTCTCCTTACTCCAGGCAAGCGAGGTGACGTAGTCGGTACTGCGCAGTAATGTCTGCCACAAGATACCGTCGGACATGTCCCAGAGTTTTACGGTTTTGTCGGCGCTGCCGGAAGCGATATAGCGTCCGTCGGGCGAGAATGCAATGGTGTTGATAAAACCCTCGTGCCCCTTGAGAATATATATGGCTTTTTGTTTTTGCAGGTCCCACACCCTGATTGTCCGGTCCGCTCCGGCCGAGGCAAGCAGGCCGCCGTCGGGACTGAAGCTCAGGGTGTGTACCGCGCCGTGATGGCCGGTAAGTTTGGACGACAGGCGGCCGCTTTCGACGTCCCATATCTCAACACTTCCGTCGTTTCCCGCCGCGGCAATAGTCTTCCCGTCCGGGCTGAAACGGACGCAGGCAAGTGACCCCGCATGGCCGAATAATGTTCTTACCAGTGATCCGGTGGATAGATGCCAGAGTTTGACCGTCTCATCCGTACTGCACGAGACCAGGAGCCGGCCGTCCGGGCTGAAATCCAATGAGTTCACCGGAAAAAGATGGCCTTCCTGTACGGTCAGGGTAAGCGGATAATGGGTGCGGATATAGCCGGTTATCAGGGTGGTTACCGTGTCACAGGCGGCCGAAACAGCATAATCCAGTGCGGTCTTACCGAACTTGTCCTCCTGCAGGACATCCACGCCCTGTTTCAGTAGTTTTTCGGCAAGGGCGGCGTTGCAGTCCTTTGCCGCCTGGTGCAGGGCGGTTCCTCCCTGGAAGGCATCCTCCGCAGCTTTGAGCTTTTCCGCCGGCACCCCTCCGCCGGTGGTACATGCCCATAACAGGAAGAAGCCGAAAATAATTAATATACCGTATGTTCGTACCCTGTACATAATCCGCAAAAAGTATACAACATGTCCCTGTTGAGTACAAGCGCCGCTGCGAATCCATATTGAAAAAGCGCTGATTACGGCGTACAATGATACTAGGGAGATAATGTTGAGGAAAACAGTCCTTATCTGCTTTATAACGATTCTCTTTTTACCGGGAATGCGGCTGCTTTATGCTGCGGAGCTGGTGGACGAACAGGCAAAAATAAGCATCTGGTACCCGGATAACTGGCGCATGCAAAACGATGATGATTCCGTAATCGTCAGTGATCCCGACGGGGATGTGGTATTTTTCTACAAAATACTGGATACCGATGACCTGAAAAAGGCTGTCGCCGAAATGCACAAAGAACTGGGCGATCTGGTTGACAATCCGCGCACCGCGGATAACCCGATCGAGGACAAATTGAACGGCATGGACCGCGTTTTCATCGACGCCGGCGCCACCGTGCAAAAGGTCCCCGTTGCGCTTGGAATCATGCTTGTGTTTACACCGGGAAAGAAAATACTCATAGTGATCAGTATGACCCCGCGTTCGAAATCAGCGGAATATGAAAAAATAATCAACCGGCTGATTACGGGTGTAAAACCAATGAAATAACACGGTACTTCTCATTTTGCCATGGTACTATGTAAAATTACCGGTAATAGCCGCCCCTGCCTTGTCAAAACATGGGCTACATAGTACAGTAGCCTATGATCGGATTTCTGATAAAAAAGACCTTTTTCAATATGTGGGAAAACATCCTGGCCATGATCCTGATGAATCTGGGGTATGTGGTCCTGATTATAGCCGGTTTGTCCCTGGAATACGCCATCCTTTATGTGCTGAATATGTTTGTGGAGGAGATAGCACCGCTGCTCGGTCTGGCGTTGGGACATTTCATCTTTTTACCGCTGGTGTGCCTGTTTTTTATCTACAGCGGCGCGGTATCCGGTATGACAAAGGACATCGCGGACGGAAAAAATCCCAGTTTCAGGGATTTTCGCCGCTACCTGAAGGAAACCTATAAGCCGAGCCTGGTGTTCGGGCTTCTGAATTTCGTACTGCTTTTCTTTTTGTTGATTGCCGGAATTTACTACCTGGGGATGATGAACAACTTCCTAAATCCCCTGATCTTCTTTTTCCTGGCCTGGCTGTTTGTGTTCTGGATCGCCGCCTGCCAGTATTTTTTCCCGTTGCAGTCCATGTTCAATAAAAAAATCGGAAAAAATATCAAAAAAATGATGATGCTTCTGCTGGATAATACCACATTTACCTTATTCACCCTGTTACTGGGAACAATCCTCATCTTAGGCTTGTCCGTGCTGACCTTTTTAACCCTGTTCGGTTTTTCCACGATTATGCTCTGGTATAACGTGGCTCTGAAGCTGCGTATGTATAAATATGAATACCTGGAGAAAAATCCCGGTGCCGGCAGGCGTAAAATCCCCTGGAAAACACTGCTTGTGGAAGAAAAAAAACTGCTGGGACCGCGTTCGTTTCGCAGTATTTTGTTCCCCGACAAGCAATAGGTAAAACCCATGAAAAAAAAAGGCGGCCCCGCAGTCGGTAAACCGGGAATCCGGGAATATGGCTGCTATCTTTTTGATATGGACGGCACGCTGATGGACACCGGCGAGCTGATCTACCGCAGCTTCCTGCATACCCTTGAGCATTACGGCAGAGCGCGGCCGGAGCGGGATGCTGTGGTGTCCGGAATTGGGATTCCCCTGCATCGGCAACTTGAGCAGTTCATGGGCCCGCTTTCAGAAGACGAGTTTTTATCCGTCTATCGGGTTTATAATGAATTTCAAAAAGAGCTTGCCTCCCGCTACCTCTCGCTTTTTCCCGGTGTAATGCCGCTGCTTAAAACGCTTAAAGCCGGCGGGAAAAAGCTGGCGGTTGTCACATCAAGGAAAAGAATGTCCCTAGAGTATCACCTGCGCCTGACGGAGTTGGACGGATTTTTTGATGTCCTGATCACCCCGGAGAGTACGCTCCGCCACAAACCGCATCCGGAGCCGGTTTTGACGGCGGTTTCCCGGCTTGCGGCCGCTCCGGGAGACTCGTTGTTTGTGGGTGACAGTATCTGGGATATGGAAAGCGGAAGGGCCGCGGGCGTGGATACGGCCTATATCCACCGGGACAATGCCGATCCCGCTTCTTTAACGGTGAAACCGACATATATAATACGTACTATGGAAGAGCTTATCGCGGCGTGGGTCGATGAAACAAAGGCGGATTAATCGCGGGCAACCACCCATGGAACAGGGCGCTCTCCCACACCAGCCGGGGTTACAGCCACTTTTTCTTTTTAAAAAATAACAAGAGAACAATCACAATGCCCACAATCAGGCCCCATACCGCAAGATACCCCCATTTCCAATGAATTTCCGGCATATTGGGGAAGTTCATGCCGTAGACGCCCACAATAAAGGTGATGGGAATAAAGATGGTGGCGATAATGGTCAGAACCTTCATGATCTCATTCATTTTGTTGCTCAGGCTGGAGAGGTAGATGTCCAGCAGGCCGGAAACCATTTCACGGAAGGTCTCCGTCGTGTCGATTACCTGGGCGATATGGTCATAGAGGTCCTTGAGATAAAGTGAGATCGCCGGGCTTAAGAGATGGGTCCCGCCGCGCTGCAGGTTATTGATAATTTCCCGCATGGGCCAGACCGATTTTCGCAGGTAAAGCAGCTCCCGCTTCAGTGCGTAGATATGCTTGAGCCTGTCGGGTGTAGGCTGTTTCATGACGGTTTCTTCAAGGTTCTCGATTCTGTCTCCCAGGTTCTCCAGGATAAGAAAATAGTTGTCTACCAGGGCGTCGATCAGGCAGTAGCCCAGGTAATCGGCGCCCATGCGGCGAATACGGCCCTTCTGCCCGCGGATACGATCCCTGATAGCTTCAAACACGTCGCCCCGGTACTCCTGGAAGGAGATGACGTAGTTGGTCCCGATAACAAGCGATACCTGTTCTCCCCGGATGCCGGCCCCGTTATTGTAATGCAGCATTTTTACAATAAGGGAGAGATTGTTTGCGGTTTCCTCAACCTTGGGCCGCTGGTTGGTATCCAGGATATCCTCTAAAATAAGCTCGTGTATATGGAACTGCTTGCCCACGGCTTCAATCAGGGAAATATCGTGCAGGCCGTCGATATTGATCCACCAGACGTCCCCGGAATCAGCATGCGCGGGAAGCTCGCTTAAGGCGGACAGCTCCTTCTCCTCGTAGCTGCCGGCATTATAGCGAAAAAAGCTTATCTGGGCTTTTTCACGCTTTTTTTTGCCGATGTGTACCAGGGTGCCCGGTGGTGAAGACGTGTGCTGCAACCGCGCTTTTTCAGATTTGGCCATGGCTTACCTCTCAGGGCTCTACTTTACACCTTTTCCACACAGGTTGCAAACATCTTTATGCCTTCATCCGGAAAATATTCCTTCAGCTCATCCACCGCTTTGCGGATTACCTTTGCCTCACTGCGCTCGCAAAAAATAATCATGATAAAGTTTTCCTCAGGCCAGATGTGGTCGCCGCGCCGGGGACCGGAACTGCCCTTGCCCTGGACCTGGGGGATCAGGGTGCGAAACTGCCCCACATTATGTTTATCCAGTAATTCCAGTAGGTCTTCCTGCACGGAGTAATTGGCGATAATCTCTACGCGAATGGTCATGACCTTCTCTCCTCTCTTAAGCGCTGAAGCCGTATCTGCATGCGTTTTTCGTGTTTGATCTGCTTTTTGGCCTTTTGCTTGTCGGCAAAGCCGTTGAATATGATATACAGCGCAGGAATCAAAAACAGGGTCAGTAACGCACTGACGGTCAGACCGCCCACAACGGTTTTGGCGATCGGCTGAATCAGGCTTGAACCCTCGCTTTTAATAAAGGCCACGGGTGCCAGTCCCAGTACGGTGGTCAGGGTGGTCATCAGAACCGGGCGCAGCCTGTTGCCTCCCGCCTCGATGGCCGCCTTTCGCAGTGGGAGACCGCGTTTACGCAGCAGGTTGGTGTAGTCCACCAGCACAATACCGTTATTCACCACAATCCCGCTTAACATGATCAGCCCGACAACCGTGAACAGGCTGAAGGGTGATGCCGTGGCAAAGTGAATCACTATTACCCCGATCAGGGTCAGGGGTACGGTGAAGATAATGATAAACGGGTCCAGAAAGGACTCGAACTGGGCGGCCATGATCCCGAATACCAGAACGATGGCGATAAGGAATACGAAAATCAGCGGTGGTCCGTACTGCATCAGGTCCTCAAAATCCCCCCCGTATTCGATAATCAGGTTTTCGTTCGGCGGAATCTGTTCGTTGATCAGCTGCTGGATGCGCGGTATGACCTTGCCGATACTGGCCCCCGGGGCGATGCCCCCGGTAATGCGGATGGAGCGTATCTGGTCGATCCGTTTGATGTTCACCGGGCCGGTGGCCGGTTCCGGCTCGGCAAAGCTGGAGAAGGCGATCTTTTTGCCGAAGCTGTTGGTTACGAATAATTTGTCCAGATCAAGAAACTGGTCGCGCGAGCGTTTGTCCAGGATCAACAGAATATCATATTCCGAGCCGCCGGTTTTATACCTGCCGGCCGTAATCCCGTCTATATTAGCCCGCAGCTCCTGGCCGATCACAGCCATACTTAAGCCCAGGGAATAGGCTTTGTCCCGGTTTATTTTCAGCGATATCTCCGGTTTGCCCTCTTCCAGGTCAAGATAGGGCTCGGTAATTTCCGGCACATTTTCCTTTAAAATGGTCATGACCTTCTGTGCGGTCTCACGGGCAAGATCGCGGTCTTCGGATTTAAAGGTGATGACAAACGGCGCGCCCTGCATGCCCCCACCGCGGCGGGCCGCCACCCCGATATCGGCGCCGGGAAAGTTCTTGAAGGAAGGCCGCAGGATCTCCTGTATCTGTTGGGAGTTTTCTATGCGTTGGGCGTACGGGGGCAGGGTGATGGTGATGCTGGCCTTGTTGGTCAGGGCCGAGCCCACAAACCCGAATACCGCGGGCTCACCCACCTCGGTGACAATATCCTTGATCCCCTTTACCCTCTGCCGGATGATGTCTTCCAGCTGCAGGCAGACCTTATAGGTGGCGTCCAGGGTACTGCCCGTGGGCAGGTCAACACTTAGCTCGACATAATCCTCATCCTGGGAAGGAATCAGCTCCAGTCCCACCATGGGAATCAAAAAGAAACTGCCGATAAACACGGCTACAATCGCCAGAATGGTTATTTTCTTATGACCGAATATCCACTTGAGGGTGGCTTTGTACACGTTTTCCATGCCGGTAAAGAAGCGGCCCATGGCGGTATCGATCTTTTCCATGGAGGGGGGCAGAATCATCTCCTTGCGCGTGTTGATCTGCACGTACTTACTGGCCAGGATCGGGATCAGAAGAATGGCGACCAACAGAGAGGTGGTAAGTGAGATTACCACCGTAAAGGCCAGGCCTGAAAAGAACTCGCCGTAGACCCCCAACTGGCTGCGGAACAGGGCCAGGGGCAGGAACACGCAGATGGTGGTCAGGGTGGAGGCCGTAATGGCGGTAATCATCTCCTGTGTGCCCAGGATGGCCGAGGCGTGCAGTTTGGCCCCCTTCTCCCGGTAACGGTAAATGTTTTCCAGGATAACAATACTGTTGTCCACAAGCATACCGAGCCCCAGTGCCAGACCGGTCAGGGTCATAATGTTCAGGGTCAGGTTGAAAAAATACATCAGCATGAGGGTGATAATAAGAGAGATGGGGATGGCGGTTGAGATGATAATTGTGGATTTCAGACTGCGCAGGAAGATAAACAGAATGGCAACGGCGAACAGCACGCCCAACAGGGCGGAAGAGGTGACCTGTGAAAGGGAATCACGAATAACCGTGGTGGTGTTACGAATAACCCCCAGTTTGATGCCCACGGGCAGGGAACGGTTAATGGAATCAAGGTTGTGCAGCACCTTATCCGCTACTTGCACGGAATTAGTGCCGCTCTGCTTTTGTACAATGACGAACACCCCGGGCTCGCCGTTTATATAGACACGGGTTTCATCCTTTTTAAATCCCTCGTACACATTGGCAATGTCACGGAGACGGATACCGATGGTATTGCCGGTCGTCCCCGCGCCGGTCAACGCCAGGCCTGCGCCTGCGGGCACGCCCCGGGCCGATCCGTAGGTTTTATAAGCGATGACCGTGTTCTTTATCTGCTCTATGCTGGTATACTCCCCGGAGCTGCGTACCAGAAAATTGGTGGATCCCTCGGTGATTGTACCGGCGGAAATCTGCAGGTTGTTGCCCATCAGCATGTTCTTGATCTGGGTAAAGTTCAGGTTGTAGGCTTCAAGCCGGTTTTGCGGGATCTCCACCCGCACCGCCTTTTGTTTGCCGCCGCTGACCGAGGCGATGGCCACGCCGTCAATCTGCTCCAGGCGAGGCTGAATAAAGTTTTCCGCAATCTCCCGTAAATCCTCCGGGCTCCTGTTGCCCGAAACCTTGAGTCTGAGGATGGGGATCATGGAGATATCGAACTTGAAGATCTGCGGGGTCGTGGCCTCTTCGGGCAGAATGTCCTTGACAAACTCCAGGCGGTCCCGCACCTCATTGGTTGCTTCCGACAGGTTGGTGCCGTAGGTGAACTCCATGGTGATCTGGCAGGTCCCCTCGTACGAGGTTGAGGTGATCTGCTTCAGGTTACTGACACTGCTTAACTGCGCCTCCATGGGACGGGTGATTGTTTTTTCCACCTCCTCGGGGCCGGCACCGGAATAGGTGGAAAAAAGCACCAGATAGGGAAAGTTGATCTCCGGTAACAGGTCTATTGCCAGGTTAAAGGCCGTGTATAATCCGAAGCCGACAATAAGGCCGAATATGATAATAAGTGTAGTGGGCCGGTTTACAACCGTACGTGTAATACTCATGAAAGGCTCCTCATCCTATTGAATTGTGTCTATAACCGGAAGCGGGTCCAGTGTTTGGATAATGCGCACATTGGCCTTGTCAGCCAGAACATTCTGGCCCTGGATAACTACCAACTCCCCGGCCGTAAGCCCGGAAACGATTTCCGCCTTGTCGTCTATCTGGATACCGGTGGTAACATCGCGCTGTTCCACGGCATTCTGATCCTTCACCACAAACAAAAAGGTTTTGCCGAAGCGGTGTACCAGGCAGGTGGCCGGGATTTTAATGACGTCTTTTTTGTCCTGGGTAATTATCCTGACCTCGGCGAACATCCCCGCCTTTACCTGGCGGGCGTTTCCGGTAAAGCGCAGCTTCACCTGCAGTGAGCGGGTTGACGGGTCTAATACCGGACTGACCTCCTTGATCCGGGCCGGGAATGACTGCCCCGGAAAGGCCTCAAACGCTACCTGGGCGTTAAGCCCGTTTTTGATGTTTTCAATAAAGCGCTCGGCGATATAGGTGACAACCTCCAGTTCGCTCGTCCGGGAAATCTCGGCAATGGGGGTTTGGATGCTGATAGTTGTTCCGACGCGCACCGGCAGGGAGATGATCGTACCGGAGATCGGCGCTCGTACCGGGACCGGCAGAAAATTCTGGCCCGGTTTGCTGGGATCTACCTTGGCAATAAGCTGCCCCGCGGACACATACTGGCCCAGGCCGGCATTGATGCTGAGTACCGTACCATTATTATTGGCAAATACATCCACGCTGGCCAGAGATTCCACGTCACCGTTGACCTGGATGTAATCGTGCAGTTCGCCCTTGGTTGCCGGGATGACGTTTACCGCAAACACAACCGCTTCCTCTTTGGCTTTGGGTTTGGGAAAACAGGATACCAGCAGGCCGGTGATCAGGACAAGCCCTGCGAAAGACAGTAAAAAGCGGTGTTTGTTATTCATGATTACTCTCCAAGTCATTAAGGGTTGTATTACATTCATATTCCAGGTCTAACAGACCCGCAAGGTAGTTGTATTTTTCCTGTAAGAGGTTGCTGCGCGCCAGATCCAGGGCCTGCTCGGTGTCCTTTACCTGCAAGAGGTCGATACCGCCTGCGTGATAGGACTCCAGCGCCAGTTTGTAGGCACGGTCCGCAACGCGCACGTTTACCTCCTTACTCTGGATTGAGGTGCCGGAGGTTTCCAACAGGCGCACAATCCTGGTAATACTGAGCTCGGCATTTGTATAGGCCTGTTCCAGGCTTTTCCGGGCAACCACCAACTTCGTATTGAGTTCGGCTATGGCCACCCTCGTTTTTGATGAGGGAAGCAGCGGGTCAATCAGTTGGGTTACCGAGATTGTAACCGCACCGCGCTGCTGATTCCATTCTTTTTGGATGTCCGGATTTTCATTGAACGGATCGTTCAATGTAGGATCGTAGGTGAACCCCAGGGTAACGCTGGGGTATAAGGCCGCTGAGGACAGGTCTATGGAGTTTTGCAGGGTGTCGATCCCCTGTTTGGCCTCGATGATGTCAAAGCGCTGGTTTGCGTATTTCTGCAGCAGGGCTTTGACGTCGAACTCCCGTGCAGTAATGTCCAGGCTGCCCTTCAGCACGATCGGCCGGGAAAGGTCCACGCCGATGGTGAACTTAAACAGCATCTCCGCGTCGCTGTAGGCGTTCTGCAGCTGCACCAGCGGGGGTTTGGCGTTTTCCAGGTCTACCTGCGTGGTCAGAAGCTGATATTCGGAGATCAACCCGTTCTGGTAATCAACGCGTGCCTGGTTGTAGCGTTCCTGGGCATTGTTTACCGTGGTCTGGGCCACCTTGATCCGGTTTTGCAGCAGCAGCAGGTTGTAGAACTGCTTCTGCACGTCCCGGGCCAGCAGGCTTTTGGCCTTGGCCAGGCCGGTGACGCCGGACTGATACTCAAGCACGGCTTTGCGGATGTTGTAAAAGCTGGCCAGCGACACGGTCAGCTGCGCGCCCACCGAGGCGGTGAAGTTCCATTGTGACGGAGGGGTATAACCGGGTATGGGAAATCCCAGGTCCTGACTCTCGTTCATATGTGAGAGGGTGGCGGCCAGGCTGATGGCGGGCACAAACTGGTTCCACGAGCTGTCCCGGGCAAAGCGCTTGTCTTCCAGGGAAAGCCGGGCCGACTCCACCGTCAGGTTGTTTTTGTAGGCGTAGTCAATGGCGGTTTTCGGGTCTATCTCCAGTGCGCCGGTTTCCTGGGCGAACACCCGGGCAGAGAAACTCAATATAAACAAGATGATACTGATGATGTTACGCTTTGTTAGCATGAAACGCTCCTTTTTTCTGATGTTAGTTGTGCGTGAATACCGCCGCAGAACAGAGAAAAGATCCGTCTGGTATAGCCCAGGTACGTTGTTTTTGCGGTGGTTTTCACCGGTAACTCACGCAGCTTATGCATAATAAAGAAAAAAACGAAAATAAACACGGGTCTGAAGTCTTCCACGGTGCCCCGCAGAATACCCCGGTCCAGGGCCCGGCGTAAAAACTCAAATTTATCGAAGATTTTATGCAGCTCATGTTTCGGCAAGGACATACCGATGTTCTGGTACCGTGCCCAGTTCAGTACGGTAATCATGCCCGGATTGTGTGCCGTGTACGAGGTGATGGCAATAATAAAGGCGTAGAGTTTATTGTGAAAATCGGGCTGTGCATCAAGGCGGGGAAGCACCAGTTTGAAAAAATATTCCTGCTCGCGTTTAATGGTCTTGAACAGCATATCGTTCTTGTTCTTAAAATAGAAATACAGACTGCTTTTATTGATCCCGATCCGAGCGGCGATCTTTTCCACGGAAGCCTTGACATACCCGCTCTCCGCGATCTCCGCTTCTATGGCCGAGAAGATCCGGTCCGGCTCGGGCATCTCGTCGGGACGGACCCATACGGATGTTTCGATGGCCGCACAATCAACTGATGGGTAATCATCGGCCGCCACCAGCCCGGACAGACCGTATTCGATACTTTTGTTCAGATACCGCGATCGTTTGTCTTCCGGTATCCGCTGGGAAAAATCAATGCTGTGCGGATTGGTCCCCTCCGGCTGTACACTCATATAAAGCTGCATGAACCAGAAAAAACAGGTCATATGGATGTAGCGGATGCTGAGTAAGAGGTCCTCCCTGTCAGGGGAATGACCCGCCGCCTGTAAAGCGGAGAAAAAAAGATCGTCGATGGTGTTCCGGAGCTTCAGAAAACGCTCCTGATGTCCCGGTGTGGTTCTCATCAGGTAGGAGTGCAGAAACGCGTAGTAATGCGGTTTTGCCAGAAAGTAGTCGAACAGATACGAATAATAAGAGGTGATAAGCAAGGTTGCCGGCTCTTTCCCGTGGTCTTTGATGAAGGCTGCCAGAGCCGCCCCCATATCGTTTATATATTTTTCGACCATGGCGGTTTGCAGATGTTCCTTATTGGCAAAATAACGATACAGCGCGGCCTTGCTCAGTTTGAGTTCCCCGGCCACAAGACTGAGGCTGGTTTTGGAGAACTGACTCCGGGCCCAGATGGTAAACGCGGTTTCCAAAATTTTGTTGCGTTGGCTCTCAAATCTTGAATGCATAGTAGTTACCAAACGTTCGTTAACTTTTTTGTTCGGACATAATATATCGCCGCGTTAAAGAAAAATCAATAAAAAAAGTGAGAAAGTCTTACCGGTTCTTGCGGACCATGTGAGCGCCGCCGCAAGCCGGGGCACTTAGTACCTTCAACCGACGCGTGGCCGTATCCCGTATCCGTCAGGGATTGCCGCCGGTAACGAGCTTGTCCTTCCAGCTGGACACTGCCCCGAAGTTAACCAGGTTTGTATAACCCCTGGAGCTCAGGGTATTATAGGCAACCCCCGCGCGGCTGCCGCTTCTGCAGTAGAGAATGATCAATGCGTTCTTATCCGTGGTGGGAGGATTATCGGCAATGGTATCATAGGGGATGAGTACGGCCGTGGGGATATGCCCGGCACGATATTCGGCCGGGGTGCGAACGTCAACCAGGATATAGTTGGTACTGTTATCCCGTACAAGTGCCCGTAACTGGTAAAAGGTCATGGTGCGGGAGTCCGCCTGCGCGGAACTTCCGGCACAGCCCAGTAAAAAAAGTGAAATTAAAATTGTATATATGCTTCTGTGTAACATCACGTTAGATAATACTATGATCCCCGACCAAAGGCAAGCAAAGACTAATGAGAATTACCGTGCTGCGAGCGGCGCATTATCCAGCGGTAGGTTTTCCGGTAATTGAACTGTTTCATCCCCTGTTTGAACAACAGGTCGGCGGCAAAAAAGGCATCCGCCGGGGGATCTTCGATGACGGAGGGGACGGCAATACAGCGCATATGCGCCCTGGCCGCGGCTTCAACGCCGAATTTTGAGTCTTCGATGACCAGGCAGAAACGAGATTCCAACCCAAGCCTCCGGGCGGTTTCCAGAAACAGGTCCGGTTCGGGTTTGCTTTTCCCCACATCATCCGCCGACAGGCACACCCGGAAGTAGCGGTCGATCCGCAGCAGCGACGTCAGCTTATGTACCACTTCGGGTGATGAACCGGTAGCCAGGGCCAGGGGCATCCTCTTGTGATGCAGCTTTTTTATCAGTTTCAGCATTCGGCCGAACACTTCCGTATTTTTCAGGGCCAGCTCCAGGTAGTGGCTGTTTTTAACAGCCGTCATCTGTTCGACGGAGTCGGGCAGGTTGTACTGCCGCTTGATTTTTTCCATCATACTGTAGTTCCCCATACCGATAAATCCGTTTTTCATCTCCCTGGTAAACTCGATCCCGTAATGCGCCAGAAGCAGCCGGTCCGCCTCATGATAATTATCCTCACTGTCAATGACCGTTCCGTCAAGGTCAAAGATAACCGCCCTGACAGGATAGCGGGGTGGGGGGGCCACTCGTCTGGAGAACTCGATGATATTCCCCTCGGGGTCCGCAATCTCGAGTTCGCGATAGCCGTCTCCCGTTGTCCTGGGACCGCGAACGACGGTCACCCCCAGCCGCTGCAGCCGTGCGGCTTGTTTATCCACATCAGGCACCCATAAGGCAAGGTGATTGTGATTTTTTCCCCCTGTCCTCCTCCCGGTTTTTGTTTCGGCTTTTCCGCTATAATGCAGCAGCTCGAGCGACACAGTATCATGCACCAGAAAAACCACCGTGAGGCCGGGGGTATTCCTGCTTTCATAATAATAGCTTTTCCGGAAACCAAGCACCCTGGTGTAAAAAAGCTGCATTGTATAGAGATTGTTGACCACCAGGCCCAGGTGAGCGATTTTCATAAGAATATTCTTTTATCATATCAGCCGCTCTTTTTCAACAATTATATTCTATTGTATCCGGACTGTGTTATTGGTATATTCACATACAAAGGAGTATGAATGATTCACTGGATTCTGAACTGGGTAAAGGCACATTCACTGTTGGTTATCGGGGTGACCGTATTTTCCGTGGTGCTTCTTTTGTTTTCTGTTTTTATGATTCCGATACTGGTATTGAATCTTCCCAAAGACTATTTTATCAGCGATAAAAAGCGGGTACGGCCTGCGTTTCTCCATCCTTCGCTCTACGCCGTTTATGCGGCGCTGAAAAATATCCTCGGCGTAATCCTGGTTTTTTTGGGGCTTTTGATGCTCGTGCTGCCGGGACAGGGGATTATCACCCTGCTGATTGGGCTGATGATCATGGACCTGCCCGGGGAACGCCGGGCCCTGATATTTATCCTGCGAAAAACACATGCGGTCAAGGCCATGAACTGGCTGCGGGAAAAAAACAACAAACCACGGTTTGAACTCCCGGGGGATACCGATTCGCAACACAACATTTCAGCGGGACGTTCCGGATAAATACGCTTTTTTTCTGATGCTTGGAGGCGATACATGGCGGTAAACAACAACCAAGGAAAATACATCCGTAATCCGGCCACGGGAGAGATGCTGTGTCCGGTACGTGAGCATACCATGGACGAACTTGGCCGGGCGGCCGGGGCCGCGCGGGCCGTGCAAAAACTGTGGCAGGCAACAAGCATCAAGGAGCGCGGCCGTATTATCGGCCGGATGCGCCGGTACATGAACTTAAACGTTGAACGCTTTGCGGAGGTAATCGGTGCCTGCACAGGCAAGACCAGGATTGACGCCCTCAGTACCGAGGTGATTCCGGCGCTTCTGGCCGCGCGCTATTACGCAAAAAACGCCCGGCGCTTTCTGCGCCCAGAACGTATCAAACACGGCCCGCTGCTGCTTTTCTACAAACACTCAACCCTTTACCGGGAACCGTACGGGGTGGTCGGTATCATCAGCCCCTGGAACTATCCTTTCGGCATTCCGTTTCACGAAGTGATTTCCGGCCTGCTGGCCGGAAACGCGGTCATCCTCAAGGTGGCCACCCAGGTCCAGCCCGTGGGCGAGTTGTTCAGTGATATGTGCCGGGCCGCGGGCCTGCCGGAAGGGTTGTTCTGGCACTGTATGCTGCCCGGTTCCAAGGTCGGGCCGGCCCTGCTTGACGCCGGCATCGGCAAGCTGTTTTTTACAGGCTCAACCGAGGTCGGTCGGCTTTTGGCCCGGCAGGCCGGTGAGCGTCTGATACCCGTAAACCTGGAGCTGGGCGGCAACAACCCGGCGCTGGTGCTGAAAGACGCCAATCTTGTCAGGGCCGCCGCCGGCGCGGTCTGGGCGGGCATGTCAAACTGCGGCCAGTCCTGCGGGCGGGCACAGCGCCTCTATGTAGTGGAAGAGGTGTACGAGCGCTTCAAAGCCGTGTTATGTAAAAAAGTGTCTTCGCTTACCCAGGGGTACGCCCCGGATT
This sequence comes from uncultured Spirochaetaceae bacterium, assembly GCA_964634205.1. Lineage (GTDB taxonomy): Bacteria > Spirochaetota > Spirochaetia > SZUA-6 > RPPD01 > JAFGGG01. The sequence continues at coordinate 30,657 of CAZWKE010000040.1, forward strand.
CCGGGTTTGATATCGGTTCGCTCACCACCCCGGCACAGTATCGGAAGATCGAACAGCAGGTAGCCGGCGCAATCGCTGCCGGGGCGCGTCTAATCGCCTCGGCGCAAATACACCCGGCGGTAGGGCGTGATGCCGCAGGCACCACCCCGGCCGGATCGAAACGGGGTACCGCCCCCGGATCCGCGGGGCAGGCGCAGGCGGCCGGAACTGTTCCCGCCGGCAGCCCGGTCGGCACAGGCGGCGGGCCTGATGTGGGTGACGGCGCAGGCGCACCGGGGCGGGGTTTGTTTTATCCGCCTATTGTCCTGGAAACCGACAACACGAAACTTGAGGTGCTGCAACAGGAGGTGTTCGGACCGGTGCTTATTCTGGTGAAGGTAGGGGACCGGGAAGAGGCGATCAGGCTGGCAAACGCCACCGATATGGGGCTGACCGCCTCGGTGTGGTCCTCCAATCCCTATCGGGTGAAGTACACGGCCCGGCGGATCCAGGCCGGGGCCGTTACCGCCAACGACCACCTGATGAGTCATGGTATGGCTGATACGCCCTGGGGCGGGTATAAAAATTCCGGCGTGGGCCGGGCCCACGGCAGGCAGGGTTTCGAAGAGATGACGAGGTTAAAGGTGATCATCCATGACGGCCTGGCCGTGCTGCCGCGGAACTTCTGGTGGCACCCGCACGGCAGGCGGGTGTACCGGGGGCTGCTCGGTCTTGTGCGGATGCTTTTCGGAAAAAATGTGCGGCAGCGCCTGGTGGGCACCCTCCGTTTTTTCAGGTTGGCCCTGCGCAGCCTGTCAAGAAAATA
>CAZWKE010000041.1:0-12446 GCA_964634205.1 uncultured Spirochaetaceae bacterium
ATGATCGGTGCGGCGGTTACGCTGCTGGGAATAATCCTGCTTGCGGTATGGTAATGGGGAATTGACTATCCTTTTAAAAATCTCATCAGTTCTTCAATAAACCTCTGAAGACTGTCTGATTTTTCTCTTGCATTTTTAAGATCCCAGTGGTTTTGGATAAAATCAATGAGATATGAATTATAGTATTTTCCTACTTGTGCAGTAGATTCTAAATCCGGGACAATCGCACGAATAAATTCCCGTTTTTTTGAATGACGCATTATCGAAATAAGAAATTGTTTTGGATCTGATATTGATTCTAAATGATAGGGAAATTTATGAAGGATATCTAAAGGTATTCTGAAATATGTTAGAAAGTTTTTTGTATCGGCCAAAATCCAAGTCTCAATCTCTCGTACTGCGATATGAAAAATAAAATTTTTATTATTTGGAGGAACACCTAATTCATTTCTTAAAGTAGGAGCGCATTCAGTATTATCAAGATCTAATAATAAAATAAATGGTGATCCAGTAGAAGCTGAATAAAATCCTTTCCACTTTGATCTTATATAACCTATACCACTCGGACCTTTTGCCCTATTAGAATAAATAGGATATAATTCTATGTTTCGTTTTATGGAAGCAATAACCTTTTTAACAATTTCACCCTGCAGATCATCCTCCCAAACTCCACAGATATATACCTTAGTCATTGAATAATTCCAATTGTGTAATAAGTGGTGGTGTTGTCCGTGGTAATACGGCTTCTCCTGGAGTAAATCCACTTCTAAGTAATTGTACTATAGAGTCCTCAGTTTTAGCCATTTTAACATTGGTTCCTACTTGCTCGGGAATAAGCATTATTATTTCATCTGCACTTATTCCCTGATCAGACAATAAAGAAATACTATGCGTACTCAAGAAGACTTGTGTATTGTCTTTCTGTAATCGTGAAATAATAGATGCAAGTTTTGAAACCACTCCATCATGCAAAGATAGTTCTGGTTCTTCTAAAAGTAGTAAACTCTTGTTGTCAAGTAATGCCCATAAAAGTCCGATTACGCGCAAGGTGCCGTCGGAAAATTGATCTTCTCTCTGTTTGCCAGCCTCTTTTGCTCTCCAGTGTGAGCAGACAACTTCTAGATGAGGATTCCCAAGTTCATCTTGAATTAATTTTAATCTAACGAAATTTGGAACTATCAGATGAAGCGCCTTCTCAATTTTATTAAGCCTACTTTGTTGTGTTTTTTTTTGAGTTTTTACAATCCTCTCCAAAAAGTTTTGACCGAAGGGATCTTCATTTATTCCAGTACCTTTAAATGCGCTATGGAACCGAATTAATTGTGGTACAATATGTAAATATTGGAATGTTTGAAAATAATCTGCTATTTCCCTAAATTTCCTATTAGCATTGATTTGTTCAATAAAAGTTTGTGTAAGCCTTTCTTGATCATTTCGATCGTCAAGATCAGGTCTAACAAGTATTTCTTTATTGTTCTTTTTTACAAATTCTTTTTTTATAATGGGTTTTTTAGGATATGTTGTTTTAAGATTAAAAATCAGGGAATATTCCCAAATGATCTCCTCATCAACTATTACAATTTTAATTAGCACATCTGTTACTCTTCTCGCATGAAGGCATCTTAATTTTTCAATACCCCCACGATCCTCTATTGCTTTCTGGAAACCTCCGCCTGGTTTTACGAGATCATGTAGAAATCGAAATGCATCAAGAAGATTGGATTTACCTGAAGCATTCGGGCCAACTATAAAAACTCTGTCCTTTAATTCGATATCGACTTCAAGAAAATTTTTCCAGTTTTGCATTTTTAATGCTTTTATAATCATCAATATTTCTCCTATTATTTTTAGATACCTCAGAATAACATAGCAAAGTGGAAAAGTGAATGGGTACCTATTTTATAATAAAATAATGTTCTTTATATAATTTAGCTAAACTATAGAATTTACTGTTCCACATCCATGCCCTGCGGGCCCAAATACGGTTCCGGGTCCCGGTATTCGGCCAGGATAAAGTTTATGCAGGTATCTTTGTAACGGCTGCCTTTATACACGCCGGTGATTTTTATCTTTAGCTGTCTGACCTCCGTGCCCAGATCAATCTCCTGTAATTGTGATGTATCGGCCAGCGTCACATCGAGCGGTTTACTTTCCGGATCGGTACGGTAAATTGCCATGCTTTTAACCCTTGAGTTTTTCAGGAAGAGTTCAGGCTTTGAAAAACTGATAAAACCGTTCGAGATAATCAGTTTGTTGAAGTCGTGTTCCGCCGTCAGGGTTATAATTTCCCCCACCGCGTATTTCCCTCCCGCATTAGCCCAGGGCTTATCGGTTTGTAAATAAACACCCAGATTTTCCGCCGCATAGCGGGTATCGTTTTCCGTGAGAAAACTCGTGGCCGTGTATTTGAGCTTCACAAGCTGAAATGAGTCCTGCGGTGTGAACTCGCGCAGCCCCTGGTGTAAAAGCCGGCCGGGTTGTTCATAAATCAGAATATAACCGGGTGAATAGAGTAACAGCCAGGTATTTGCCTTGTTCGGGCCGAATTCCAGATAGGAGAGTCCTGAGGTTACACACTGCTTGGAGGGAAAAACCCGTGTCTTGTCACGCAGTTCAAGGGTGAGCCTGCTTTTTTCAAAGCTGATGGTGCCGATGCCGGATGTTGCTGCCAACTGATCACCGGGAAGACGTTCAACCAGGGTATACCGCTCTTCCGGGCCACGACTTTGTGAAAAAATAAACACCAGTAAAAAAAACGATGCAAAAAACCCCCATATTTTTTTCATGGCCGTATTCCTCCCTCAAAGCATAGTTGCATTTGTTGTCGCGGTCAAGGCCGGAAAAAATATTGTGCACCGGCCGTAATACTATTGAAGTATTTGCCGCGATGGCCACCGTTTGTTACATTAATAGGTATGAATGGAATGATTCCGGAAATAGAAAAGAGAAGAGCCAGACGCGCCTTGAGTGACAAACCTGTTCCGGCGGAAGTCTTGGAACGAATAATGGGCGCGGCGGTTCTGGCCCCCTCCTGTTTTAACAACCAACCCTGGCGTTTTGTGGTGGTGGAGCGGGAGCCGTATCTCACCGCGGTAAAGGCCGCCCTGTCGGAAAATAATTACTGGGCAAAACAGGCGCCGGTGATCATCGTCGTCTGTACAAAGGCCGATCTGGACTGCGCACCGGCAGACGGCAGGGAGTACGCCTCGTTCGACACCGGGCTTGCCGCCCAGAACTGTATATTACAGGCGGTTAAAGAGGGGCTTGTCGCGCACCCCATCGCCGGGTTTTCTCCTGATAACGTTCGTAGTGCCTTGGGGATCCCGCCCGATTTTACGGTAATCACCCTGATCATCATGGGGTATCCGGGGAATCCCTCCCTTCTGAACGAAAAGCACCGCAAAGCGGAAAATTCAGAGCGGATCAGGCTGCCGCGGCATCAGGTGGTGATGTATGATTCATGGTCTACCTCCGGCCCCGACACCGGTCCGGTTGTGTAAAAAAATCCTTTACCATATAATTATGATCCGTTACATTAAGCATAGAGTCTTGAAAAATATTAAAAAAGGAGAGAAATAATGTCCAAATTTCTGTTATTGGTTAGTATAGCTGCTGTGCTTATCTTGGGAATATTCACCGGCTGCCAGCCAGAACAGCAAAAAGTGACTGTTCTGGGGGTATGGGGAGGATCGGAGCTTGATGTGTTCAACAAGATCATCAAAGCCTTCCAGGACAAAACGGGGATCACGGTGGAGTTTGAGTCCACGCGGGACATCAACACCGTCATGGTCTCACGCCTGCAGGCCGGTAATCCTCCCGATATCGCTATTCTCCCCCAGCTATCCCTGCTGGTTGATATGGCCAAGCAGAAAAAGCTGCAGGATCTAAGTACGCTTTTGGACATGAACGAGTTGAAAAAGTCATACTCTCAGAGCTGGATTGACCTGGGTTCGGTAAACGGAAAATTCTACGGATTGTTCTTCAAGACCGCCATCAAGGGGCTTGTGTATTACGACCCGGAGGTGTTTAAAAAGGAAGGCCTCTCGGTCCCCAAGACCTGGGATGAACTGATGGCGCTTTCCCACAAACTGGTGGCCGAAGGGAAAACCCCCTGGGCCATCGGGATCGAATCGGGCAGCGCGACCGGCTGGCCGGCCACCGACTGGATCGAGAATATCTTTGTCCGGCTGTACGGAGCGCAAAAATACCGTGACTGGTACGAAGGCAAACTGGCCTGGACCTCGGACGAGGTAAAAAAAGCCTGGCAGCTTTTCGGCGACATTGCCACGAACAATAAAATGGTTTACGGCGGAAGAAACGGCGTTCTCTCTACCTCCTTCCAGAATGCCGGGGACCCGGTTTTTTCCAGTCCCCCCAAGGCCTATATGCTGCAGCAGGCAAGTTTTATGGCCGGTATGCTGAAAGACCATTTCCCTGATTTAAAGCCCATTACTCAGCTGAACTTTTTTATCCTGCCGCCTATCAATCCGCAGTATTCCGCGGTGGAGATCGGCGGTGACGTGCTTGCGGCGTTTAAGAGCACCCCGGAGGTGAAATCCTTTTTAACCTACCTGGCCTCGGCGGACGCCCAGGCGTATTTTGCCAAGACCGGGGCTACCATGCCCAATAAAAACGTGCCGCAATCTGCTTATGAAACGGAGATCGATAAACGCTTCGCCAAAATACTTACATCGGCCAATACCATTGTGTTCGACGCCTCGGACATGATGCCCAGTGAGGTTAACTCTCAGTTCTGGTCCGCCACGGTAAGTTATATTCAGGACCCGACCAAACTTGATGAGCTCTTGGGCAAGCTGGAAAACCTGCGAAAGACCGCTTACAAGTAACGGTCGCGTATGAACCTTTTTCAGATTGCTCTGGCCCTGGTTTTCATGGCCGGGATTCCGATATTTCTTGTATTGTACCTGCTGGTGGCGGAAAAACTCGCCGCCGGCAGGGCCAAAAAAAGGAAACGGAAAAGCCTCCTGCCCTGGCTGTGGTTGGCCCCGGCCTTTGTTCTTATCCTTGTATTTTTGATCTACCCGCTGATCAACACCACCGTCTTGAGTTTTATGAATAAGGATTCCACCCGGTTTGTGGGCCTGGAAAACTACCGGTTTGTGTTTACTAATGACAGCATGATGACCGCCCTCCGGAACAACCTGTTGTGGGTGGTGTTCTTTACCCTGGTCACCGCTACCGTCGGTTTGGTCCTGGCGGTACTGATGGACCGTGTGCGCTATGAGTCGGTGGCCAAGGCCATAATTTTCCTGCCCGCCTGTATTTCATTCGTGGCCGCCGGGGTCATCTGGCGGTTCATGTATACCTACCAACCCAAGGGGGCCGCCCAGATCGGAACGGTAAACGCCATTTTAACGGCGATTTTTCCGAATTTCCAGCCGCAGGCCTGGCTGTTCAACCCGATCTTCAACAACTGGGCGCTGATTGTGGTGGGTATCTGGATCTGGACCGGCTTTGCCCTGGTGATATTTTCCGCGAGCCTGAAAGGCATTCCCCCGGAACTGTTGGAGGCCGCGCGTATCGACGGGGCGGGCGAGATAAAAATATTTTTCAAGATTATCCTGCCGTTGATGTCACAAACCATCATCGTGGTGGTCACCTATTTTATTATCAATGTGCTGAAGATCTTCGACATTATTTATGTGATGACGAACGGCAACCTCGGTACCGAGGTCATCGCCAACCGCATGTACAAGGAGATGTTTACCTTTACAAACTTCGGGCACGCCGGCGCGATCGCGATTTTTCTGCTGCTGGCCGTGATCCCGGTTATGGTGATGAACGTAAAACGATTCAGAAGGGAGAGGAGCGGATGATAAGAGCCCCGCGGCCCAACACCCCCTTATACGGAAAACCCTCGATTGCCCGACGAATTGTCCGTGCGCTGCTGCATACCCCGCTGCACGTGATAATTGTGTTTATCTGCCTCCTGTGGCTGCTGCCGTCTCTGGGGCTCTTTATCAGTTCCTTCCGCCCCCGAAACCTCGTCCACCAGACCGGTTGGTGGACCGTGTTCTATACCCCTTTCCAGTTCACGCTGCAAAACTATATACATGTGATCGAGCGCAGTAACATGGGAAGAAGCTTCATCAACAGCCTGCTGATCGCGGTACCGGCCACAGTCATTCCTATTTTTGTGGGCGCGGTTGCCGCCTATATCTTCTCCTGGGTAAAGTTCCGCGGCAAGGACCTCCTTTTCATCATAGTGGTGGCCATGCTGGTGGTCCCCCTGCAGATGACTCTGATCCCCGTTCTGCACCTGTTCAATATTCTGCACCTTACCGGTACCTTTCTGGGGATTTGGCTGGCACACTCGGCGTACGGACTGCCGTTTGCCATTTACCTTTTGCGGAACTTTATCGATGATCTGCCCAAATCCATGTTTGAGTCCGCCCAACTGGACGGCGCGGGCCACTTACAGATCTTTCTGCGCCTGGTGCTTCCCACCTCGGTACCGGCACTGGCCTCCCTGGCCATCTTCCAGTTTATGTGGGTCTGGAACGACCTGCTGGTGGCCCTGATCTACCTGGGCGGGACGCCCGACGTGGCGCCCATGACCGTTACCATCAGTCACCTGATAACCTCGGTGGGCAGCGGCGTAGAGTACCTGATGGCCGCGGCCTTTATTTCCATGCTCCTGCCCATGATCATCTTTTTCACCCTGCAAAAGTATTTCGTGCGGGGCATCCTGTCCGGCTCGATCAAGGGGTGAGCGCTTGACGTTGCATCCGTGTCCTGCGCGGGGATGTCCGCCGGTTTGAATGCGCTGCTCAGCATACCACGGTTTGCTTGACAATGCGGCGGCGTTTTTTTACGCTGTTTTTATCCCTGTGCGGAAAGGACGAACCCTGATGAGAAAAATATCTATCCTGCTTGTTATTCTGGCCTTACTCTATGCCTGCGGCAATGCCTCCCCTGTTATCACCGTCGAAGAAAAAACACCCGATTACGTGGTTTCGGCCATCGCCCTTAATCCGGATCTGGCCTCCACCCGGGATTACTGGCCCACCAAGGAATGGAAGACAAAGGCCCCCGGAGAAACGGGAATGAACGCGGAACTGCTGCAGAAGATGATGAAATATGTAAAAAAGGACAAGATATATTCGCTGATTATCGTGAAAAACGGCTATATCGTGCTTGAGTATTACGGCGATCATTACGGTAAAAACAGTCTGTTTGATATTTATTCCTGTACCAAGAGCATTACCGCAACCATGATCGGCATGCTTATCGATCATGGCAAAATCAGGTCTGTGGACCAACCGCTCTCTGATTTTTTTCCGGAAATAAAGAAGATGGGTGATCCCAAAAAAGAAAAAATCCAACTGAAACATACGCTTTCCATGACTATGGGCATCAAATGGCCTCGTTCGCGAAACGTAACCGGAGGGGAAGATTATTGGTCTGATATGACGGAAAGCCGGGATTTGGCCCGCTTTGTGCTGGAGAAACCCGTTGTGGCACCGCCGGGCACGGTGTTCAACTACAACAGCGGCGGATCGCATCTGCTCTCGGTCATTATCAGCCGGATCACGGGGATGTCCGCCGAGGCATACGCACGGAAACATCTGTTTGACAAGATCGGCATCCGGCAGGTGTTGTGGCCCAAAGACCGGCAGGGCAATTCCACGGGAGGCTGGGGAATAACCATGCGGCCGCGTGACATGGCGCGGTTCGGGTTTCTCTTTTTGAACAACGGGGTCTGGGACGGGAAGCAGCTTGTCTCCCGTAAATGGATCAGGGCCGCCACGGCCGATCAGACAGGCGGGTTTACTCGCAGAGGATTTCTCATGGGTCATTATGGATACCAATGGTGGATCGATTCGGCCGGAACACAACCAACCAAATGTTTCGTAGCCATGGGGGCATTGGGTCAATACATTTTTATGGCGCCCGCGTTTGATCTGGTGGTGGTGTTCACCAGCAATTTATCAGGAGAAGATGTGTCGAATCCTGAAACCTACATACTAAACTACATTATCCCTGCCTGTCAAAACAAACAGCGGGGGAAAGATATTATTGTAAAAAAAATTGACCCGTTTTTTTACTATACTGTTCAAAAGAGCGGGAAAAAAGAAAATATAGGGGAAGCATTTCATATATTATATAACGAGATATGGAAACAACATCTTTTCGCGGAATCTACTTCTTTTATCATTTATTATAATGATCCGTTTACTACATCGAATCAAAAACTCCGGTGGGAAGTAGGTCGGCCCTTGTATAAAAAGACGCCCGTCCACGCACCGCTTACCGTGAAGAAATGGAACTTTGTACTGCATGTGAGCAAGACCATTCCCGGGGACTCGGATAAGGAGGCCAGGGAGGATGCGGTTGCGCAGATGAGAACCTGGATCCACGAACATGATTATGTGGACTGTGGTCCTCTTATGGAAAGATTTATTCAGGCTCCGATTATTGCAGGAAAATTCGGAACGGAAAGAATAGAACTTCTTATTCCCGTTGAAAAGGTGAAATAGCGTTTGCCGTCGGCGCGCATGACGCGGTGCCTTTTGGGAGCGTATGCGGGGCGCGTTTTTTCCTGTTGCCTGTAGAGTGCACTGTGCGCAGCGGCGGAACAGATAAGCCGGCAGCATCCTTCTCCCGGCCGCAAACACCCTACCCCCGCGCCCGGCGCACAAGGGGCTTTTTGATCCAGAGATACACAAAAATACACAACAGTATGCAGGAGTTTATGGCCACGGCCAGGGGTTCACCGATCCATTCCGCCACCTGGCCCGTAATCAGGTTTCCCACGGGGATAAGTCCGAAGAAGGTAAAGGTATAGATCCCCATTATCCGGCCGCGCAGCTCATTGCGCACCGTTGTCTGTACCAGTACATTCGCCAGGTTGAAAATAAACATCATGGAAAACCCGGCTAATAATAATACCAGGTATGAAAGGGGCCGCAGCCGTACCCAGGAAAACGCAAACAGCAGCACGGGGAAGACCAATGAGCCGAATGAAAGCAGCCTGCCCTTGAAGGTGATCTTCCCCAGCGAGGCGATGATAAGCGCGCCTATCAGCGCGCCGATGCCGCGGGCCGACTGCAGAAACCCGTTGGTTCCCGCGTTTCCGTGCAATACATTGACGGCCCAGGCCGGGAAAAGCGCCATGATGGAAAACCCGAACAGGCTCACCATTCCCACCATGAAAATCAAGGTGCGGATAAGCGGGGCCTTGCGTAGGTAGTGCAGGCTTTCCTTTAATTGATGGATGGCGGAGGTCTTTAGTTTTACCGTTTTTATCACCGGTATCTTCATGAATAAAAGTGCCGTGATTACGGCCAGAAACGAGATGCCGTTGATCAAAAAACACCAGGCGGGGCCAAAAAACAGGTAAAGCATACCCGCGGCCGCCGGTCCGACGGCGGTGGCGCTGTTGAACAGGGTAGAGTTCAGGGCGATGGCGTTGCTTAACGCGTCCTTATCGACCATTTCCAGGACAAATGCCTGCCGGGTCGGTGCGTCGAAAGAGTTGGCCACCCCAAGCAAAAAGGCCAACACAAAGATATGCCAGGGCTGTACCACGTGCAGGAAGGCCAGCGCGGCCAGGATCAGGGCCAAAAACATCATAACGGATTGTGTTGTTAAGAGGAGATTGCGGCGGTGGAAGCGGTCCGCAATAACTCCCCCGTAAAGCATAAACAGCCAGGTGGCAATCCCGCTGGTAAACCCAAGATACCCCAGGTAAGCGGCGGAATGGGTCAGCTCGTAAAGCAGGAATCCCTGGGCCGTAAGCTGCATCCAGGTACCGAATACCGAGACAAGCTGGCCGAAAAACCACAATCGGTAATTGGGGTATTTCAGGGCAAAAAAGGTTTGAGCCAGTTGTGATTTAAGTTTTTTATGCAACGCCATCTGTGTACCCCTGGTTGTGCGCTAAATATACTCATTCTGCGCTAAAAAAAAATATCATTGATACATACTTTTAAAAAAATTGTCAATTATGTACAATACCGTTATTCATATGAAAGAAAATATACGGGAATATTTCAACGATCTACTGAAAAAATCACCGCTTTTAACGGCGGTCGCGGCCGTGAAGCAGAAAAAACAAAGCCGTCTCTTCGGTAATGAAACACGTCCCCTGACCGGAGAAGAGGTGTTATTGTTGAAAAAACAGGGTAACCGGGCAGATGACTGGGCCGCCATCCGGGTTGCCCAAGGTTTTAAAACCGCGACTATCCATAACAACAGCTTCTCCGGCGAATGTGTACTGGGCGCATTCAGCGGCGCCTCAAGGAAAATTCGGCAGGGCGTCAGCCTGCCCAACGGAATCTATAACAGTACAATCGTAAACGCGGAAATAGGCAGCAGCTGTATGATCAGAAATACGTCCTTAATCTCACGTTATCTGATAAAGGAAAATGCCGTTGTAATGGGGTGCGGCTCATTGAGTTCGGGTGCGGACTGCAGTTTCGGCAACGGCATACCCATCGCCGTCGGTAAGGAGACCGGGGGCAGGGAGGTGCTTTCCTTCGCGGAGCTTGATATTGAAACCGCCGGCCGGCTGGCAACGCGGCGGGGCGATCAGGAGCTGCAGGACGCCTACCGGGATTTTATCGCCGGGTATTTGAAAAAGCTGAGCCTGCCGTACGGCGTGGTGGATAGGGGCGGGATGCTGCTCAATTCGCAAACCATTGAAAATGCCTATATCGGGGAGGACGCGTGTATCGACGGCGCCGTGCTTGTCCGCAACAGTACCGTGTTAAGCGGTACCGATGAGCGGACTGAGATCAGTCACGGAGCGTATGTGGTGAACTCCTGCGTGCAGTGGGGCTGTGCGGTGACCACCGGGGCGATTGTCGCGGATTCCGTGCTTAGCGAGCACTCATGTGTCGAACGCCAGGCCAAGGTAACGGCCAGTATCATCGGCCCCAATACGGTAATCGGCGAAGGTGAGGTAACCTCCTGCCTGGTGGGTCCTTTTACGGCGTTTCACCATCAGGCCCTGTTGATCGCCGCCGTATGGCCCTGCGGCAAGGGCAATGTGGGGTATGGGGCCAATGTGGGCTCCAACCATACCTCCCGGGCCCCGGACCAGGAGATATTCTGCGGCGAGGGCATGTTTTTCGGCCTGGGTGTCAATATCAAATTTCCCGCGGACTACAGCGGTGCGCCCTACTCGATCATTGCCACCGGCGTAAATACCGCTCCCCAGAAGATGGAATTTCCCTTTTCACTGATCCGGCAGCCCCCGACGTTAGCGGACGGAGTGTCCGGATATTTCAACGAGATCATTCCGGCCTGGGTACTGTCGGACAACCTTTATATGATGATGCGTAATCAGGAAAAATATAAAAACCGTAACAGGGCCGTACGCACTCCCTTCAATTATGAGATCTTTCGTCCGGACATCATGGACATGGTACTTACGGCCAGGAACAGGCTGCGCGCCGCGGCGGTTGATCTGCAGGGTGGCGCAGCGACTGATGCACCGGACGGCGCATCTGCCGGTACGGCGGCCGCCGCAGCTGAGCTGCAGGGCGCTGCAACAGCTGATACCGCCGGCCGCAATAAGGTATACACTGAAGAAGAGATCCCCGGTCTGGGCAGGAACTTTTTGCGGGAACAAAAGCGGCAGAAAGCCGAAGTGGCATATACCTTCTGCCTGGAGTACTATTGCCTGAATGGCCTGTATGAGCGCAGCGAAGAACTGCTGCGGACCGGTAAGGAGACAGTGCGGCCGCTTGCAGCCGCGCGCAAGCAGGGGACGGCGTCGATTTACACGATCGGGACCGATAATCCCCGCTGGGAGCACCAACGCGGACTGCTGAAAGCGGAGGGTTGGGACCAAAGGAACCCGGTCGAGAACCTGGAGCGGCTGATCGTGATTCTGGAAAAGATAGCGGCAGACACCCTGCGGGCCAAACAGAAGGACGATACCAAGGGCGAGATCATCATTGCGGATTACAAGGACAGCGCCGTGCCGGCCGGGGATGATGAGTTTGTTGTGTCCATGACTGAACGGACAAAACAGACCGTACAGCGGATCAGGGAGATTATAGCCGATCTGCGGGCCCCGGCCTAAATAAACGCACAACCGGCCCCGGCGGAAACAAAAAAATGACCCACTTTCCGGAAAGGCCGTCGTCGGGTAAGGGACATAAAAGGAATGGTTTTGGAGCCCGGAAAACTTTATTTGGGCCGGACCGTTGAATACACGCAAAGGTATTCAGCCGAGTCTGTTGTATAAGGATTTTCTATGAAACATGATAAGACCGCCCTGGTTACCGGGGCCACCAGCGGCATCGGGGCCGCCTTTGCACGGCATTTCGCCTTGCAGGGGTATGACCTGATACTCACCGGACGCAGGGAAGCAAAGCTCAAAGCGTTCGCGCGGGAGTTGGCCAAAACCCACGGCGTAAAGGCGGAAACGGTCATGGCCGAGTTTACGGATGAAAACGCGGTACAACAGCTTA
>CAZWKE010000041.1:12546-31289 GCA_964634205.1 uncultured Spirochaetaceae bacterium
AAGGCGGAAACGGTCATGGCCGAGTTTACGGATGAAAACGCGGTACAACAGCTTATCGGCTTGATAAAAAAACGGGACACTGTCCGGGTGCTGGTGAATAACGCGGGCTTCGGCGGCAGGGGGCCCTTTATCCAACGGGATATCACCGACATCACCGCTATGATTTCTGTGCATGTGCTGGTGGCCGTCAGGCTGATCCATGCGGTACTTCCCCGAATGCTGGCGAACGGCAGGGGCATTATTATCAATGTCTCCTCCCTGGGCGCGTTTACCCCCTTTCCGCGCAACGGGGTCTACGGAGGTACCAAGCTGTTTCTGAACTTTTTTTCCGAGGCGCTTTGTGCCGAACTCTACGGCAAAGGTATCACCATCCAGGCCCTCTGCCCCGGATTTACCAGGACGGATTTTCACGAAAAACTGGGTTACAATAACGTCGCCTTAAAAAACCACGGTGTTATCCGCTGGATGTCCCCGGACAAGGTGGTTGCCTACTCCATAAAACACCTGGGGAAAAAGGTGATCTGTGTGCCTGGTTTCTGGAACCGCAGGCTGAAATCGGTCTATCGCTATATTCCCAAGAAAATTTTCTACCGGTTCAGCGGCGCGTTCTTCAAGGATTTTGACGTGTTCGCTGAGACCAAGCAGGACGGATAAAAAAAGAGACACCCTCAGGAAGGGTGTCTCTTGGGAAAAATCGATTTATAAATTATTTTAACCGCGGCCTCCGGTTTTCGGCGGCCCAACGGCGGACGGCCGGATGGTTTTCCGGATGGATTACCGGTTTACTCAACCGATGGCCACGTTGCCGGTTTCCCCTGTCCTGATGCGGACGCATTCCTCCAAATTTAGGACAAATATTTTCCCGTCTCCGGTTTCACCGGTTTTTGCGCCCGTCTTGATGGCCTTGAGCGTCGCATCCACAAAATTTTCATTAACTGCGATTTCAAGGCGAATCTTGCGCAGCAGGTTCCCTGATTCCACGGCACCCCGGTAAATTTCCGTGATACCTTTCTGCCTGCCGTGTCCCAGGACCTCACTGACGGTGATTAAATTTACATCAGCCTTATAAAGTTCATCTTTAACATCTTCCAGCTTATCAGGTTGAATAATTGCGATTATCAGTTTCATAGTGTGTCTCCTTATTCTATCACGGTATAGGCGCGCTCGTGATGCTGGGTAAGATCAAGCCCCATGGATTCATCCTTGTCCTTAACCCTGATCTTCATGATAAGATCGACGACCTTCACAATGATAAAGGTACCGATTCCCGAATAAGCCAGGACCACTCCGACCCCGATGGCTTGGGTTAAAAGCAGGGAGGGATTGCCGAAGAAAAGACCGTCCGCGCCCGCGGGATTTATCATTTTTGAGGCGAAAAGGCCGGTGGCCAGTGAACCCCAAATACAACCGATTCCGTGTACCCCGAACACGTCCAGCGAATCGTCATACCCAAGTTTGGGCTTGATAATGCTGACACCAACGTAACAGAGTATACTTGCGACCGCGCCGATAATCAATGCTGCGGTGACATTCACAAAACCGGAAGCGGGGGTAATCGCCGCCAACCCGGCAACGGCACCCGAACAAACGCCGAACAGCGTGGCTTTGCCGCCCCGAATCCACTCTATAACGGCCCAGACCAGACCGGCCATTGCGGCGGAGGTGGTTGTCACCACAACCGCGTTCACGGCAATTCCATCGGCGGCGAGTGCGCTGCCGCCGTTGAAACCGAACCAGCCGAACCAAAGCATTCCGGTCCCCAGGGCAATAAACGGCACATTATGCGGCGCGGGAGTGCCCTTGTCCAGATTTTTTCGCCTGCCGATCATCAGCGCCACTACCAGGGCCGCGATACCGGCGTTTACATGGACCACGATACCACCGGCGAAATCTATAACTCCTATCGCACGAAGCCATCCGCCGATGCCCCACACCCAATGCGCTACCGGATCATAGATCAGGGTTGCCCAGAGCAGAATGATTATCAGAAACGCCGAGAATTTCATCCTCTCGGCAAAGGCCCCGATAATGAGTGCCGGGGTAATAATGGCGAACATGGATTGGAAGATCATAAAGACCTGGTGCGGTATGGTGGCCGCGTATCCCGCATAGGGTGTAAGACTGACGCCTGAGAGCCCCGCCCAGGCAAATCCGCCCCAAAATCCCTGCCCCGGTGCAAAGGCCAGGCTGTACCCGTAGAGCACCCACTGTACGCCGATGAGACAAAGAATGATAAAGCATTGCATGAGGACGCTTAAGATGTTCTTCCTTCGTACCATGCCACCGTAGAAAAAAGCCAGCCCCGGTGTCATAAACATGACCAAAGCAGATGCTATCATGACCCAGGCCGTGTCTCCTGTGTTCATAGTTCCTCCTTGTATTTTTTGTGTGTATATTTATATATAACAAGAATTGTGCCAACTTTTCGGTAGGATTTATGTGTGCGGAATATAAAAATTGTGCCAAAAACTTACATTTTTGTATTTATGAAAAAAAAGCTACAATATTGTTATTTTATTTCGCTTCGATCCGCCGTCTTTCTTCTTGACGCATATGAGTAAAGATTATTAGACTTAGTATTGCGATGCAGTATACCACCGAACAGTACCAGCAGCGTATTGCCAGGCAGTTTGAGAAGTTCGCTTCCCTTTTTAATGCGGGGATGCATGTTCTGGTAGTAATGCATAATTTCCCCGATCCCGACGCTTTGGCTTCGGCCGCCGCGTTTAAATACCTGGCCGAGGAGCTGTATAAGGTAAAGGTAAGCATCGGTTACGGCGGTAATATAGGAAGAGCGGAAAACAAGGCCTTGTTGAAGCGCATGAAGATCTCCCTGAAACAAATCAGCCGTATTAAATTCTCCAAATATGAACGGATTGTTGTTGTGGACACACAACCGGGTGCGGGCAACAATTTGATAGATACCAGGCGGCGGTATCACCTTGTGGTGGATCACCATCCCCTGCGAAGGGATACCAAGGCGGACATCGTGATTGTTGAGCCGGGTATCGGGGTAACCAGCAGCATTTTTGTGGAATGCCTGCGCTTAAGCGGACTCCCGGTCCCCATGTACCTGGCCACGGCCCTTGTGTACGCGATCAGCGCGGAAACCCAGAACATGAAACGTGAGGCCCATGATTTTGATGTCCGTTCTTATTTGTACATATATCAATTCGTCAGTGTCCGTCAGTTGTCGGAGATTATTCATCCCAAACTGCCGCAGACTTATTTTGCGGCCCTGGGCCGGGCCTTAAACAACGCGTATATATTCCGTAACCTGATTTATGCCCCGTTGAACGAAGTCCCTAATGCGGAGATGGTGGCGGAGATGTGTGATTTTCTGCTGCGCAGGGAGCGTATCGGCTGGGTGCTGTGCACCGGGAAATACAAGCAAAATCTTTATGTCTCTTTACGGTCGTCGCATAAAAGGGCCAATGCGGGAAAGATTATCACCAAGCTGGTGAAAAATACCAGGAATGTGGGCGGACATGAGATGAGCGCGGGCGGATTTATTCCATTACCCAACAATCAAAAGGAATATATGACCAAACTGGAAGAAGCCCTGGCCGCCCAGTTCGGTTCGCTGATGGGGTACGAGTCGGTGGTGTGGAAACCGCTGCTGGACGGATAGGGGAGGAGTATTGCCGTTTCGGGTAGTTTTTGAGGATGACTCGATTTTTATCGTGGACAAACCGCAGGGATTGGCCACAACTCCGGGGAAGAACCCAAGTTTATGTGAGGAAGTTTTCGCACTGCTGCCCGACCTGGCTGTGGTGAGAGGATACAAGCCCGGTGAAGGCGGGCTCTTACACCGGCTGGATAATGAAACCGGCGGGCTGGTTTTATTTGCCAAAACCGGACAGGCCTTCCGCTACTATACGCTGCAGATGAAAGAGGAAAAAATTATCAAGCACTATACTGCGGTGGTGACCCGCAAACCGCCGGCGGAAAGCGGCATCATTACCGTACCGATCGCACATCATTTTAAAAGTAAAAAGAAAATGGTTGTCGCGGCCGGCCGGGACACGGTACCGGGCAGTATTACCCGCGGCAGTGGGGCCCGGCCCGTGAAATATCGGGGAAGGCCGCAGCCGGCACAAACCCAATGGCGGGTAATCGGTCCCCATGAATACGGTTTCCTGCTTAAGGTTACCATCACGAAAGGGGTGCGCCATCAGATACGGGTGCATCTGGCATACGCGGGTATGCCGATTGCCGGTGATAAACTCTATTACCTCCGGGGAGAAGCCGAGACCCCGGAACTCCCCCGGCACCTGTTATACGCCAGCGGGATTGAGTTCAGCTCATTCCGCGGCAAGCAGGTCAACCTAAAGATTCCGGCCGCATTTTAAAAATATACCGAATTGCCTATTCCCTATGCCCGTAACTTGGTGATATAATTGCTTTTTTATGCGCTAAAAAAGGAGGTCCTGTATGTCTCACCCCAATACAAAAAGCATGGTTTTCCCTTCAGGGACGTCTTTTGAGCAAAGGGTGGAACAACGAATCGGCGTATGTAGTGACTGCAGCACCGCTGTGAACCTTTCCGAAGCCGTACAGTATAAAGCCACATGGGATTCCCATTTTGCCCATTATTATTTTTGTCCCACATGCAATCCCGAACCCGGAAACTCTACATTTTATGACGGAAATCTTACCGGAACCGACGGAGAACGGATCATCGACCAGGTGGAATTGTCACCGGGGTGATGTCCCGGTGAATGCCGGGGATATATTTTTCGTACCTTTTTTATTTTCCATATTTCCACAAATTGCCCCTGCCCAGCACGCAGGCAGGATCAAAATACCGTTTCAGCGCTTTCATCTGGGTGATCCCGTCTTTTCCATACATGGCTTCCAAAAATTCAGGTTTCAGTTTGCCGATACCGTGCTCCGCGGAAATTGTCCCCCCCATATTCAGAACGACACCGGCAAGCTCACGATAAAGGACTTTGCCTTTGGTATATTCTTCCGGTTTACGCGGAATGATATTGATATGTATATGGTTGTCACCGATATGTCCGAACATGGTGAAATCCAGGCCGGAAGGTACCAGTACCGAGCGGTAACGGGCAAATATGTCCGCCAGTTTCTCATCCGGAACGGCCATATCGGTACCGAGCTTGGTAAGCTGCGGATAGGTTTTCTTGCGTCTGTCGATTAACAGATTGACCGCTTCGGGTACGGTATGGCGAAACGCGGTCAGTTTTTGCATCTCCTTGGTATTGGCGGCAAGCCAGTTCAACTCGGCGTTTTCACCTTTGTTCTGTAAAATTTCAGCCAGATGCAGAAAGCTTTCGCTGACCGACTCCTCAGTATTACCGTGCAGCTCAAAATAGAGCGCGGCCCGGGCTTCTCCCGGCATCTTTGGAAAACCTGCCCCAGGAAAGGAGGCCGCCAGTTCCAATGCCCTGGAATCGAAGAATTCTACGGCCGCCACCTGTGCACTGTTTTGGGTGCCGGAATTCAACATGCCGTCCGTTCGCACAAGACTGGTGATGTCCGCGGCCGCATCCCGGTGTGATAGAAAAAAAACACCGCCCCACACACAGGCGGGCACGGGCTGAAGGACCAGTTCCATCTCGGAAATAACGCCGAGTGTGCCCTCGGAACCGATGAACAGATCGATGAGCTCCATATCCTCCCCGGAAAAATACCCGGCCGCGTTTTTCCCGGCGGGCCGTTTATAGGTTGGAACCCGGCCGCTGATGGTCCGCGGCTTGGCCGATCCGTCCGGGATAGTGTTCAGGATGAATGTTCCGTTATTCGCGCGCCCGGCCCCGCGTGCCAGGCTGAGCTTGCTGCCGTCCGCCAGGATCACCCGCAGCGATCGGATATGGTGCCGGGTGGGTCCGTAAAGGAATGAACGCGCGCCGGAGGCATTACAGGCCGCCATGCCTCCCAGCGAGGCCGTGGTTTCCGTGGGGTCCGGCGGAAAAAAATACCTGCCCCGCCGGGCAAATATTTCAAGTGCGGACAGGGATTCGCGGTCCCATAATCCGGTATCAAATTTCCCGCCTGCCAGCGCCCGGTTCAGTTCCTGCAGTTTCAGCCCCGGCTGCGCGGTGAGATAAAAACGGTCGTTGTCCGGATTGTACCGTAAGCCCGTGATCCTGTTCATCCGGCTGAGGTTGAGAATATGCCCGCCCCGGGGAACCGCCCCGCCGGTGATCCCCGTCCGTGAGCCCTGCACGGTCAGCGGGAGGGCTCGCCCGGCCGCGTAGGCCGCAAGCTCACGGATCTCGTCCTCGGTCTCGGGAAATGAGATGGAATCGGCGTTTCCGGTGAGGCGGGACTCATCATGCAGGTACTCGGCGATATAGTGCGTGTCATCTATGATATGGATCATGACACTTCTCATTACGAGTGATTTTCTAAAAATTGTCAATTGTGTTTACCATTTTCCGGGACGCGGCTGCCAGATCCGGCCGACGCTTTCTATATTTTATTTTTTTTGTTTTCCCAATCCGTGATTTACGCTAAAATACGCCATGGCCGGCAAACTCCCGTTATATAAGAATCCTGATAAGGATTTAAAAACCAGGATAAAAGATCTTTTGTCCAGGATGACCCTGGAGGAAAAGCTTTCCCAACTCGTTTATATCAGCAATGGGGTCCCCCGTCTGGAACTCCCGCCGTATTATTGGTGGAACGAATGCCTGCACGGGATTGCCCGTGCCGGCCGGGCCACGGTATTTCCCCAGGCAATCGCCATGGCCGCCACTTTTAATCCCGCTTTGATCCATAAGGCGGCCTCCGCAATCGGGGACGAAGCCAGGGCGAAATATAACATTACGGGCAGGCAGAACAAACCAAGGCAGTTTTACGGGCTTACTTTTTTCAGCCCGAATGTCAATATCTTCCGCGATCCGCGTTGGGGCAGGGGCCAGGAGACCTTCGGGGAAGATCCCTGCCTGACCGGCAGAATGGGGGCCGCGTTTGTGAAAGGGCTGCAGGGAAAAAACAAGAAGTACATGAAGGCGGCCGCCTGTGCCAAGCATTTTGCCGTGCACAGCGGTCCGGAGAAACTGCGGCACGGGTTTGATGCCTGGGTATCGGAAAAGGACCTGGCCGAAACCTACCTGCCGGCCTTCAAGGCACTGGTGGACGCCGGTGTGGCCGGCATTATGGGGGCCTACAACCGGGTGAACGGGGTCCCCTGCTGTGCGAACCGGCGCCTGCTCCTGGATACCGCCAGAAGGGAATGGGGGTTCAAGGGATACATCACCTCGGACGGATGGGCGGTACGGGACTTTCATACAACCCACGGAATTACCAGGAACTCGGTGGAATCAACAGCGCTGATGGTAAATCGGGGGTGCGATCTGGTCATCCACGGAGCGTTTGACGATCTGAAACAGGCGGTAAAGCGCGGCCTGCTCAGCCCCGAGCGGGTGGATGAGGCCTGCTTCCACCTGCTGCTCACCCGTTTCAAATTGGGCATGTTCGATCCCCCCCGCGATGATCCCTTTAAAGGAATCGATCCCAAGGTGGTGGAGTGCGAGAAGCACAGGAAGCTGGCTGCGCAGGTGGCGCGGGAATCAATCGTACTGCTAAAAAACAAAAACAATATTTTACCGCTGGGCGAAGAGATAACGCATATCTGTGTGGTCGGCCCCAATGCCGCCGGGACGGACGTGCTTCTGGGCAATTATTTCGGCCTGGGTTCCCGGATGGTGACTGTCTTGGAAGGGATTATAGGCAAGGCGCCGGCCGACCGGTCGGTAACCTTTTTCCAGGGCTGTCAGTTGAAGCGGGAAAACGAGAATCCCGAAAACTGGGTGCAAGGATACATCGCGGACGCCGATGTGGTGATCGCCGTTATGGGTCTGTCACCGCTGCTTGAAGGGGAGTACGGGGAGGCCATAGGTTCCAAGAACTTCGGTGACAGGGAAGAGATCGGCCTGCCGGAGAACCAGATCGAGTTTATAAAGCATATCCGGCAAATAGGAAAACCCGTTATCCTGTTGATCATTGGTGGGGGGCCGGTCGCCCTTCCGGAGCTGCATGACCTGGTTGACGCGGTGCTCTATATCTGGTACCCGGGACAGGAGGGGGGAAACGCGGTGGCCGATATTCTCTTCGGTAACGCGGTGCCTTCGGGAAGACTCCCCTTTACGGTGCCGAAATCCTGTGCCCAACTGCCGCCGTACGACGATTATTCCATGAGGGGACGGACCTACCGCTACATGAAGAAAAAGCCGCTGTATCCCTTCGGATTCGGCTTAAGTTATACCCGGTTTTTCTACGGGCCGCTGCGGATAAAAAACCCGGTTGCGGAATTGGGTGAGGAGGTGACGGTTGAAACCCGGGTGGTGAACCGGGGCGAGCGGCAGGGTGAGGAGGTTGTTCAATTATATATTTCGCGCCTTACCGGCAGGACCGACCTGCCCTTATTTGAGTTGAAAGATTTTACGCGGATTACAATTGGCCCCAAACAGGAAAAAACCATATGCTTTACGATCACGCCGGATATGCTGGAATATGTGGACAGGGGCGGCCGCGGAATAGCGGCACCGGGTGATTATCTGATCACCGTGGGTGGGGTCTCGCCGGGTGACTGGCATAAACGGCTTGGTGCCGCCTGCAGCGTGCAGGAAAAACTGAAGATACGGGAAAGGGATTAATTATGGAGATCAACAGACTGCAGTTTGCCAGTGACAACTATGCGGGGATGTGCCCCCAGGCCCTGGAGAGCCTGATCCGGGCCAACAGTGATTTCTGCAGGGCGTACGGTGAAGACCGGTATACGCAGCGGGTATGTGATTTGTTTCGGGACCTATTCGAATGTGACTGTGAGGTGTTTTTTCTGTTTAACGGGACGGCCGCCAATTCACTGGCCTTGGCCTCACTCTGCCAGTCATATCACAGTATCATCTGTACTGAAACCGCGCATATCGAGACCGATGAATGCGGGGCTACGGAGTTTGCTTCCAATGGCTCGAAAATATTACTGGCCGACGGCAAACAGGGGAAACTGGACCCCGAGGCGGCGATAACGGTCATCACGAGGCGGACGGATATTCACTATCCCAAACCAAAGGTCATCAGCCTGACCCAATCCACGGAGCTGGGGACGGTGTATACTACGGAAGAGATCAAGGCCGTGAAAGAGGTGGCCGACCGTTATGACCTGAAACTGCATATGGACGGGGCGCGTTTCGCCAATGCGGCGGCACACCTGGGGAAGAGTCCGGCCGAGGTATCCTGGAAGGCGGGAATTGATGTGCTCTGCCTGGGCGGGGTGAAAAACGGGTTGGCGGTGGGAGAGGCCATTATCTTTTTCAACAGGCGGGAGGCCGAGGATTTCGCCTACCGCTGCAAGCAGGCCGGGCAGCTGGCCTCCAAAATGCGCTATATGTCGTCACCCTGGCTGGGACTGCTGGAAAATGATATTTGGCTGAAAAACGCGGAGCATGCAAATGAAATGGCCCGCTATCTTGGCGCGGAATTGTCCCGGATACAAGGGGTTACGCTTAAGTTTCCCGTAGAAGCCAATGCGGTTTTTGTCGACATGCCTCCCGCCGTGATTGAAAAATTGCATGCCGAAGGCTGGCATTTTTATACGTTTATCGGGGGTGGCGGTGCCAGGTTGATGTGTTCCTGGGCCACCACCGGGGAAAGCGTCGATTATTTTGCGGAACGGGTGCGGGCATTAATTTGAACTCTGCTTACGGAAAGCAGTCCGTACCCGGACGGCTCATACCCCTTAATAAATTTATCTTATTGTGAGTATTTCTCTGTTATGTTACACTTTAACGTTAAACAGGAGGAGTGTGTTATATGGAAAAGGAGATTATTATTGACAATGAGTATGCGTCATTGTGGTTTTATCCGGAACATAAGATTGTTCATCACAAGTTTCACCAGTTTATCCATGGAGACAAGTTCCGTGAGTTGCTGATGAAAGGGGCCGACCTGTTTGAGCAGAAAGGTTGTAAAAAATGGCTTTCTGATGACAGGAACAATTCGGCCTTACGCGCCGAGGACATCGAATGGGGAAACCAAAACTGGGCGCCGCGTGTTTTGAACGCGGGATGGGAATTCTGGGCCCTGATGATGCCGGACAAGGTTCTGGGCAAGATGAACATGCGGCCGCTGATAGACCAGTACTTGGAACAGGGTGTGAAGGTGGAAATATTCGATGATGTTGATGAGGCCCTGAAGTGGCTTTCCGGTAAATAGGCAATTAAACAGTCCGTATTCCTAAAATGTCCTGAAACTATTGGACAACGCCGGCCCATAGAAGTAACTTTTATATATACGGTGGGTTGGAAGGGAAGGCACTGCGGATGCCGGTTAAGACGATTCCCGGGTTGTTCGATTACATAGAACGCTGTAACGCAAGGCCCGACCTTCTTAGCTATCATCCCCCGGGCAGCTGGACGGCGATTTCCACAGAAGAGTTTGCGGAGGCCGTAAGGAGCGCGGCCGCCGGACTACTTCAGTTGGGCGTTAAAACCGGGGAAAATATCGGCATAATTTCAAACTCCTCTCCTTTATGGGTCATGGCGGATTTTGCCATTCAGCTGGCAGGATGCATTACCGTACCCATTTTTCGCAGGATATCACCCGATAACCTGGAGTTTGAAATCAAAGACTCCGGGTTACGTACCGTATTTATCGGTGATCCCAATGAGGTCGAACCCGTAAAAAGGTGCGGTGGCCGGAAGATCAAGACAATCGTCACCATGGGGTTTACGGTTGACGACAGGTCCGTGGTAAGTTTTGAGGACCTGAAAGCCGGGGGGGCATCCTTCCTGGCCGCGCACCCCGTGGGCTCATGGCCGGGCGCGCGCGCGACGGGAGACGACCTGGCCACGGTGATCTACACCAGCGGCAGTACGGGTGTGCCCAAGGGAGTACTGCTGACCCACCGTAACCTTATCTCCCAGGTTTTGGCTGCCAACCGTGTTTTCCCACTGTACAAAAAGGACAAGGCCCTTACCTCACTGCCCCTGTCTCACATTTTTGAGCGTATGGTCATGTACTATTACCTTTTTAACGGGGTGGCCGTTTATTTTGTGGATGACCTGAAAAATATCGGTGCCATCGTGCGTGAAGTGCGCCCCACCATCATGACCACCGTGCCCCGTCTGTTGGAGAAGATCTACGCGAAGATGAAGAGTACCATAGAGGAAGAACGCGGACTGAAACGCCGTATCGGCTTGGCCGCTTTACACAGGGCGGAAAATAAAGACGAAAATAAACCTTATAAGGGCTTCCGGGATTTCATCTATCGTAGGCTGGTCTACAACAAATTGAACAAGGCGTTGGGCGGCGCGTTTCGCTATGTGATCAGCGGTTCGGCCCCGCTTGCACCATATCTCGGCCGCTTTTTCCTGAATATCGGTCTGCCCCTGTATGAAGGGTATGGCCTTACCGAGGCATCCCCTGTGCTGGCCGCCAATTATTCCGGCCACCGGAAGTTGGGAAGCGTGGGCAGGCCCTTCCCCGCTGTGATGCTGAAAATTGCGGAGCGGGACAGTGAGATTCTGGCCAAGGGCCCTAATGTGATGAAGGGGTACCGGAATAATCCCCGTGAGACCGCGGCCGCGCTTGATGACGAAGGGTACATGCATACGGGTGATTTGGGCAGGCTTGACGAAGAAGGATATCTTTTCATTACCGGGCGAAAAAAGGAGCTGTTAAAAAAATCCACGGGAGAATACGTGGCTCCGGTCCCCATCGAACAGGCGTTAGAGAAACTTGATATTGTGGACGCGGCCGTCATTATCGCGGAAAGCAGAAAATTTGTGAGCTGCCTTATATTTCCCGATATGGAAGCGGTGAAAGAGCTGCAGGAGAAGTCCGGCAACACCCGTATTTCAGCGGAAGCATTCCTGGCCGGGGACCTGGTGCATGATAAAATCCGCCGGCACATCGATGAAGTCAACAAACATGTGCACCATTCGGAGGAGATTCTGGAGTTTAAAATTATTTCGCACCCGATCTCCGTGGAAAGCGGGGAACTGACCCCGACCATGAAGATTCGCCGGTTCGTTATCAAGGAAGAATTCAAAAACGAGATAGAGGAGATGTATCGGGACCATGTTAAAATATTGGGGAGGTCGGCATGAAAGAACGTATTGCAATTATAGACGGGGTAAGGACGCCCATGGATAAGGCGGGTGGAAGACTGCGCCATATCAGCGCGGACGATCTTGCGGTATACGCGATCAAGGACTTGATTTTACGGACAGCATTGGATACGGGGGAGGTGGATGAGCTGATCCTGGGGAACGTGGCCCAGCCGGCCAACGCGGCCAATATCGCCAGGGTGGCGGCCCTGAAAGCGGGTATCCCGCAGGCTGTTCCCGCGTATACTGTGTGCAGGAACTGTGCTTCGGGCATGGAGTCCATTACCACGGCGGGAAACAAGATCCTGGCCGGTGAGTCGCGGGTGATCATTGCCGGCGGTACGGAATCGATGAGTAATATTCCGTTTTTATTCGGCAGACGAATGACTGATTTTTTTCGCCGCCTGCAAAAGGCCAAAAAACCGTTTGAGAAACTGAAAATACTCCTGGGTTTCAGGCCGCGGTACCTAAGGCCCGAGATCGCCGTCATTCAGGGGCTGACCGATCCGATCAGCGGCCTGATCATGGGCCGGACCGCCGAGGTTCTGGCCCGGGAGTTCCATATTACACGCGAAGAACAGGACAAATACGCCTTGATGAGTCATAAGCGCGCGGTCCGCGCCATCAGGGAGGGGGTATTCCGTGATGAAATAACCCCGGTTCCCCTGCCTCCTGATTTCAGCCGGATCATGGATACGGACGGCGGGCCTCGTGAAAACCAAAGCATGGAGGCGCTGGCCAAACTTCGTCCCTATTTTGAACCGGTTACGGGAACGGTCACGGTGGGAAATTCCTGTCCCATAACCGATGGGGCGGCGGCCGTGTTGGTAATGAAGGAGTCCGAGGCAAAAAAAAGGGACCTGAAACCGTTGGGATTTTTAAAGTCCTATGCGTACGCCTCCCTGGAGCCCGAGAGGATGGGGTTGGGGCCGGTGTATGCGTTTTCACGACTCGCGGACAAGAGCGGGATCACCCTCAAGGATATTGAGCTTATAGAGCTGAACGAGGCCTTTGCGGCCCAGGTCCTGGCGGACCAGCGTGCGTTTGCCTCGGCGGAGTTCGCCTCCCGTTACCTGGGAAAACCAAAGGCGTTGGGTGAACTGAATCTGGATATCGTCAATATCCACGGCGGCGCTATTGCGCTGGGGCATCCCGTCGGCATGACCGGGACGCGGCTGGTGATTCATGTGCTGCGGGCAATGCGGGCCGCGAAGAAACAGACCGGACTGGCTACCCTCTGCGTGGGCGGGGGTCAGGGGGCGGCCCTGTTATTGGAGGCGGAATAATGAGTGCTTATTTTCGCCTTTCCAAGAATAAGGACGGTATTGCCCGGGTGGTCTTTGACCACCGGGAAGAAAAAATCAACACACTGTCTACGCCGCTGATGGAGGAGCTGGAAGCCCTGCTTGACCGGATACGAAGGGATTCGGCGGTTAAAATATTGGTGTTCCAAAGCGGCAAGCCGGACGTGTTTATTGCGGGCGCGGACCTGAAAGAGGTAGCCGAAATAAAAAACGAGGACGAGGCGCGTAACAAATCGGCGCGCGGCCAGCGGGTTCTCGATAAAATCAAGAGCCTGCCTTTTCCCTCGGTGGCGGTGATTGACGGCGCCTGCCTGGGGGGAGGACTTGAGCTGGCCCTGGCCTGCGCGTTTCGGGTGGTGTCGGACAATAAGAAGACCCGTCTCGGCCTGCCCGAGGTCACCCTGGGAATCATCCCGGGATTCGGCGGGACGCGCAGGCTGCCGCGGCTTATCGGCCTGCGCCGGGCCCTGCCCATGGTGTTAAGCGGGAAAGCGGTGGACGGCCCCCGCGCCTTCAAAATGAAACTGGCCGATGCCCTTTACCGGTCCGATTCTTTGGAGGAAAAATCCGCGGAGTTTATCAGGCTGGTCCTCACCCCGGCGGGGCGGAAAAAAATCATGGCTGCCCGCCGCAAAAGGTTTTCATTCGGCTCCCTTCTCGGTGAGAACCCGATCACCCGCGCCGTGATTTTTGCCGCCGCCAAAAAAACGGTGTTGAAGAAAACCCGCGGTCTTTATCCGGCCCCGCTTGCGGCGCTGAAAGTAATACAGCGTACCTGCCGCGGTCCCGAGGGTCGCGCCCTGAAGACCGAAAGCCGTGCCTTTGCCGGGCTGGCCGTCAGCCCCACCGCCAAAAACCTCATTCGGCTTTTTTTTACCGGGGAGGCCCTGAAAAAGGAGTACCTGCCCCCACAGGCAACCGCGCGGCAGGAAATCCCACCGGGAGGAACCCGAAAACAGGTGCTGCTGCCGGGCGGCCGACAGCAACCTTCGCGGCACAAGTCACACCGGGGTAAAAAGGAGGCTCCGCCGCTTAAGACGGCGGCGGTGCTGGGGGCCGGAACCATGGGCGGTGGGATTGCCTGGCTGTTCAGCAATGCCGGGGTTTCGGTAGTAATGAAGGACGTCAACCGGCAGGCGGTAGGCGGTGCTTACGCGGCCGTCCATACCATCTATGACACCCTGGTGCGCATAGGGAAGATCGACCGGCGTGAGGCCGACATGAAGGCCCAAAAAGTCAGCGGTACAACCGATTATCGGGGTTTTGGCAGGGCTGATTTTATTATCGAAGCCATCGTGGAGGACAAAAAGATCAAAACCGATGCCCTGGCCGAATTGGAGACTTTCTGCCGTCCCGACGCGATTATTGCCACCAATACCTCCTCCCTGTCCGTGGATGAGCTTGCACGGGGTCTCGAACATCCGGAGCGTTTTCTCGGCTTCCATTTCTTTAACCCGGTCAGCCGTATGCCCCTGGTGGAGGTGGTACGGGGCGGTAAAACCTCTGCCGGCACCCTGGCACGTGCGGTACGCTATGCGCGCGAGCTTGGGAAAACCCCGATTGTGGTAAAAGACTGCCACGGATTCCTGGTCAACCGGATACTGATGTCCTACCTGAACGAGGCCCTGTTCCTTTTGCAGGAAGGATACGATTTTTCCAAGGTTGACCGCCTGATGCTGAATTTCGGCATGCCCATGGGTCCTTTTGCGCTGCTGGACGAGATCGGCATTCGGGTCGCCCTGAAGGTGGCCCATATCCTTTCCTCCGCCTACCCTGAACGTTCTCCCGGTGTAGCACTGGCGGCGGAGATGGAAGCGGACAAAAGTTTGGGCGGCAGGCAGGCCGGGCGGGGATTTTATCTCTACGAAGGCAAAAAGCGCCGTCCCAATCCGGCCGTCGGGAATATCCTGAAGCGGCAGGACATCAGGATCGTGGGGCGATTTGACGCGGATGAGGTTCGGGAGCGTCTGCTTCTCCGGATGATAAACGAGGCCGCGCTTTGTCTGGAACAGAAGATTATCGAAAAACCGGCTTATCTTGATCTGGCTTTGATTTTGGGAACCGGATTTCCAGCTTTTCGCGGAGGGATCCTGCGTTACGCGGACAGCCTGGGGACCGGCACCGTGCTTTCCCTGACGGAGCGTTACGCCGAGCGGGCGGGCGGGCGGTTTGTGCCGGGGGCGTTAATCAGGGAGTTGGCCCGCAAGGAACGGGGGTTTTACGCATGAAATTCGCATCGTTTATGGAAAGTATCTATTTGGGAAAACCGGGAAAGGACAATCTCTTCTACCGGGAAACCCCGGAAGATGATCCCACGGTCGCCAAATTGGTCAAGGCCTACAAAGCGAGTATGGCCGATTACTCCCCGGCGGATATGGAGTCCGGCGACCGGATGCCGCCCGGACTGCTGGCCAAGCTGAAAAAAATCGGGTTCTTCGGCCTGATCATCCCCAAAGAGTATGGGGGACTGGGTCTGGACCTGCACCAATACATCGCAATTATCGAACGAATCTCCGGAATGGATATGGCCGTCGGAATTCTGGCCCTGGCGCACCTTTCCATCGGTATCAAGGGCATACTCCTTTTCGGTAACCCGGAGCAAAAGCGTAAGTATCTGACACCCGCGGCATCGGGTAAGATGATTTTCTGCTATGCCCTAACCGAGCCCCGGATCGGCTCCGACGGCAGAAACATCACAACAACCGCCGAGATTTCCCCGGACGGGACGTATTATACCCTGAACGGAAGCAAGACCTTCATTACCAATGCCAATTATGCCGGGGGCATGACCGTATTCGCCCGACTGGAAGGAGCGCCGGAGGGAACACTGGGCGCGTTTATTGTGGAACGAGCTTGGGAAGGGGTGTCCGTGGGCAGGGATATGCCCAAAATGGGGTTGAAAGCCAGCTCAACCGCCTCCATCCATTTTAAAAATGTCAGGGTCCCCGCGGAGAATCTCCTGGGACAGCCCGGCGACGGGTTCAAGATCGCCATGACCATCCTGAACTACGGTAGGCTGGCACTCGGTGCGGCCTCCGCCGGAATAATGGAGGTTTCTTACAACGATATGGTAAAACGGGCCTCCTCCCGGGTGCAGTTCGGCCGGCCCATCATTGGTTTTGAACTGATTCGGGAAAAGATCCTCAGGGCCTATGTTGAAAAAGAGGTAATCAGGGCCATGACTCATTTTACCGCCGGTTTTTTGGAACACGATCCCGTAGGCTATGTGGCCATAGAGAGTTCCCACTGCAAACTGTACGGCACCACCCGTGCCTGGCAGACCCTTTATGAAGCAATGCAGACGGCCGGCGGCAGCGGTTATCTTTCAACCGCTCCGTATGAAAAGCGGATGCGGGACTTCCGGGTGACTACGATTTTTGAGGGCACCACGGAGATTCACAGTATGTATCCCCCGCTTTCACTGGCCAGAAACCTCAACAAACTTCTACGGCATAAAAATCCGCTGCTGCGCCTGCTGATGTTAACCGCGGCCCGGTTTCGTCGCGCCATTCCCGGTGTGTCTGCCGGCTCTCTGCTGCGCCGGACCGGAAAACCCGAAGGGGGACGTGCCGATCCCTCCGTGCGATCCCCACGGCAGGGGCCCGTACATTCGGGCGTGTTCGCGGGAAAAATAGGACGCAGGTTTTCATACCGGGCCCTGCGTAACGCCCTGCGAACGGCACGGCAGGGGGTGCGACGCTTCCGCGGATTGTTTCTGGCGGCGGTTATACGCTTTGGTCCGCGTCTTCCGGAGAGAGAGCTGCTGCTCAGACGATTGACCAGGATCAGTATGCATGTATACGCTATCCTGGCCGTAAGTGCCAAGATCGGTTACCTCCGGCAACAGGGCAGGCCGACACATGGGCTTGCCGCGATACTTGATACCTTTCGGTTGAAGGCCGAAAGGGAATTCCGTAAAAACCGGAACCTGCGGCCGGATGGGTTTGAACGGAGGCTGATGGGGCTGTTTCACCTGTTGGATAGAGCGCGCACCGGAGGACAACAAGGTGCATAATACTCGGTATTTGATCACAACGGATGAACACGGAAGAGTGATCAGTGTCCCCAATGCCGAGCGGAAGGACAATGATCTCCTGTTACGGATTCCCGCCTCGATGCAAAGCCGCGAAGCGGGACTGCTGGGAACGTTACTGAAACCGCTTGCCGAATATGATGCCGGGCTGCCGAATCTTATTTTGGAACACACAAAAGTACGCATGACGCGACCCGCAGGTCCTCAAGCTGAAGGACGCCGAACCGATGGGCGTAAAAACCGAAAACCCGCCGGGTACGGCGCGACAGTCCCCATACTCTGTCTTTATCCTCAGTCCGCAACCGCGGAGAAATTACCCCTGATACTCTTTGCTCATGGTTTTGAGCAGTCCAAGGAAAAGGTCGTCAGGTATGCGATACGTTTTGCCGCCGAAGGTTTTTTTGTCCTGATGCCGGACGCCCCGCTGCATGGAGAGCGTTTTGTCCCCTCCGAGTTCCTTGACAAGTACACGGCCAATCCGCATGAACCGGCGTCCTGGATGAACCGGCTTGCCCTGATCCGTGATTATCTGTATGAGTGCAGATTCCTGTTTACCCTGTACCGGCGGGACAAGAGAATCGACCCGAAACGAAGTGGTATGGCCGGCATCTCCATGGGAGGGGCCGTCACGCTGCTGGCCAGTGCCTGCGAATCGACCCTCAAGGCCGGCGTGGCGTTTGTGCCCGCCTTGGATTATGAACACCTGGAAGCTCCCGCACTGACAAAAAAACTCGGCAGGGCCGAACTGGAACGGTTCCGCAAACTGGATCCGCTGTATGCCATCAAGAAGGCGCCGCATGCGGCGCTTTTTATCCAGGTAGGCGGTAGGGACACGGTTACCGGTACAGCCGGGGCACGGAAACTGGGCGCCCGGCTCTCCTGCTTTTATGAAGATGACCCTTCACGCTATTGCTTTAAGGAGTATCCGGATACCGGCCATACGGTGAGTCTCCCGATGATGGATGACGCGGTTGCCTGGTTTATCGGGCATATCTGATCGAGTCAACCAATAACCCCTGTTTTTTCTGTTTGCGCCAGCCGATAGTTCCGACTCCCATATGCCCTTTTACGATTACGTCCCTGTCCTTATATTCGTCAAATCCCAGTGAACGCTTTTTTTGATTAAACAGAACGATCTGTTTTCCATCATCCGTCACAAGCGCGAAGTAGGAGTACTCACTCAGTGTACCCTTGTGTACCGTTGATTTTCTAACGGTGCCCTTGAACTCAGTCTGCTCATCTGCTCCGTTCACGCCGCTCCCCATCGTGGTTTCCGCGGAACGAGCTTTGGCGGATTTGTCGACATCCAGGCAGGAAATCAAACCG